>JBEARB010000051.1:0-5168 GCA_041163625.1 Pseudomonadota bacterium | reverse complement strand
GCTGTCGCGGAGCAAGCCGCCGGCGAGCCAGAGCATCAACGCCATCGGCAGCAGCGCCACCGCCAGCAGCAGGAGCAACGTGCGGCCGCGCAGACGCAAGGCTAGCCCCCCAGCAGCGCGGCCAGCTGCGGCGCGAGGCGCCGGCCGACCAACAGCCACTCGATGCCGGCCAAGGCAAGGAAGGGGCCGAAGGGCAGCGCGACGTGGCGCATGCTCGCGACGCCGCGTTCGCCGGCCAGATCACGTCCGAGCAGCGCCTGACCCGCGGCGAAGAGCAGCCCCTGCAGGCTCGCAGCGAGCAGCAGCGGCGGCAGCGCGGCCGGGCCGAGCCAAGCGCCCAGGCCCGCGAGCAGCTTCACGTCGCCGGTGCCCAGCCCCTCGCGACCGGTCACGGCGCTGTAGCCCCATTGCACCGCGAGGGTGCCGAAGCCGCCGGCCGCCGCGCCGATCGCCGCCTGCTGCCAGCTCAGATCTCGGGGCTCGCCGAGGCCGACCGCGACCACGATGCCGAGCAGCGGCAGCGGCAGCGAGAGGCCGTCGGGGATGAGGAAGGTGTCGGCGTCGATCATCGCGATGGCGACCAAGGCGAAGACGAAGGCCTGCTCGGCGAGGCCGCCGGCGAGGGCGTGCTGCACGTCGAGCTCGCCCGCGGCCCAGCCTGCGACCCAGGGCACTGCGACGGCCACGCCGAGTGCTGCGACGACCGCCTCGACCGCCGGGTAGCGCATCGAGATCGGCGCCTTGCACGTCCAGCAACGGCCGCCGATGAAGGCCCAGCCGAGCACGGGGACGTTCTGCCACCAGGCGATCGGCGTCTCGCAATGCGGGCAGCGCGAGGCGGGTGCCACCACCGAGAGTCCGGCCGGCACGCGGTAGATCACGACGTTGAGGAACGAACCCCAGGCCGCGGACCAGAGCAGGATGGCGAAGTAGAGGCTGGCGAGGACGACGTCCATGACGGGGCGAGTGTCCGCGTCGCCCGGGCCGCTGGCAAGATCTGACCACGGTTCCGAATCGCTCCGCCGCGATCGGATTCGACGGCCGCGGCGAGATCTGAAATCCTCGTGGCCCCCGCCAACGGAGACCGACGCCGTGAGTCTGTGGTCCAAGCTGTTCGGCCGCGCGCCCGCCGAGGCGCCCGCGCCCCCCTCCACCGAAGACGTCCTCGCCGAGGTCCGCGCCGGCCACGCCGTCGATTGGGAGGCCGTGCACGACGGGCTCGACGCCGACGCCGCGTTCGCCCTGCTCTGGCAGGCGCTGCCGCTCGCGCGGGCCGACCGCCGCGTCGACGTGATCGACCAACTCGCCGCCTACGACCTCGACGCCGCCGAGCAGCGCACGCTGCTGGCCGCCGCGCTCGAGCTCGGTGATCTGCTCGCCTGGGCCGCGCGCAGCGTCGCGGACGCCTGCGATCTGCCCGGATTCCTCGCCCGCGCGCAGGCCGAGGCCGACGACGCCACGCTCGCCGGCGTCGCCCGCGTCCTCGCCGCGCTGGTCGAAGCCGCCCTGACCACCGGCCCGGCCGGCGACCTGCTCGACGTCGAGGACGGCGCCGCCTGCCTGCGCGCCTTCGCCGACGCCACCACCGCCCGCGGCGCCACCACCGCCGAGCTCGCGCTGCTGCTGATGAGCCGACAGCTCTGCGCCAGCCCGCGCATCGGCCCGGACGACCGCGCAGCCGGCTGGGACGACGCGCTCGCCACCGCCCTCGAAGCCGCCATCCTCGCCGTGCTCTCCCGGCCGCCCCGCGGCGCGGACGCGCTCTGGACCGCCTACCTGCCCGAGCGAGTCGGCAGCGCGCCCGCCTTCGCGGCGTTGGAAGCGCTGCGCGTCGCCCGCGCCGTGCGCATCGACGTGTCCTTCGCTCTCGCCGAGCGCCTGCGCGCCGCCCCCGACGACGCCGGCACCTGGAGCGTCGCCCTCGCCGCGCTCGACCTGCCCGCCGTGCGCGACGTCGCGCTCGACGCCGGCGTCGCGGCCCTGCAATCCCGCCGGATGCGCGAGGGCGAGCTCTGTTCGCTCGCCAGCCAGGCGGGCTGCAGCAGCTGCGGCGGCCCCAAGGGCGCCGACGACGACGAGCTGATGGTGCCCAAGGCGCTCGAAGCCCGCCTCTTGCCGCTGCTCGCCGCCTGTGCCGCCGCGCCCGGCGCGTTTGCGACCTTCGTCGTCGAATGCCTCGCCGCGCCGAGCATCGCGCTGCGCTTCAACGCGCTCGCGGTGCTGAGCCATTGGCCGACCGAGGCGATCGAGGCCGAGACCTGGTCGGTGCTCGACGCGCTGCGCGACGATTCGGTGCCGCAGGTGCGCGCCGCGGTGCTGGAGCTGCTCGGGCGCCGTCCGAGCTGACAACCGTAGCCCTGCCGAGGAGCCGCCGCATGAGCCTGCCCACGCTGACGCCCTTCCACCTCGCGATGCCGGTCGACGACCTCGACGCCGCCCGCGCCTTTTACGGCGGACGCCTCGGCTGCCGCGAGGGTCGCAGCGCCGAGCGCTGGGTCGACTTCGACTTGTTCGGCCATCAGCTCAGCCTGCATCTGGCCGAGGGCGCCGGCGATCGGGCCGCCAACGCCGTCGACGGCGACGCCGTACCGATCCCCCATTTCGGCGTGGTGCTGCCGTGGGAGCCCTGGCAGGCGCTCTGCGAGCGGCTCGCGGACCTGCCGACCGTCATCGGCCCGCGCATCCGCTTCGCCGGCGAGGTCGGTGAGCAAGGGACCGTCTTCGTGCGCGATCCCGCCGGCAACGCGCTCGAGTTCAAGGCATTCCGCGAACTCTCACAGGTCTTCGCCCAACCTTGATCCGCACGCAGAGCAACCAATGCGGTGCGAAGATGGAGTCCACATGAGCAACAGCATTCGAACCCTGGCGATCGTGCTGCTCGCGGCAGCATGGGGCTGTAGCACCGACTCGGGCGGCAGCGGTGCAGGCGAGCCGGACGTCGGCTCCGAGGCTGGCAGCTTGGCCGATACCGCAGGAGATTCCGTCGCCGGCGACAGCGTCGGCGACGGTGATGTCGGCGGCGGTGATGTCGGCGGCGGTGATGTCGGCGGCGGTGGTGTGGGCGGCAGCGACGCCGTCACCGATGCCGGCACGACCTCGGCGAAGTGGACCGCCTGCAGCGCCAGCGCTGATTGCGTGCCGGTGGAGTTGGCCTGCTGCGACCACTGCAACGGCGGCAAGCTCGGGGCCTTCCACAAGGACCACGCGAGCGAGGCCAAAGCTGCGCTGGGTCCGGCGCCCGGCGCCTGCGACGCCACCGCTTGCACCGAGATGGGGTGCGGCCCAGCGGTCGCGTGGTGCGAGTCGGGCGTCTGCGCCGCGGGCCCCGATCCGGCGTTCGGCGCCGGCTGCGCCAAGCTCGACGAGACGAAGTGCAAGGTCTCGCCCTCGTGCGCGCCGCTCTCGGCGTGGGCACCCGAAGCGAGCTGCAAGAACGAGCCGGCGACGCCGGTCTTCCAGGGCTGCATGTCGGGCGAAGCGGGCTGCGGCGACGCGGAGACCTGCGCCATCGAGCCGAGCACCGGCAAGCTGTGGATGTTCCCCTCGACCTGCCTGCCCGAGGGCTGGAAAGCGCAGACCTGGGAGGCGTGCTGCCCCGGCAAGGGCGGGGGCGGCTGCAGCGCGGGCAACGCGACCGAGGTCGGCAAGCTCTGCCTGCAGCCGCAGGGCGGGGGCAACGGCTTGGCGGTCGGCGAGGCGTTCGACGTCGTGCTCTGGCCGAAGGGCTGCTTCTCGAGCTCGTGCACGAAGGTCCACAGCAAGACCTGCAGCGCCGCCATCGACGGCGACGGGGCGTTGGTCGTCGACGCACAGATCTGCATCGAGAATACGGCCTCGCCCGGCCAACCCTGCACCGCCGACTGCAGCGGCGCCGGCCAAACCACCTGCGCCGCGCCCAAGCTCGCCGCGGGCAGCTACACCGCCAAGTACGGCAGCCTCAGCCTCGCCTTCGAGGTGCCGAGCAAGCCGGGCGCCCAGCTCTGCGTGGGCTCCGAGTTCTAGAGACTCGGGCAGACCATGCACCGAATCGGGGCGCCCGCCGGAGGTCTCGATGCCGACGCACTTCGCGATGACGGTCTTCACCCCTTGACTGCCTCAACCAAACGACGCTTCACTACTCGGGTCGGGTAGCAACGAGAGACCTCAGGAGAGGGCATGCGAACCAGGCTGGTGATCGCTGTTGTTTGTTGCTGCTTCGTCGGCGTCCTCGGCTGCGGCGAGAGCGATGGCCAGGGCAACGCCGGCGGGAGCAGCGACGCGGTCACAAACGACGCCAGCGGCGCCGACACGGCCACCAGCGACGACAGCAACACCGGCGTCGACACCGCCACCGGCGCCGACACCAGCGCCGACAGCGAGGCCATCTGCCCCGGCAGCGCGGGCTGCCCTTGCACCGACGCAGCGGACTGCGACGCCGGCCTGTGCCTCGAGAGCCCCGAAGGCAAGCGCTGCGCGGCCCCCTGCGTCGACAGCTGCGGCCCAGGCCAGCGGTGCGCGGCCATCCCACAGGGCAGCGACGTGCTGCAAGCCTGCGTCAGCGCCTGGGCGCGGCTCTGCTCGCCGTGCAGCGCCAGCGCCGACTGCAACCACCCCGGCGTGACCGACGCCCGCTGCGTCGACCGCGGCGACGCCGGCGCCTTCTGCGGCGTCGGCTGCGCCACCGACGACGACTGCCCGGCCGACGCCGCGTGCAAGAAGGCCTTCGACGTCGAGGGCAACGCCACCAACCAATGCGTCCCGGTCGACGGCAACGGCGCGCTCGGCAGCTGCACCTGCTCGGCCAACGCCGCCGCGCTCGCGCTGGTCGGCAGCTGCAAGCAGGCGGTGGTCTCGCCGCAGGGCGAGCTGGTCTGCAGCGGCGCGTTGCAGTGCAAGCAGGCCGGCGCGGCGGCGAGCTGCGACGCGGCGGCGCCCGCGCCGGAGGCCTGCAACGGCAAGGACGACGACTGCGACGGCCAGACCGACAACGACCTCTGCGACGACGGCGACCCATGCACCACCGACGCCTGCGACGCCGGGCAAGGCGCCTGCACCCACGCCCCCTTGGCGCAGGGCAGCGCGTGCGACGCCGACGGCAACCCCTGCACCGTCGGCGACAGCTGCGAGGGGGGCAGCTGCGTCGCCGGCCCGCTCAAGAGCTGCGACGACGGCAACCCCTGCACCGCTGA
>JBEARB010000050.1:0-8284 GCA_041163625.1 Pseudomonadota bacterium | reverse complement strand
CTGTACGTGGTCGCCAACATCCTCGTCGCGCTGCACCTGCACCACGCGGTCTCGAGCATCTTCCAGACGCTCGGTCTGCGCACGGCGCGCTACGCCGCGATCGTCGACAAGTTGGGCCCGGCCGTCGGCGTCATCGTCGCGGTCGGCAACCTCTCCATACCGCTGGCGGTCCTGCTGGGCCTCGTCGGCGCCGACGTCCGCTAGGAGGACACGATGAGCAGCACCAAGCAGACGCTGTCGTCCAACGAGCCGACCGGGCCGATCGAGAAGCGCTGGGACCAGCACCGCTTCGACATGAAGCTCGTGAACCCTGCGAACAAGCGGAAGTTCGACGTCATCGTCGTCGGCTCCGGCCTCGCCGGCGCCTCCGCGGCTGCCACCATGGGTGAGCTCGGCTACAACGTGAAGGTGTTCTGCTACCAGGACAGCCCGCGTCGCGCCCACAGCATCGCCGCTCAGGGTGGCATCAACGCCGCCAAAAACTACCAGAACGACGGCGACAGCATCTACCGGCTCTTCTACGACACGGTGAAGGGCGGCGACTTCCGGGCGCGAGAGTCCAACGTCTACCGCCTCGCGCAGCTCAGCGTGAACATCATCGATCAGGCCGTCGCGCAGGGCGTCCCCTTCGCGCGTGACTATGGCGGCCTGCTCGACAACCGCAGCTTTGGCGGCGCGCAGGTCAGCCGTACCTTCTATGCGCGCGGTCAGACCGGTCAGCAGCTGCTGCTCGGCGCCTACCAGGCGCTCGAGAAGATGATCGAGGTCGGCAAGGTCAAGATGTTCCCGCGCACCGAAATGCTCGACCTGGTGCTGGTCGACGGCGTCGCGCGCGGCATCGTCACCCGCAACCTGGTCACCGGCAAAGTCGAGTCGCATGCGGCGCACGCCGTGGTCCTCGCGACCGGAGGCTACAGCAACGTCTTCTACCTCTCGACCAACGCGATGGGCTGCAACGCCACCGCGGCGTGGCGCGCCTACAAGCGCGGCGCGTACTTCGCCAACCCGTGCTACACGCAGATCCACCCGACCTGCATCCCGGTCAAGGGCGAGTACCAGTCCAAGCTCACGCTGATGAGCGAGTCGCTGCGCAACGATGGCCGCGTCTGGGTCAGCAAGAAGGCGGGGGATACGCGCAAGGCCAAGGACATCCCCGAGGACGAGCGCGACTACTACCTCGAGCGGAAGTACCCCAGCTTCGGCAACCTCGTCCCGCGCGACGTCGCGAGCCGCAACGCGAAGTACGTCTGCGACGAGGGCCGTGGCGTCGGTGGCGGCGAGGCTGTCTACCTCGACTTCCGCGACGCCATCAAGCGTGACGGGCGCGACGTCATCTCGGCCAAGTACGGAAATCTCTTCCACATGTATCACAAGATCACGGCGGAAGATCCCTACGAGATGCCGATGAAGATCTTCCCCGCGCCGCACTACACGATGGGCGGCCTGTGGGTGGACTACAACCTGATGAGCAATGTGCCGGGCCTGCACGTGATCGGCGAGGCCAACTTCTCCGAGCACGGCGCCAACCGCCTCGGTGCCAGCGCGCTGATGCAGGGCCTGGCCGACGGCTACTTCGTGTTGCCCTACACGATCGGGCACTTCCTCGCGACCCACAAGCCCGAGAAGATCGGCGACGACCACCCCGCGATGGTGGCCGCGAAGCAAGAGGTGGAGCAGCGCATCGACAGCATCGTCGCCAACAACGGCAACGAGACCGTCGACAGCTTCCACCGCAAGCTCGGCCGCATCATGTGGAACCACTGCGGCATGTCGCGCAGCGCCGAGGGCCTGCGCGGCGCCATCGCCGAGATCGGCGAGCTGCGCGAGCGCTTCTGGCAGACCGTCTCGGTGACCGGCCAGAAGGGTTCGCTCAACCAGGTGCTCGAGCGCGCCGGTCGCGTGGCCGACTTCCTCGAGCTCGGCGAACTGATGTGCCGCGACGCGCTGACCCGCGAGGAGTCGTGCGGTGGCCACTTCCGCGAGGAGCATCAGGACGCCGAGGGCGAGGCCGTGCGCGACGACGAGAACTTCCAGCACGTCGCTGCGTGGGGCTACGAGGGCGAGGGCGCCGAGCCCACGCGCCACGTCGAGGAATTGGACTTCGAGTACGTCAAGCCGAGCCGCCGCTCCTACAAGTAGGCGCGCACGTTCGACACCCAAGGGGAGGCAAGCGATGAACCTCACGCTGCACGTCTGGCGCCAAGCCGGCAAAGACACCGAAGGCGGGTTCCAGACCTACGAGGCCAAAGACGTCAGTCCCGACATGTCCTTCCTCGAGATGCTCGACGTGGTCAACGAGGGCCTCGAGTCGTCCGGCCAAGAGCCGATCGCCTTCGACCACGACTGCCGCGAGGGCATCTGCGGCATGTGCTCGCTGCAGATCAACGGCGTGCCGCACGGCCCGGACCGCGGGACGACGACCTGCCAATTGCACATGCGCTCGTTCCAAGACGGCGACGTCGTCGTCATCGAGCCTTGGCGTGCCGGTCCGTTCCCAGTGCTGCGCGATCTCGTCGTTGATCGAACCGCGCTGGACCGCATCATCCAGGCGGGCGGCTACGTCTCGGTCCGTACCGGCGGCGGGCAAGATGCCAACGCCACGCCCGTCAATAAGCACGACGCCGACGAAGCCTTCGAGTACGCCGCCTGCATCGGCTGCGGCGCGTGCGTCGCGGCCTGCAAGAACGCGAGCGCCAGCCTGTTCACCTCCGCCAAGGTCGCCCACCTCGCGCTGCTGCCGCAGGGCCAGACCGAGCGCTACGAGCGCGTGGTCGCGATGGTCAATCAAATGGACGAGGAAGGCTTCGGCTCGTGCACCAACCAGTACGAGTGCGAGGCGGCGTGCCCCAAGGAGATCAGCGTGCGCGGTATCGCGCAGATGAACCGCGACTTCCTGGTGGCCAGCCTGCGCGGTCGCTAGCCCATGCTCAGCCGTGCCTTTCGCTGCCAGGTGCGGCTGTCGCTCTCGGACGTCGATCGCGGCGTCTACGTGCAGAAGCAGGTCAGCCTCGCGCAACAGCCCGACGAGCCTGACGAGCACATCCTGCTGCGCTTCCTCAGCTACGTCTTCTTCTACGACGAGGGCCTCGAGGACGCCGACGGCTGGAACCTCGTCGCCGAGCCCGACCTCATCGCGCGGGACTTGACCGGCGACGTCACCCTCTGGATCGAGGTCGGCGCGCCGCAAC
Source organism: Pseudomonadota bacterium (assembly GCA_041163625.1). Lineage (GTDB taxonomy): Bacteria > Myxococcota_A > UBA9042 > UBA9042 > UBA9042 > JACKFC01. The sequence goes on along the minus strand of JBEARB010000050.1, from coordinate 5,096 downwards.
AGATCAAGCGTTTGGTCCGCGCCCTCGGCCGCCACAAGGACGCCCGCATCATCGCGCTCTTCGCCGACGCGACCGAAGCCGCCGAGCTCCGCCGCGAGTTGATTTCACAGCGCGCCCGGAATCTCGACCAGCTCCAGCTGCTCGTCATCACGCCGACGCTGCTCGAGCGTCTCGAGGCGATCGGATCGCGCTCGATGGAGTGGGACGCCACCATCACCGACGGCATCCTCTACCTCTCCTGCGACGGCGAGACGATGCAAGGGCGCGTGCAGACGCTGGACGCCGTGCTCACGGAGGCCGCATGAGCGCTCCGGTCGACGACGCCCTGGAAGACCGCATCGTCGGCTACCTCGACGGTCGCTTGGACACCCTACAGGAGGCGCTCGGCGAGTTGGTGCTGCTGCCGACCGGGCCGCACGAGCGCGAAGGGCAGCGCGCCTGCCTCGATCTGCTCGGACGACGCTGGCGCCGGCTCGGCTTTCACACCGAGATCATCGAGGCCGCCGCTGGTCTGGGCCACTTGGTCGCACATCGTCCGGCTCGCAGCGAGGCGGCACCGCGCATCCTGCTGCTGGGCCACCTCGACACGGTGTTCGATCAATCCACCGGTTTCGTGGGGATGCATCGCGCCGGCGATTGGTTGCACGGCCCCGGCGTCGCCGACATGAAGGGCGGTTTGGTGGTCGCCCGGGCCGCAGTCGAAGCGCTGCTGGCCGCCGGTCGCGCCGACGACTTCGATTTCACGCTGCTCGTCACGAGCGACGAGGAGATCGGCTCGCCGACCTCGCGTGCGTTGGTCGAGCGCGTCGCCGCTGGCCGCGACTTGGTGCTCGGCTTCGAGCCCGGCCGCGAGGGCTTCGGCGTCGTCGACGGCCGTGCCGGTGTCGGCGCGTTCTCGGTCGCCTTCCACGGACGCGCCGCGCACGCCGGTGTCGATCCCGAGCGTGGTCGCAGCGCCGTGGTGGCCGCGGCCGATTTCGCGCTCGCCGTCGGCGGGCTGGGCGACGCCGAGGCCGGCACCACCCTCACGGTCGGCACCATCTCCGGCGGGACCAAGCGCAACGTCGTGCCCGAGCTCTGCCGGCTCGAGCTCGACGCACGCGCCCGCGTCGCCGAGGAGGCCGAGCGCGTCGGAGCTGCGCTACGCGTGCTCGGGGAGCAGGTGGCGAGCCGGCACGAGGTCCGCTTCGAGCTGCGCGGTGGCTTCCATCGCCCGCCGTGGCCGCGCGATCCGCACGGACCTCACGCCCATTTCGCCGCCGTCGCCAAGGACCTCGGCCTGCAGCTGCCAGCGGTGCTGACCGGTGGCGGCAGCGACGCCAACCTCGCGGCGGCTTCGGGCGCGCCGACGCTCGATGGCCTCGGCCCGGTCGGCTTCGGCATGCACTCCACGGAGGAGCGCATCGAGCGTCACAGCTTGGTCGAGCGCGCGAAGTTGGTCGCGTTGGCGTTGTTGCGATTCCAGCCCGGCACCCGCGCCGAAGCCTGATTCGCGGCCGCTCCGCTACATCTGCACTGCTGGCGCGCTGGCAAAGAGCAGCAGCAGGTCGTTGTCGGTGAAGGCGAGACCGGCGCCGACGAAGACGTCGCGCTCGGGCGTCAGCAGCATGTCGCCGCCGACTTGCACGTACGCCCACGAGACGAATCGCAGCAGCACGGCGGCGCGCAGACGTGGCCGTGGATCGGTGAGGGCGAACACGTCGACCGAGGCCTGCAGGCGGTCGCTGAAGGCGAAGAGATCGGCGCCGAAGCCCGCGCGGCTCTCGATGACGCCGCCACGCAGGGCAACGGGGCCCCAGCGGCGCACGTATTGGAAGCCGAACTTCACGACGTCGTTGGTCTCGCGGATCGTCTCGTCGAGGATCGAGGTCGTGCCGCCGTTGACAGTGCTGGCGGTGTTGACGCCACGGCGCTGCGTCAGCGGCACGATGTCGCTGGAGATGGTGACGAGGTAGTACTTCTCTTTCGAGGGCTGCAGACGCAGCGTCAACTGCGAGCGCCATGCCTCGGCGTCGGTGTCGGGCAGCTTGGCGTAGCGATTGGTCTGGAAGTCGATGCCGGACTGCAGGTTCACGAACCGGCTGACGAAGCTGCGCGTCTCGCTGACCATCGCCTCGGCCTCGCGCACGAGCTTGTCGCTGGTCAGCAGGCGCCCGATGGCGCCCTCGCCCTTGCGGGTCTTGGCGGTGACGGCCTCGAGATTCTCGACCACGCGGTCGATCCGCGCGAGCGTCTCCTCGACTTTGCGCAAGGTCGAGGTCATCGTCCCCATCGCGTTCTCGACGCCCTTCTCGTTGCGGCCGATCATGTTGCGGACGCTCTTGGTGATGTCCTCGACGTTGTCGAGGCTGCGCAGCGCTGACGCGGTGCCCCGGTCCACGCCGCCGCGGGTGACGGCGAGCAGGCTGTTGGCCGAGCGCGAGAAGTCCCGCAGCGAGACGATGGTCTTGTCCAGGTCGCCGCCCGGCGCGAGCGTCCCCTCGGCGAACCGGGCCTTCACGCTGTCGGTCGTGGAGACGAGGTTGCGGCTGGTCTGGACCAAGTTGTCGGCGATCTCGTCGAAGCGTTTGGCGCCGTCGTCCGAGCCGAAGACCTTGGCGGCGTTCGCGGTGATGCGCGCGACGTCGCCGGCGATTTGGTCGATCTTCGGGATGACGTTGGCCGCGGTCTCGAGCCGCGCGAGCGTCGCCTCGATGGCCGTGGCCGTCACGACGATCGGGATCGTGTCGCCGGGGCCGAGCTGCTTGCCCTCGGCGCCCGGCTTGAGCTCGAGGTAGTAGTCGCCGAGCAGGCTGGCTTGCACACGCGTGACCATCGCCGCGTTGACGAGCTTGCCGTCCTCGCGTTTGCGACCGGCGTAGAGCACGACGTCCTTGCGCAGGCGGATGTCGACGTGCACCTCGGTGCCCCGCAACGCGACCTTGTCGACCTGCCCGACGGGGAAGCCGGCGATGGTGACCTTGGTGCCGCTCGCGACGCCGGTGACGTCGTCGAAGACGGCATTGACACGGAAGGTCTCTTCTTCGCCGCCGACGCCGCGGTTGCTGTTGAGGACGCCGAAGACGACCAACGCGATGCTGACGATCGCGAGCAGGCCGACCAGCACGGTCGCGCGCAATTCCTTCATGCCACCGCCGGTTGCAGCGGGCCCGTGCCGCTGACGTGGATGAAGGCCTGCACGACCGGATCGTCCCAGTTGCGGATCTGCTCGGGCGTGCCGTACGCGATGATCTGGCCTTGGTAGAGCATCGCGACACGGTGGGCGATACGGAACGTCGAGGCCATGTCGTGGGAGATGACCACGGAGGTCACCGAGAGGCGCTCCTGGGTCTCGGCGATCATGTCGTCGACGGCCTTGATCATGATCGGATCCAGGCCGGTCGTGGGCTCGTCGTACAGGATGATCTCGGGGCCGAGGATGGTCGCTCGCGCGAGCGCCACGCGCTTGCGCATCCCGCCGGAGAGCTCGGCCGGGAACTTCTCCTCGATGTTGCGGAGGCCGAGCTCGTGGAGCGAGTTCAGCACGCGCTCGCGCTCTTCTGCGCGCGGCATGTCGCGGCGGTGTTCGCGGAGCGGAAACGCCACGTTGTCGTAGACGTTCATCGAGTCGAACAGCGCGCCGTTCTGGAAGAGCATCCCAATCCGCGCGCGGAAGTCGAGCAGCTCCCGGCCCGCCATGTCTTCGACTGGACGGCCGTGGAAGAGGACTTCGCCCTCGTCCGGATGCAGAAGACCGATCAGGTGCTTCAGCAGGACGCTCTTGCCCGAGCCGGAACCGCCGATGATCACCGTCACCAGGCCTTGCTCGATGCTCAAGTCCACGCCACGGAGCACCTGCTGGCGTCCGAACGCTTTCTTCAAGCCTCGAGCTTGCAGTACCGGCGTCTCGCTCAAGGTAGGCCCCCCAACGCACATGGCGCCCACACGGCGCACGGCGAAAGCATGGACGATGCCTCCGGTGCAGCAAAAAAATCAGTGACGACGGGGTGACCGATCCGATCGGCGGTCCCCTTTGACCGCAGCGCCTGTCGAACCTACTCTCTCGCGGCGGACGGGGTGCGTCCGGTAGGAGGTGGCGTTGAGCGTAGTGGAGCATACGCTGCACGTGTTGAGCGGGGAACTACAGGGGCAGACCTTCCCCGTAGGTGCCGAGCTCGTCGTGGGCCGCTCGACCGCATGCGACATCTTCGTGCCCGATCGCCGGATGAGCCGCCGCCACGCGCGCTTTTACAGCGAGGGTCGCAACCTCTTCGTCGAAGACCTGCAGAGCCACAACGGCACCTTCGTCAACGGCAAGCGCGTCTCGCGCATGCAGCTCTTCGGCTCGGACGTGGTCCGGGTGGGCACCTCGCAGTTCGAGATCGGCTTCCAGGACGGCTCCGAGTCGGGCGGCCACATCAGTCAGCCCACCGCGCACCTGATCAAGCCGGTGATGGACGTGCCCTCGCCCGACCTCGGCACGATGTTGGCGGAGGAGTACTTCGAGGCGCTCGGCCTCGGCGAGTCGCGTGAGGGGCAACCGCGCAGCGAGGCCGAGATCGAGTTCCTCGTTCGGCAGACGCGCAACTTCGCGGTCCTGCACGAGATCTCCAAGGCCCTGCAGGCTGGGCACGACCGCTCGACCATGCTCGCTCGCGTCCTCGGCGTGGTGCGCAAGGTGCTCAGCGCCGACCGCGGCTACGTGGTCCGGGTCGACGAGGACGGCAGCTTCCGGCCGTTGGCGATGCAGACCCGTCTCGGCACGGTCCAGCCCGAGTCCGGCGACGTCCGCATGAGCGAGACCGTGGCCGAGCAAGTGGTGCGCGATCGTTGCGGGATCATCACCAGCGATGCCGTGACGGACGAGCGCTTCTCGTCGGCCGAGTCGGTCGTACTCAACGATATTCGGTCGCTGCTCGCGGTGCCGATGATGGTGGGCGACCGCGTGCTCGGCATGATCGAGGTCGAGACCACCGCGACGATCAACGGCTTCAGCGAGAACGACCTCGACCTGATGACCGTGGTCGCCGGCATGGTCGGCGCTGCCCTCGAGAATCTCGATCTCGCGGAACAGCGCGAGCGCACCATCAAGGAACTCGAGCACGCGCAGCAGAAGC
>JBEARB010000049.1:0-28442 GCA_041163625.1 Pseudomonadota bacterium | reverse complement strand
CCGCCGCCGGGTCCCAAGCCGCTCTCGAGTTGCACCGGCAAGGATGGCGACAAGGCCTGCTCGGAGGACGGCAAGGTCCGCCTCGAGTGCATCAACGGCGCGTGGACGCCGATCGCCCACTGCGGCTTCGGGGTGTGCAAGGCCAGCCCGAACCCGAGCGGCCCGCCAACCCTGCTCTGCGAGGTGCCGGAGACCGATCACCCGAACGTCGCCGCCGCTTGTGCGCGCTACGTCGCTTGCTTCGCGCCGAGCCTGGGCCAAGAGGCCTGCGTCCGGGCTGCCCTGACGCCGGCAGCGGTGGCGTCCGACGTCGGCGGCGGGCGGGCGTTGACGGTGGCGGAAGTGGCCGTGGTCGGCATCGCCCCGGTCGCCGCCTGTGTCGCGGCTGCGACGTCGTGCGTCACCGTCTCGGCTTGCTTGCAGCCACCGAATCCGCCGACCTGCGCGAGCAGCAGCGCCACCGGGTGCAGCGCGCAGTTCGCCTACCAATGCAGCGGCGGGGCGCCCTTGGTGGCCGATTGTTCGGCCATCGGCACGAGCTGCGTGACCATCGGCGGGCAACCGCGCTGCGTCATCGATCAGCCCTGCCCCGCGGGCAACGTCAGCAGCTGCCAGGGCCGCGTCGCGTTGGCCTGCGTCTCGACCAGCATCGGCAACCGCGGCGTGCAGATCGACTGCGGTGCCACCGGCCAGACCTGCCTCGCCGGTCAGCCGGTCGCGAGCGCAGCGACCAGCGCGTGCGGCGCCGCCGTCCCGTGTGCCGCCGGCCTGCAGGCGAGCTGCCAGGCCGGGATGCGCTCACTCTGCGAGGCCAACAAGCACGTCGAGTCGGCGTGTGCGAAGGACGCCGTCTGCCTGTACGCCGACGAATTCGACGTCGGCGTGCCGAGTTGCCCACCGCTCTCGAGCTGCGAGACGGTGCGCTGCGCCGGCGGTGTCGCGTGCAGCCACGCCGCCAAATGCCAGGGCACCGAGGTCTGGTACTGCGAGCAGGGGCAGCCGCGTCGCTTCGATTGCAAGACGATCGGCAAGACCTGCACCGGTGGCACGAATCCACGCTGTAGCTGAGTCGCAAGTGCCGGGATCCGAGGCGGCGCGGCCTCGCGCCCGACGCGAGCGCTAGAACGGCGCGCCGGCGGCGATCCAGTCCCGCACGAGCTCGAGCGCTTCGGCGTCGACACCCGCGTCGTTGGGCATCCGCGCGCCGCAGAGCGGCAGGTTCGTGTCGATCTTCTGGACGAGGATGCTCGCGTCCGGCTGGCCCTTGACCACCAGCTTTCCGGGCGCGCAGGGGCCGGTCGCCGGATTGCTCAGCAGCGTCGCGTACGAGCTCTGCATGTCGACGAAGATCGGCCACGCGGTCGAGGCGCCATGGCACGCCGGGCTGGCGCAGCCGTAGAGCTGCAGGACGTTGCTCCAGACGACCGGGAAGCTGGGCTTGGGCGGCCCGACGTCGGCGGTGTCCGCGACGTCGGCGGCGTCCGCGGCGTCGGCGGTATCGGCGGCATCGGGCGCAGCGCTGTCGGCGACATCGACGGTGTCGGGCGCGGTGGTGTCCGCGACGTCGGGGCTGCCGGCGTCGACGACGTCCGCAAGGGTGGTGTCGGGGCCCTTGGCGTCGCTGCCGGCGTCGCCGACGGTCGCGTCGAGGGCACCGGCGCTGCCGTCTTGGCTGCTGCCGTCGGCGATTCCGCCACCGCCGCCAGCCGTATCGGCGATGGGCGCGCCGCTGCCGTCACCGAGCGTGCCGCCGAAGCGGGGCTGAACGATATCGCCCTCCCAGAGGGGCTCGTAGACGACCTCGCGCTCGCTGCAGGCGCATGCGAGCGCGAACAACGAGGCCACGAACCAACGCTGGCGAGGGGTGCGCACGGCCGCAGCGTAGCGCCGCCTGCACGGGCTCGCCAACCCTTCGCGGACCGTGCCTTTCTTGCCGCTCGCAGGCACCTCGCCTACGCTCGCTGGGTCACCCCGAGGGCTGGCCCGACCCGTCGGCCGCCCCGCCTGGCGGTCGCACGCTGCGGCCCGATGGAGCATGCATGTCCGCCGACGCCCAGAACTCCGGCCCCGCCAGCAACCTGGTCTACGCCATCGACGATATCCCGCCGGTCGGCGTGGGCATGGCGCTCGGCCTGCAGCACTACCTGACGATGTTCGGCAGCACCGTCGCGATCCCGCTGATCATGGCCGGTCCGCTCGGCATCGCCGGCGACGCGGCGCAGCTCGGCGCGCTGATCGGCACGATGTTCTTCGTCTCGGGCATCACCACGCTGCTGCAGACGACCTGGGGCAACCGCCTGCCGATCATCCAGGGCGGCACGTTCAGCTTCCTCACCCCGGCGATCGCCATCTGCGGCATGGTCGGCGTGAAAGAGGCCGGCTTCGACGTGAAGATGCAGCATATCCAGGGCGCCGTGATCATCGGCTCGGTGGCGGAGATCGCCGTCGGCTACTCGGGGCTGGTCGGCAAGCTGACGCGCTTCGTCGGCCCGATCACCATCGCCCCGACCATCGCGCTGATCGGTCTGTCGCTCTACCCCTTCGGCGCGCCCGAAGCCGGCAAGCATTGGGGCATCGGCGGCCTGACCATCGTGCTGATCGTGCTGTTCTCGCAGATTCTGCGGAAGCGCCATCGGGTGTTCGAGCTCTTCCCCGTGCTGCTCGGCATGGGCGGCGCCTGGGCCGTGGCGGCGATCTGCACCGCCACCGGCGTCTTCGAGCCCGGTCATCCGGCCTACACCAGCCTGGAGAAGCTCGAGGCGGCGCCGTGGGTGCGCGTGCCCTACCCGCTGCAGTGGGGCGTGCCGACGTTCTCGGTCGCCGCCACCGTCGGCATCCTCGCCGGCTACATCGCCAGCATGGTCGAGTCGATCGGCGACTACTACGCCTGCGCCCGGATGAGCGGCGCGCCCGTGCCGACCGGCAAGGTGATCAGCCGCGGGATCGGCATGGAGGGCATCGGTTGCTTGGTCGCCGGCATCTTCGGCACCGGCAACGGCACCACCAGCTACTCCGAGAATATCGGCGCCATCGGACTGACCCGCGTCGGCTCGCGCCGCGTGGTGCAATACGGCGCGGCGATCATGATCGTGCTCGGCGCGGTGGCGAAATTCGGCGCGCTGTTCACCACCATCCCGCAGCCCATCGTCGGCGGCATGTACTGCGCGCTCTTCGGCATGATCGCCGCGGTCGGCATGAGCAACCTGCAGTTCGTCGACCTGAACAGCGCGCGCAACCTCTTCATCATCGGCTTCGCGTTCTTCATGGGCCTGTCGGTGCCGACCTACGTCGGGGCGCACCCGCTGCAGTTCGAGCCCGCCTGGCTCGCCGACGTGCTCAACACCCTCGGCAAGACCGGCATGGCGGTCGGCGCCTTCATCGCGCTGCTGCTCGACAACGTGATCCCCGGCACCGCCGAGGAGCGCGGCCTGACGCATTGGCAGTCGGTCGACGAGGCGCCGACGGTGAACAACGATCCATGAAGACCTGCTTGCTTGTGATTCGCTACACGCTCGGTGCGGTGCTCCTGCTCGCTGCAGGCTGTGGATCGAACACGGCTGGCGGTGGCGGCGCTCTGCCATGTGGCATCGACACGGACTGCCCAGCCGAGTTGGCCTGCATACAGGGCTGGTGCTCGGTAGCCTCGAGCGGAGACGCATGGTCCCGCTTTGGCGACGCAACGACTACGTCAGCCGATGCGCAGCAAGAGACGTCGACCAGCGAGGATGCGGCCATTGATGTAGACGCGCAGACCGACGCAGTCGTGAGCGTAGATGCGCCCTCCGTGCAGTGTACCTCTGCCTATGATTGCGACGACGGCAACCCCTGCACGGGCGACTCGTGCATCGACGGCGTCTGCGGGAACAGCGCGCCGGCGCCGGGCTGCTGCAACACCGATGCCGAATGCGAAGACGGCACCTACTGCACCGTCAACCTCTGCGAGGCCAACCAATGCGTCGCCAAGACCATCGGAAAGTGCTGCGAGGTAGGCTTGCAGTGCGACGACGGAGACCCCTGCACCGACGAACTGTGTGACACCGGCATCTGCATCTACTCGGACGTCCCGGGCTGCACGAACACTGGCGGCGGCGGAGGCGGAGGCGGCTCCTGCGGCGACGGCGCCTGCGACCTCGGTGAGGGCTGCCAGAACTGCCCGCAAGATTGCGGCGCCTGCGGCAGCTGCGGAGACGGCACCTGCGGCTTCGCGGAGGATTGCCAGTCCTGCCCACTGGATTGCGGCAGCTGTTCCAGCACGCAGTGTACGCCGGGTGGAAAATGCTGCACTGCAGCCGGAACCTACGCGCCCAAGGGGACCGAATGCGGCACGAGCAAGCTCAGCAAGGCGTATTCCTGCAGCGGCACCGGAAACGGCTCAGACGTCCTGCTCAGCTACAAAGTGGGCGGATGCACCGGCACCTCGACGCTCTGTTCGACCTCTTCGACCTACGCGATCCCCAAGCTGGAGACCTACAAGAATTGCGCTTCGAACCAGAAGTGCCAGGTCAACAGCACAACCTCGCCCGGCTCGTGTATCCAGGGCGACAAGTGCACGCCGGGCACGAAATGTTGCCCAGACGGCCAATACGCTCCCAAGGGGACCGTCTGTGGCACCTCGGTCTACAAGAAGGTCTACAGCTGCAGCAGCGCCGCCAAGGGTGCCACCATCTTCTTGCAACAGGCCTACGCGGGCTGCACCGGCAGCTCGACCACCTGCTCGACCAGCTCGACCTACCTCTCCTGGACGGGCCTGACCACTTACAAAAAGTGCAGCAGTTCAACGTACTGCAAGGTCAGCAGCACGGGATCGACCGCGAGTTGTAGCTCGACGCCGCCTTGAGTCGATGCGAGCAGCCATTGGTGCAGAGATTCACGACCCTCGGGTCATTGCTGAAAGAGCACGTCAAGAGTCTACAGCGAGCGTCGCGCGACGGCGCCGTCGAAGCCACCGGCCGACCCTTCGGAGCTGGATGTACCCCCAAGGCAGAAGGCAAAGGACTCCAACAACGAGCGCTCGATTTCCCCACAGCAAGGGCAATCTGGATAGCTCCTCATAGAATCGCGGGAGCGCGGTGGCGTCCCCCGCGACGAAGATCGCCTCGCGCACGATCAGACCGCCATCTTGGTTCGAATCGATGCGCCCGGAGATGCCGACCTGGTCCCCAGTCTTCAAACACCAAACAAGGACTCGGTAGTCCTTGAAGGTGCCATGATCGCCGAAGCGGTGGTCGCTGTCTGCGATGATCGGATTCGAAGCAACGCCGACGCGGACTCCATCGAGTGTCTCGACCTCCAGTCCATCGAGGAAGGAGGCTCGCTTGTCGGACTCGATATCTCCCGGACTCAAAGCGCCTTTGGACTTTCGCGTCTCCTGCATGCACGCGACAAATCCCGGTCTCGGCGCGTCGGATGCCGGCAGCGAGACGATGCGTGCCGAAAATCGCAGCGCACCGGTCGAATCAGCGAGGTCCTGCCCGGTGACGATCGGCATCGCCTCCATCTCGGCGACTCGCTCGTGACCGCTGGTCGCCGAGAGGATGCCTCCAAACGCCACGAGCACGATGCCCAGCAGCACACCGCTGCCCGCAAGCCGGTGACCAAGCTTTTCGAGAAACGTGCTCGTCTCGGGTTCGAGGTTTTCCATGTTTCGTCCCGTGCTCCTGGTGCGAGAGGCGAGTGGTTTCGAGCCAGCCTGCGACTGAACGTCGATTCCAGCCTGAATGCAAGAGAGCTTGGCGAAAGCGACCGGTAGCAACGCCGAGGACAATGGGGCTACACTCCCGACCGCGTCGCGCCGAGGGCGCGCAGTGGAGGCCTTGGATGTCGCAGCCCGTCTTCCCGTTCCCCGCCACGACCTACGCGCTCACCGCCGCCGGCGCCGCGACGCACCGCATCGCCGGCCGCTTCTGCGCTGCCGGGACCGGCGCCAGCCGCCCGGTCGAGAACCCGCGCCACGGCGCCGCGATGGGCGAGGTCGCTTGGGGCGACGGCGCCGACGTGCAAGCGGCCGTCGCCGCCGCGCAGGCCGCGTTTCCGGGCTGGCGGGACACGCCGCCCAAGGCGCGCGCCCAGATTCTGCACCGCTGGCGGGTCCTGCTCGAGCAGCAGCTGGAAGAGCTGGCGTGGCTGGCGAGCCACGAGAACGGCAAGATCGTCGGCGAGGCCCGCGCCAGCGTCGAGAAGGGCATCGAGTGCCTGGAGTTCGCGATCGCGGTGCCGAACGCGCAGAACGGCGGCGTGATGGAAGTCAGCCGCGGCATCTCGTGCGAAGTCCGGCAGGAGCCGCTCGGCGTCGTGGCCGGTGTGGTACCGTTCAACTTCCCGGCGATGGTGCCGATGTGGATGGTCCCGCTGGCGCTGGCCGCGGGCAACTGCTTCATCCTCAAGCCGAGCGAGAAGGTGCCGTTCACGGCGCTGCGGATGGCACAGCTCGCCGACGAGGCTGGGTTGCCGCCGGGCGTGCTGCAGATCGTGCAGGGCGGCCAGCCGGTCGTCGAGGCGCTGTGCGACCACCCCGCGATCCGCGCCCTGGCGTTCGTCGGCAGCACCCGCGTCGCCAAGCTCGTCTACGGCCGCACCACCGCGCTCGGCAAGCGCTGCTTGGCGCTCGGCGGCGCGAAGAACCACCTCGTCGTGGTGCCCGACGCCGATCCGGAGATGACGGCGACCAACGTCGTCGCGAGCTCGATGGGCTCGGCCGGCCAGCGCTGCATGGCGGCGAGCGTGATGGTCGCGGTCGGCGACGTGCAGCACATCGTCGATCTGACCGTCGAGAAGGCCCGCGCCATCCGCATGGGCGAGGACATCGGCAGCATCATCGACGCCGAGGCCGTCGCCCGCATCGAGCGCTACATCGAGGACGCGGTGCAGCGCGGCGCCAAGCTGCTGCTCGACGGCCGCGGCCAGCGCCCCGCCGGCAGCGAGGGCTATTGGGTCGGCCCGACCATCCTCGACGGCGTCACGGCGGACATGCCCGCCGGCTGCGACGAGATCTTCGGGCCGGTGCTGTCGATCATCCGCGCCGACACGCTCGACCAGGCCATTGCCATCGAGAACGACAACCCCTACGGCAACGCCGCCGCCATCTACACCAGCAACGGCGGCACCGCCGAGTACGCGATCGCGCGCTTCTCGGCCGGCATGTGCGGCGTCAACATCGGCGTGCCGGTGCCGCGTGAGCCTTTCGCCTTCGGCGGCTGGAACGACTCGCGCATCGGCCACGGCGACATCACCGGCGCGGACGGCTACCGTTTTTGGTCCCAGGCTCGCAAAGTGACAACCAAGTGGGCTCTGCAGAAGGACGCGACGTGGATGAGTTGAAGCGCGAGGAGGAAAACGCCGGCGCGCAGTCGCCGTCGAACGCCAGTCCCCGGATGCGCGGGGCCCTACGCGACGACCCGAATTCCGAGGGTCCGCTCGACGAGGAAGCAGAAGCCGAGCGCAGCCACCAGCGCGATCTGATGCTGCTCGGCGCGGTCGGCTACAATCCCGAAGACGGCGAAAAACTGCCGCCCGGCTGGCACCACGTCGACAGTTCCGTGCCGCACCACGAATTCGACCCGTGGTGGGTGCGCCTGACGCCGGCCCGCCGCATCGCGATGGAAGAGGCCTACCTCATCCGGCGATTGCGCGGCTTCATGGTGCTGCTCGGCCTGCTGCTCGCCGGCGCCGCCGTGGCGAGCTACCCGACGATCGCCGGACCGCTGTTCGCGGCCGACCGTACCGTCGATACCGCCGCGAACATGACGCTGTTGCGTCTGGTCAGCGCAGGCTTCGGGATCGGCTCGTTGGTCGCGCTGCTCTTCGGCACCTTCGAGCGCGCCATGGTCTTCCTGCTGATGTTCAGCGGGCGGCTGCTCATCGCGACCCTGCTGGCGGTTGCGGCCGCCGGCGGCTGGTTCTACCAGGCCTTCGAGGCGGCAGAACGCGTCGAATGGCGGGCCGCGGTGGCGCTCGACCGCCCCGAGGTCGCCGAGGTCAAGGCCGCCGGCGCCGACGACGAGGCCGCCTGGGCGGCGATGGTCCGGACGATGCAGTCCTGGCGCCCGATCGGCGCGCCGTTCTCGTTCGAGCGCGCGCAGATCTCCGAAGCGTCCGCGCTGCGAGCCGCGAGCAACTTGGCCGAGGGCCGACTGCCTTTGCTGCGGGCCGAAGCGCTGCCGTGGCCCGAAGGCGAGGACGTGCCCTGGTCGCGCGTGCCGGGCATCGCCGTGTTCTCGGTCGGCATGGGCACCCCCATCCTCGCCGCGCTACAGGCGCCGAGCGGGCGCTCGCCCAAGGTCCTGTCGCGGGCGCGGGCCTTCTTCCGTTCGTGGCAAGACGCGCGCTGGCGTCACCGCCGCTGGCCGGGCGCGTCCGGGACCGCGTGGAGCGGCAGCGTCGCCGCGCGACGGCTCCTGGTCCTGCTCGAGACCCTGGACGCCTCGGTCGCCGCGGGCCCGCTCCCGGCCGACGAGGCCGACGCGATGCTCCGCTTGCTGATCCAGCACCGCGAGGTCCTGCTCTCACGGCGTGCGCAGGCACAGCGCGGACGGGAAGCCTACGAGATCGACATCGCGATGCTGGCCTTGTCGACGGCGTACCCCTGGCTCGACGCCGACCTGGCGCTGGCGACCGGCGCGCGCAACCGCATGGCCGAGCGACGCCAAGCCCAATTCACCGACGAGGGGCCGCTACGCCTGCACGCACCCGAGCGCCATTGCGCGCTGACCTACCTGGTCGCGTGGCACGCGGGTCTGCGCGACCGGCAGCAAGAAGCGCTCGCCGACGGGGAGGCCGAGCACCTGCGGAAGATGATCGGCTTCGCGCGGCGCTTCACGCATCCTGACGGCACGATGCCGCCGATCGGCGGGACCGCTGCGAGCGCACGCTGCCGCGAGCTCGACGCTTGGCGCGGCTACGGCCTCGACGGCACCGGCAAAGCTGCGGCGATGCCGGGCCTCGGAGCCGTCGCCGACGACGCCCACCGCGCGGGCCGCGTCGACGGCTGGAAGCAGGCCGGCTTGGCGATGCTCTCGACCGGCGCCGCACCCGGCGGCGCGCCGCCGATGGTCGCGACGGTCGCGGCGGCCCCGAGCTACGAGAACGAGAGCTTCGCCGACGCGCTCGCGCTGACCCTCTTCGCCGGCGGACGGGTGCTGATCGGCGGCCCCGGCTACGTCCCGCTCGACCATCCGCGCCGCGCGACCCTGATCGCGCCGACCGGGCACTCGAGCGTGCACGTCAACGGCACCCTCAGCACGGACGGCCACGGCGAAGTCGTGCATCTGGCGGCGGTGGCGACCGGCACCGAGCTCGACGCGGGCGTGATGGCCGTCAAGCACGACCTGGGCGACCAGCTCACGCTGCATCGCACGGTGCTCTACGGGCCGGTGGCGGGCGCGATCATGGTGCTCGACCACGTGCGCAGCGAGCGTCCCCGCTATGTCAGCGTTCACGAGCGGCTGCTCGAGCAGCGCGCGCCGCGGCATGACCGCGCGCTGCTCGAGGCGAGTTGGCCTGCGGGCAACGGCGTGACGCTCTGGGTCGAGCGCTTCGCGCGGGTCGACGGCGGCGTGGCCAGCAGCGTGCCGGTGCATTGGCGACCGCCGCAGGCGTGGTCCGAGCTGCGCGGCTCGTACATCGACATCGCGACGCTGCTCTCGACGGAGGTGCGCAAGGTCGCCGTAGGGGAGGGCGCGCGCGAGCTCGAGCCCGGGCACGGCGGCGAGCTCGAATGGGCGACCGACACGGTGACCTGGAGCGGACCACGCGGTCGTTGGATCGTGCCCCTGCAGCCGGCGCGCGTCTCCGAAGCCCGCTTCGAACCCACCAAACCGTAGCGTTCATCGCACCCCGCGAGAGGCGATTCCGAGCGCGCTGCCCGCTTGCAAGCAGGCGGCGAATTGCGATCATACGCGGCCACCGAACGAAGGCATCGGTCAAGGAGAGCAGCATGAACAGCGAGGAGATGATCCGGCTCTGCAAAGAGCACACGATGTACACTTGGGCCGCGGGCGATACGGTCTCGCCGCTGCCGGTCGAGCGCGCCGAGGGCATCTACCTCTACACGCCGGACGGCGAGCGCATCCTCGACTTCAACAGCCAGTTGATGAGCGTGAACATCGGCCACGGGCACCCGCACGTGCGCGAGGCGATGAAGCGCCAGATCGACGAACTGATCTACACCTACCCGGGCACGGCGACCGAGCCGCGCGCGCGTCTGGGCAGCAAGCTCGCGAGCCTGGTGCCCGGCGATATCGACACCTTCTTCTTCACGCTCGGCGGTGCCGAGGCCAACGAGAACGCGATCCGCGCCGCGCGCCTGTTCACCGGTCGGCAGAAGATCCTCTCGCGCTACCGCAGCTACCACGGCGGCACCAACCTCACGATGCAGCTGACGGGCGACCCGCGCCGGTGGGCCAACGAGCCCGGCGCACCTGGCATCGTGCGGGTGATGGATCCGTGGCCCTACACCTTCGAGTGGGCGCAGGACGAGGCGGAGATCACCGCCCGCCACCTGACCTACCTCGAGGAGGTCATCCAATACGAGGGTCCGAACACCATCGCCGCGATGATCATCGAGACCGTCACCGGCACCAACGGCATCCTCTCGCCGCCCAAGGGTTGGCTGGAGGGTCTGCGCGCCCTGCTCGACAAATACGGCATCCTGCTGATCTGCGACGAGGTCATGGCGGGCTTCGGCCGCACCGGCAAGTGGTTCGCCTTCCAGCACAGCGACATCGTCCCGGACATCGTGACGATGGCCAAGGGCCTGACGAGCAGCTACGCGCCGCTCGGCGCGATGGGCGTGAGCCGCAAAATCGCCGACCACTTCCGCAGCAACGTGTTCTGGGGCGGCCTGACCTACAACAGCCACGCGCTCGGCCTCGGCACCGCGCTCGCCGTCATCGAGGTGATGGAGAACGAGGATCTGGTCGGCAACGCCGCGCGGCTCGAGGCGGTGATGAAGGAGGAGATGGCGAAGCTGAAGGCGCGCCATCCGACCGTCCGTGGCAGCCGCGCGATCGGCCTGTTCGGCATGGTCGACCTGCAGAAGAACAGCAAGGGTGAGCCGATGGCGCCCTACAACGGCGCGTCGCCGGCGATGGCGGCGCTGGGCAAGCGATTCCGCGAGCTCTCGTTGTTCACGTTCGTGCGCTGGGGCTCGTTCATGTGCAACCCGCCGCTCTGCATCACCGAGGCGCAGCTGCGCGAGGCGTTCGCGATCGTGGACGAGGCGCTGCTCGTCACGCACCCCTACTTCGAGGGCTAGCGTTGGCTACGACGACGACGACGGCGGCACCGGCCGGGAGCCTGCAGGGTCTGCGGGTCTTGGACCTCTCGCGTATCCTGTCGGGGCCGTTCTGCACCGCGCTGCTGGGCGACCACGGCGCGGACGTGGTGAAGGTCGAGAGCCCGACCGGCGACGATACGCGCCGGTTCGGGCCGCCCTTCGTGGCCGGGGAAGCGACCTACTTCCTCTCCTGCAACCGCAACAAACGCTCGCTCGTGCTGGATCTGAAGCATCCCGAGGGCAAGCGCACGCTGCTGGCGCTGGCGGCACAGGCCGACGTCGTGGTCGAGAACTTCCGCCCCGGCACGCTCGAGCGCCTCGGCCTCGGGCCGGAAGCGCTGGCTGCCGCGAATCCGCGCGGCGTGTTGGTGCGCATCTCCGGCTTCGGGCAGGCAGGCCCGTGGCGCGAGCGGCCGGGCTACGACCTCGCCGTGCAGGGCCAATCCGGGCTGCAGGCGCTGACCGGCGCCCCGGGAGGTGAGCCCTTCAAGCTCGGCGTCAGCATCGCCGACCTGGTCACGGGGCTGTACGCCGCGCAGGCGACGTTTGCCGCCCTGCTCCGCCGCGAGCGCGCCGGCGCGGCCGCCGAATTCGAGGTCGTCGACGTCGCGATGCTCGATTGCGTCGCGTCGCTGCTGACCTTCCAGGCGCAGCGCGCACTCTCGGCCGGCGAGCGGCCGCGTCGGATGGGCAACGAGCACCCGAGCATCGCGCCGTACGAGACCTTCCGCGCCGCCGACGGCTGGCTCAACGTCGCGGTCGGCAACGACAAGCTCTGGGCCGCCTTCTGCGCCGCCATCGAGCGCCCCGACCTGCAGCACGACCCGCGATTTCTCGACAATCCCGGCCGCGTGGCGAACCGCGCGGCGCTGCGCGAGGTGCTCGGCAGCACGCTCGGTAGCCGCGACCGCGCGCATTGGATCGCCGCGATGGAAGCGGCGGGCGTGCCCGGCGGGCCGATCTTGGAGGTCGAGGAAGTTCTCGAGCACCCCTCGCTGCTCGGCCGCGGCACGCTCACCGAGGTCGAGCACGCCGCCATCGGCGCGCTGCGGCTGATGGCCCATCCGATTCGCTTCGCCCGCGCGCGCACCGCGGTCGACCGGCCGCCGCCGCGCCTGGGTGAGCACGGCGACGAGGTCCTGGCCGATTGGCTCGGGCTCGACGACGCCGGCCGCGACGCGCTCTGCGACGCTGGCGCGCTGCATCGGATGTCGGCGGAGGATGGCCGATGATGGTGTACCGAATGGTTCCGGCGCTCGGGTGGGTGCTGGTGGTGCTGCTCGCTGTGGGTTGTGGTGGTGGTGGCGCCAGCAGCAGCGATAGCAGCAGCGACAGTAGCAGCGACAGCGACGGCAGCGACGACAGCGACGACGGCGACGGCGACGGCGACGGCACTTCGGGCGTGGATGGGGGTGATTGTGGGAGCGGGTGTGACGTTCTCACGCCCGGTGGAGACGTTGTCGACGATCTCGCGAGTGATGGGACCGCGCCTCCCGACACCACGGCGCAGCCGAAGTCGACGGCCTGGGGCACCATCGACGGCGCCTGCGGGGCCGTGGCGGCGGAGCTGGCGTCGAGCGCGCCGTCGTTCCTGACCACGACCTACACCTTCGACAGCGCCGCTGCGTTCGACCCCAGCGCGCTGCAGACCGGCGCCAAGAAGCGCTACGACGGCGAGAACGCGGGTGGCAGCAGCAAATGCTCCGAGGTGATGAGCATGCAGCTGCTGGTCGATTGCGAGGGCGGCGAGGCGATCAAGACCGAGACCGAGATCGTCTACGACAGCACCTCGGGCGCCATCACCGACTACGCGATGACGATCGGCGGGACCAAGGTCGGCGTCTCGGTCACGCGCGCCTACCTCGGGCCGACGAATACGAACTACACCGAAGCCGACGCGACCAAGCTGCTCCAGAAGAAGCTCGACGGCATCGTGGAGAGCAGCGCCAAGGTCTCGGCGGCGGACAAATGGGCCAAGCAGGTGCTGCACGTCTGGACGCTGCAGCCGAGCTGGGTGCCGATTCTGCAGGCCGCCTGGGACAAGCTCGACGCGGCGACCCGGGCGGACACCGTGGTCTTGGTGACGGTCGAGGTCGGGCCGGGTTGGATCGTGAAGGACGACTGCGGCGCGCCGTGAGGCCGCGAATCGGCCGGATCAGCCGGCGTGCGGGGCGTCCTTGCTGCTGACCCGCGCGGCCGGCTGCGCGGGCGCCTCGAGGCTGAGTTCGGCGACCGCATCCTGGAAGCGGACGCGCGCGACCATGCGCTGCTCCTGCGCCTCGACGATGTCGATGGTCGCCTTCTGCACCGCCTCGCTGGTCTCCTTCATCTTGCGCTGCAGGTGCGACTCGAGGTTCGCACCGCGACGAAGCCCTTCGAGGCTGGCGACCTGACCGTGCAGCTCGTCGAGGCGGACGCGCAGCTCGGCGACGCGCTCGCGCAGCATGTCGATGCGCTGATCGGCGGCGACCATCGCGTCGAAATGCTCGAGCATCTTCGCCATCGCGGCCTTGACGCGCGCATCGGTGCCGGGGGCGCGCAGGTAGACGCGGACGAGCTCGACGCCGACCTCGGTGCGCAGGTCGACGCTGCGACGCAGAGGCGTCTGCTCCTCGATGGTGACGGTGGCGCTCTTGCCGGGCTCGACGCGCACGGCGAACAGGCGCGAGGTGCCCATCTGCTCGAGGGTCTCGGGGGCCTTGGCGATGGTCCAGCCGCGCGGGGTGTCGTGGCGAATGAGCACGGTCGAGGTGGCGGTTCCGCGGTTGTGCACGACCAGCTCGCGCCGACGCAGGTGGCGGACCTCGGCGGTCAGCACGCCCCGGTTGAGCTTGACGAGGCGGGCGATTTCGTCGCGTTTGCCGTCCTTGCGCTCGACCAAGATCTGACGATCCAGCGCGAAGGGCACCACCGCCAGCGCGCCCGGCGGGATCGGCTCGGCCATGCCCTCACCGATGAAGCGGCCGGCGCCGTAGACCGTCATCGGGCCCGGATCCAGCGTGCTGCCGGTGTTGTTGCGGAAGCGCACCGCCTTGAACGCGAAGCGCTCGTCGCCGCCGCGGGTCTCGGGCGTGTAGAGGTAGACGACCTCGCCATCGGTCGGAGACTTCACGATCGAGACCATGGCGCTCGTCCCCGCCGCCACCGTCATCGGCCCCTCGGACTCGAAGTGGCTTTCGCCGACCGGCGGCGCGTCGGCCCCGGCGACGTTCTTGCCGGGACCGGTCGGGGCCTCGGGTGGCGTCTCGACGGCGACGACGCGGACGCCGGCGCCCTGCCCGCGGACAACCCCACGGCCGACGGCGATGACCTGGGCGGGCGCGACGCCGCGCTCGATCAGTTCGTTGCGGACGCGGTGGGCGCGATCGGCCGAGCGGCCGCCGGGATCGCCCTCGCCGGCGCGGGCCGTGCCCTCGACGCGGATCGTCTGGCCCGTGCGGCGCAGCCGATCTGCGAGCGCGTCGATCCAGCGCTCGTGCTGCTCCGCCAGCGCCTGGGCGCGCTGGCGCTGCAGTTCGGCCTGCCGCTTCTCGACCGCACCGTCATCGGCCGCGTCGGTCGCCGGCGCCGCCTTGGCGCTGCTCGGCGCATTGTGGCGACGACGCCGCCCGCTGGAGCCGGCCCCCGCGGCGCCGCGGGTGACGCCAGCGTAGGCGTCCTTGCGCGCGAACGACTCCCGCTCCTCCCGGGGCGGCACCGGCGGCGGTGCGAGCTGCTCGGCCGACGCCGCGGCGAGCAACTTCTCCTCGACCTTGGCGCCTCCGTGGACCGCGCCACCCCGCGGCGGCGCCCGCACGAAGCGGGTCTCGTCGTGCAGCGTCTGGCGATGCACGGTGCGGATCGAACGCAGATCGTAGCGGAACGCCAGCGCCGACGAAGAGCCGACGCCGACTTTGACGTGCCGCCAGTCTTCCTTGCTGGTGTTGTCGACCACGGCCCAGCCCTGCAGCTCGACCTTGCCGCTCGGCCGGACCACCACGCGGTACGAGGGCTTCCACGCCGCCGCTTCGGTCACGTAGGAGAGCCGAACCACGCGCGGCCCCTGCTCGCCCGGCCCCCGCGGTGGCAGCTGCACGACGAGCTGCGTGACGTGCGCGCGCCCGCCACGCCCCGGCGCCGGAAACGAGACCGGCAGCGGCTTGCCGGTGGCGTCGTCGACCACCGTCATCGACTTGAGGAAGTCGTCGATCTTGTCCGAGGGCACCTGCACCACGAGGCGATCGTCATGGACGACGGCGCGGCGCTCGTAGTACGCGACGCCGTTCCGGTAGACCACGACCCGCCCGAGGGCGGCGCGCTCCGAGCGCACGGCGGTGGTGGTGCCGCCCGAGCAGCCGGTGATCGGCGCGGCGGCGAGCACGGCGAGCGCGAGCCATAGGGGTGTCCAGCGGACGGCGCGTCGTGTGCCACGAGCGTGTTGCGAATTCATGGTGCCTCCCGGAAAGCGTGGTGTGTCGATCCCCTCCGACCTCCCTCCGACGCACGGGAGCCGCCGCCGATCTATGCCGTGGCGAAAAAGTGCAGATTTGGTATGCTGTCGATCGAAACGATCGTGGCGAAGCGCCACGCGCGGCCGTGTGCCGCAGAGGAGGCCCCATCCGTCGCAGCCGATTCCGTGAGCCCGTCCAGCCCGAGTTCGACCACCGCATCAACCATCGCATCCGCATCTCGCCCATCCGCGTCATCGACGAGAACGGCGAGCAGCTCGGCGTCGTCGAGACCCACGTCGCGCAGGCCCTCGCAACCGAGCGCGGCCTGGACCTGGTCGAGGTCGCCCCGAACGTGCGTCCGCCGGTGTGCCGGATCATGTCGTACGGTCAGTTCCGCTACGAACAGCAGAAGCGCAAGAAGGCGCAGGCCAAGAACGCCGCGCCCGAGCTCAAGGTGGTGCAGGTCCGGCCGAAGACCGACCGCCACGACCTCGAGACCAAGCTCGGCCACGCCCGCAACTTCCTCGAGAAGGGTCATCGCGTCCGTCTGGTGATGCGCATGCGCGGCCGCGAAAACGCGTACGGCGACCGTTGGGTCGAGCATCTGCGCGAGATCGCAGAGAGTCTCAAAGACGTCAGCGACGTGATCGGCGCCCCGTCCGCCGAAGGCCGCGCGATCGCGTTGACGTTGCAGCCCGCGGGCGCAAAATCGGTCAAACAAGCCTAGGCCCCACTCCAGGTGGCGTAGGCTCGACCTCGCCACGGAGTTCGGTCATGACTCGACGCCTCACCTCGCCTGCTGGCGCTGCTCTGGCCCGCATGGGCGTCGTCGCGCTCTTGCTGCTCGGTTGCGGCGAGGACGCGACGTCCGAGCCCGAGCCGAAGCCCGGGGCGTGGAGCTACGGCCGACCGATGCGCTTGGCAGCGGCGAGCGACGGTGCGCTCGAGCTCCGCGACGCCGGCGACGGCTCCGCCACCTTCGGCTTGGCCGCACGCGGACCGGTCGCCCGCACCTTCACCGCGACGCGCAGCGGCGTCGGCGCCCTGGCGTTCGTGCACAGCGACGTCGTCGACGACGTGCTCGCGCCGTCGCCGCCGCAGATCGCCGCGGACGGATTGTCGGCGCAGCAGGCGTTCGCGAGCGCGACGAGCGACCGCAAGGCATGGCTGACGGCGCAGGTCGACGGCGAGCATGGCACGGTCTTCTCGCTCCAGCTCACCGGCAAGGCCGATTCGATCGCGATCCCGGTCCGCTGCGACGCCGCCGCGACCTTCTACGGCTTCGGCGAGCAGTACAACGGCGTCGAGCAGCGCGGCGAGGCCTTCGATCTGCTCGTCAACGAGCAAGGCAACGGCCGTGACGGCAGCGGCGGGATCTCGGTCGGCGACGCCCACACCACCTACTTCCCGATGCCGAGCTGGCTCGACGCGCGCGGCTTCGGCGTGCACTTCGACGGCTACCGCCGGGTGCGCGTCGACCTCTGCAAGACCGACGCGGACGTCGCCTGGATCGAGGTCGTCGGCCCTGGCACGGTCGCGTGGCGCGTGCTGCACGGCCCGACGCCCCTCGGCGTGGTCCGCCAACTCGGCGACCTGCTCGGCCGACCGAAGCCGCCGCCGGCGTGGGCGTGGGGGCTGTGGATCGGCGTCCAGGGCGGCCGCGACAAGGTCCTCGCCGAAGCCGACGCGCTCGAGGCCGCCGATATCCCGACCGCGGCGCTGTGGGCGCAGGATTGGGGCGGTATCCGCAAGAACCTCGACGGCGGCTTCGGCGTGCAATACGTCTGGAAGCCCGACGAATTGCTGGTCGGCGCGGGCGAGACGCCGCTCTACCCCGATTTCGCGGGCATGGTGCAGGCCCTGCACGCGCGCGGCTACAAATTCCTGGCCTACGCCAACCCCTTCATCCCCAAGCAGATCCAAAGCGATCGCTTCGACGCGATGGCGGCGGGCGGGATGTTGGTGAAGAACGCCGACGGCAGCGTCTACGAGGACGCGCTCGTGCCGAACCTGCCGCAGATCGACGGCCACCCCGACTTCGGCAACCCCGCGACCGTGCCGTTCATCAGCGGTGAACTGGCTGCGATCATTCGCAACTGGGGCGTCGACGGGTGGATGCACGATTTCGGCGAGTGGGTGCCGCCGGACGGCTACCACCACGACGGCAGCGACCCGATCGAGCGGCGCAACAGCTTCCCGGTCGATTGGAACCGGGCCGCGCGGCTGGCGGCGGACGCAGAGCGCCCCGACGGCGATTTCGCCTGGATCGCGCGCTCGGGTCATAGCGGGGTGCAGCGCTTCGCCCAGATCCATTGGGTCGGCGACCAGGAGACGAACTGGAGCGAGCTCGACGGGCTACCGACCGTGGTGCCGGCGCTGCTCAACCTCGGCATCGCCGGCCAGCCCTTCGTCACCCACGATATCGCCGGCTTCGCCAAGGGCACGCCCTCGACCAAGGAGCTGTGGATGCGCTGGACCGAGCTGGGCGCCTTCACCCCGGTGATGCGCACGCACGAAGGGGCCGACAAGCTGAACAACTGGAACTGGGACCGCGACGCCGAGACCACGGCGCATTTCCGGCGCTACGTGGCGGTGCATTGCGCGCTGCGGCCGACGTTCGCGGCGCTGGCCGCCGAAGCCGCCGTCAGCTCCGCGCCGCTGTTGCGGGCGATGGTCCTCGCCTACCCGGACGACCCGATCGCCCGCGCCCGCTCGGACCAATTCCTCGTCGGCGAGGACCTGCTGGTCGCCCCCGTGCTGACGCCGGGCGCGACCGAACGCACGCTCTACCTGCCCGAGGGCGTCTGGTACGACGTCTGGACCGGCGACAAGCTCGACGGCGGCCAAACCGTCACCCGCCCGGCGCCGCTCGGCACCATCCCGGTCTTCAGCCGTGGTCGCGATCGCAGCGACTTGCGCGACGCCGAGAGCACCCTCGACGCCGCACATTGTCGCGGCTGAGGCGAACGCAAAATCCGGGAAGCCTTCCCGATCGAATGGCGTCGTTTTCCCGTGATCGGAAGGGGTTCCAGCCTCTTGCGGGACGCTCCGCGGGCGCTACCGTCCAAGCTCCAACTCGTCCCGATCGCCCCGGAGCCGACCCACGACGCACCCACACGTGCGGGCACTGCTGCTCGCCTCGATGTTCACCGCCGCCGCGCCCGCCTGGGCGTCCGATCCGATCCCCACCCCAGGCGGTGACGCCGCCGGCAAATCGATGAACGCGACGCCGGGCGAGGATATCGATCCGACCGCAGAGGAGCTCGGTCAGGGCGCGAGCCGCACCCGCACCGGGGGTCTGGCACCGATCGTCGTGCCCGGTCAGCGCCGCACCCTGCGGGAAGAGCAGCGCGTCGGCGCGTACAAGCAGCCGCGCTGGGCGACGCGCCGCCTGTTCGGGCAGACCCGCGTCTACGTGCGCCCCGCCGGCCAGGTGAGTGAGCTCTGGGGCAACCCGACCGTCTACCTCGAATACGGCCAGAACCGCAGCGGACCGCCGACGATCGAAGGCAAGCTCCTCCTCGGCGACGAGATCACCACGCGCTGGCATTGGGGCGCGAACCTGGTGCTGGAGCGGCAGATGGGCGCCGAGCGCGAGCACGAATACGCGCTGACGCTGGGCGTCTCGCGGGTGATGGTCGACGCCAAGCTCGCGCTGGGCGCCGAGGCGAAGCTCGAGTTCGTCGACACGGCCGACAGCCGCTTCGATTTCGCCAGCCGCGAGGTACTGCTCGGACCGTCTCTGCGCTGGTTCCCGGTGCCGCAGGTGCACGTCGATTTCGCCGGATTCTTCGGCATCGAGCAGGAGCGGGCAGGTACAGGCTGGGCCAACACCGCGCTCTTCGAGCCGAACCTCATCATCGGCTACGAGTTCTGAGCCAGATCGAGGGCTCGGCGCAGCGCGAGTAGGCGTCGCCGCCCGAGCCCTGCCGGCCGCCGCTCAGTAGAGCTTCAGGCACTGATTGCCGATTGGCGCCGGGAAGCCGAAGCAGCATTGCGGGTTGGCGCCGATGCTGCACGTCGTGCTCGAGCTCCCCTTGACCGGGCCGACGTTGAGCGTGGCGGTGGCGCCGAGCTTGACCGTGCTGCTGTTGACGTAGCTGGTGCCCGAGAGGTTGAACGTGACCTTGGCGCCGACGGTCTTGATGTCGTTGTGCACCGTCTGCTTGGTGCACTTGAACCAATAGAGCACGCAGAGGTCGCCGAGCTTGGTGACGCAATAGGTCGAGCAGCTCCAACCCGAGAGCGCGTCGGCGACGAATTGCACCGCCTCGGTCATAGAGGTCGTCGTCCTTGGTGTCGGCGACCATCGAGGCGTTGATGGCGGCGCCGGTCGAGGAGAGCGTGATCGCCGAGCTCGCCTGCATCAGGCTGGCGGTCTTCACGTTGGTCGCGCCCGTGGTGCAGGTGTCGCCGTCGTCGCAGACGTCGGTCGCGGGCTTGCAGCCGCCCGCGACCTGGCAGGTCCAGCAGCCGGCGCCACAGGCGTCGCCCATCGGCAGCTGCGCGGGACCGGCGAAGGCCTGGACCGAACCGCCTGCCAGGGCGATCTGCGCCCGGCATTGCACGACGTCGCAGCCGACGAAGGCGGCGGGCAGCGGCGCGGAGATCGCTTCGGACGAAGGAAGTGGAACCAGCATGAGGGAGCAGCGTGTCCGTGGGACCGGGCGCGCCGAGGGCTCAGTTCAGCAGCGGAGCCGGTAGGCGGAAGCTCATGTTCATCAGCAGGCGACCGCGCGGCGCGTCGGTCTGGCCGGGCGGCGCGGGCTGGTAGCCGACCGGCTGGCTGATCACCAGCGAATACTGGCCGTAGGGCAGCAGCTCCAGGCCCAGGCCGAGGCCATCCCCGTCGGGGTCGCGATCGAAGACGTCGAGCACGGTCGGCAGCGCCGCGCCCCCGGAATTCTGCTTGGCGTGCAGGGCGTGCTGCGCCATCACTAAGAATTCGGGGAATTGCTCGGGCCACGACGCGGTCCGGCCGCCCGGCTGCGCGGTGACCATCAGCACGGCGTGGTAGGGGATCTCGACCTCGACGAGCTGGCCCTCGTGGTCGGGCATCCGCGCGTGGAAGGTCGCGTCGCCGAGCCGGAGTTGCGGATCGAGGCCCGGCAGGCCGAGCGGCAGCATCAGCAAGCGCGCGCGACCGGGCAACTGCCCACCGAGCACCACGCCTGGCGCGGCGGTGTCGATCAGCGCGATCACCACGCCGAGTCGACGCAATCGCACGATTGCGCGGCCGGGATCGCGCGGCAGGCTCGGCTGCAGGTCGAGCACGTGGATGCGTTTCTCGGGCGGCGCGGCCGGCGAGAGGGGGATGCCCTCGGCGCGCTCGAGCGCGGCCCAGATCGCCGGATCGCGCGCCAATTGCGCACGCACGGCGGCAGGAAGGTCGCGCGGCCACCACCAGCCCTGCGCGGTCTGCGCCTCTTGCGCCGCGCCGATCGCTCGCCACGGCACGCGCAGCTCGAAGCCTTCGTGGCCATCGGGCAAGTGCCAGCGCAGCGCGTCGTCGTCGAGCGTCGGCGGACCGAAGGGGCCGGCGCCGAGGACACCGACCATCACCATCGCGCCATCGACGGCGATGGGCGGCGCGACCGGCCGGTCCGGCAGGCGCACGCCCGGTACCTCGGCATCGACCAGCAACCAGGTCAGCCCGGTCGGCCGCGCGACGAGCTGTCGCAGCGCGCGCATCTTGTCCGGCGACCACGCCGATCGATCGGCGTCGTCGGCGAGTACGCTGCCGTCCACGCGGATGCTCCACTCCGGCATCCCCGGCACCTTCGCGCCGAAGCCCATCTGCTCGATCATCCGCTCGGCGTTGATCTCGCGCTCGGGTCCGAAGCAGGGCGGCACGCGCTCGCTGAGGAACACCCGCTCGGGCGCCCGCCCGGGCTGCATGCGGCGGCCGGCGAAGAAGACCGCATCCCACGGGACGCGGACCTCGACCTCGATCTCGCGGTCGTCGATGCGGGCGACCAGCGCGTCGGCGTCGTCGAGCGCGACGGGGTCGCCGGGCAGCAGCAACAAGCGGAGCACGTCGGCCGGGTAGCCGGTCTGCTGCCCGGGCTGCAACGCGACGTGCCGACCGTCGGCCAAAACGAGCACGGCGTCTTCTTCGAGCCAGCGGGCGACGGCGGCGGGGAACTGCATCGCGCCGAGGATTACGCCAACCACGCGCGCGGGACAAGCACCGCAGCCCGCGTTGACACTGCCACGTGCAGCCGCGAGGCTGGCGGGGCCGAGACGACGCAGGGACGACCGTCGACCGAGGCGGGGGCGAACCATGCAGAACCTCATTCGAACCCTGCGCCCTGCCGCGCGCATCGCGGCCCTCGTGGCGCTCGTCGCGGCCTGCTCGGGTGAGGATGCCGGCAAAGACGGCAACAACGGCGCCGGATGCAGCAACGACGCCGATTGCGCCGCGCTCGAAGACGGCAACGCCTGCAACGGCACGCTGCGCTGCGAGACCACGCTGGGCGTCTGCACCGTCGACCCGACCACCGTGCCGGTCTGCGACCAGAGCGCGGACACCGCCTGCAGCACCACCGCCTGCGACCCCGCCACCGGTAGCTGCAAGGCCCAGGCCGCTGCCACCGGTACCGCCTGCAGCGACGGCGACCCGTGTACTGCCGGCGACCCATGCGAGGCCGGCAGCTGCAAAGCCGGCGTCGACAGCTGCGATTGCCGCGCCGACGCGGACTGCAGCGACGACGGCAACCTCTGCAACGGCACGCCCTTCTGCGACAAGGACCACTTCCCGTACCGCTGCGTCGTCAACCCCGCGACCGTCGTGACCTGCGACGCGAGCGACGTGGCGTGCAAGGCCAACCTCTGCGATCCGAAGCAAGGCAAGTGCGTCCTGGTGCCAGTCGCGGACGGCGCGACCTGCGACGACGGCGACAACTGCACCTCGGGCGATACCTGCAAGGGCGGCGGCTGCAAGGGCGGCACCGATACTTGCTCCTGCACCTCGGACGCCGATTGCCCCGACCTCGACGGCGACCTCTGCAACGGCGTGCGCTACTGCGACATCAAGGAGGGCGTCTGCAAGGACAACCCGGCCAGCGGCGCGCCTCGGCCAAGACGGCGGCGAGCGCGAATCAGGCGTTCGTGCGGCGGCTCGATCCGGCCGGCAGCCAGCAGCGTTGGCAGGCGCAATACGCCGGCAGCATGGCGAACGCCTCGACGCGCGTCTTCGGCCTCGCCGCGCTCGGCGACGACGTGATCGCCGGCGCCGACGTCGCGACCTCGGGCGGCAAGCGCATCATCGAGCTGCGGCGCTTCGGGCCGACCGGCACGCTGGTGTGGAAGAGCAACGTCAGCTCGACCCATCCGCTGGCGGGCGTCGCGCTGGCGACCCATCCTTCCGGCAAGATCGCGCTGCTCGGCGGCGAGACCATCAACAAGAGCGGCAAGCTCTTCGACAACGTCGCCGTGCGCTTCTTCGACGCCAACGGCAAGGCGGTCGGTCTGCCCTACAGCAAGAACCTCGGCACCGTGTACAACAGCCTGAAGGTCGGTCGTGGCGGCGTGCAGTGGATCGCGAGCAACAAGGCGATGGTCTACCTCGATTTTGCGATGGCGGGCTACAGCGTCGGCGAGGTGAAGACCGGCGCGTTTGCAGCCGTGATCGGCGAATCCGGCGCAGCGGTCGAAGAGGGCGGTCTGGAGCCGAAATATCCGCCCTACGACGAGAACCCGATCACCGGCCAAGCGATCTCGCAAGCCGAACTGCTGCTCGGCAGCGGGCGCATCGTGCGGACGCGTTTGCGCGCGAGCCTCAAAGGCAAGACTGCGGGGCTGATCGAGGCGACCGACAGCAAGGGCGCCAACCCGCAGCGCTACGACCGCGCGTTCGCGGGTGAGCCGGCGGTGGCGCTGCCGCTCGGCAAGGACAACGTCGTCTTCGCCGGACCGCTCGCCGGCGGCAAGGGCGTGCACGTGCGCGTCACCGACCATCGCGGCAACGAGGCGTGGAGTTGGACGCGCAGCACCGGCGATTTCGGCGGCGTCGCGCTCGACGGCGAGCGGCGCATCCTGCTGGCGTTCAGCCAAGACGACGTCTCCGGCGCGCGACAGGGCTATGTCGTGCGCTTCTCGGCCTACGGCCACGAGACCTGCGCCGATGCCGGCGTTTGCTACGGCAAAGCGGTGGCGAGCTGTGACGACGGCGACGCCTGCACGGTCGACAGCTGCGACGGCAAGACCGGCTGCACCCATCAGGCAGCGCCGAGCCTCTCCTGTGACGTCGCCAACGGCTGCTCACAGCGCGCGACCTGCGACACCAACGGCGCCTGCGTGCCGGGCGATGAGGGCCGGATGTTCACGGTGCCGACCCCGCTGGCCACGGCCTGGGTGCCGGCAGCCTTCGTGCAGTTGGGGAGCCTCGGTGAGCAGGTCTGCTTCATGGCTCGACAGAGCGGCTGGGTCGACCCGCGCAACTACTGCATCCGAACCGACGAGGTGGCTCCGGCCCCGCCGCTGACGACGGGCGCGCGCAGCGGTTGCGTCAGCGGGCTGCCGCAGATCGACGCCAACACCGAAGGCTTCGTCGACGCGACGGTCGGCGGCAAGCTGGGTTGCGTCCGATGGGGCCGCAAGGCGTACAACGTGAGCGGCAAGACCTCGTATCGGGCGCTGTTCGCGCGGCGCGGCAACACGAGCTGGGACAAGCAGGCCTGTGGCACCTCGGCCTGCTCGGCGCTCCCGCTCGCGATGCACCCGACGCCCGGCGGCTCGTCGTGGGCGGTGATGTACGAAGACTATCCGTCCCTCGGGAAGATCGGGCCGCTCAAGGCCGTGCGCTACACCAACCACCTCGCCCGACGGCATTCACCTGACCAGCGTCGTTCCGCTCGCGACGCATATCGCGGCCGCCGGCCTGTACACGGCAGACGCACTGACGAAGAAGACCTTCCTCGGCGGACTGCGCTTCGACAACGGGAGCTTCGCGTTCCAGCGCACCTTCGGCACGCCGGCGAACAAGTTCACCTCGCTCGCAGCGCTCTCGGACGGCGGCTTGGCAATCGGCACGGTCGTCAAGCCGAACAGCACCTACCTCCTCGCCGTGGTCCGCACCGACCCCTGGGGTCATCCGAGCTGCACCGCCGCCGGAAAATGCAGCGACAAAGGCCTGGTCGACTGCGACGACGGCAACAGTTGCCTCTACAACGGCTGCAACGCCGCGACCGGCAAGTGCAGCGCCGACAAGCTCGTCTCGACCGCGCCGTGCGGGACGTCGGGCGTTTGCACGACGGCGGGCACGTGCAACGATTGAGGTCGGCGCGCACGCGCCGGCGACGGAGACTCCCCTTGTCCGGACTGCTTCATCCGTTCCGCCTCGCCGCGCTCGCGCTGGTCGGGGCATCCCTCGTATTCGCGGGCTGCACCGGCGCCGCCACCAAACCTGCAGGAGCGCTGATGCCCCCGCCCGCGACCGTTCGCGCCACGCTCGACGCCGGCCACGTCGGCACGCTCGGGCCGCTCGAGCCCCTGCGCTATGCCGACGGCGCGGACGCGGCCAGCGAACGCCCCGGCCACGTCCGTGCGGCCTCCGCGGTGCGGCGCTTCGGCGGCGCGCTCTGGATGGCGCAAGACGACGCGAACTTCCTCGCCGTGCGGACCGACGACGGCAAGGTGCGCGCCATCGCCCTGCCCCCCGGCCCGGACGGCAAGCGCCTGTTCTCCGAAAAAGCCGGAAACAAGGGCCACAAGATGGATCTGGAGGCCGCCGTGGTGCTGCCGGACGGCCGCCTCTGCGCCATCGGCTCGGGCAGCAAGCCGGCGCGGCGGCGTTTCGTGTTGATCGACAGCACCGAGCAGGTTCGGGTCGTCGACGCGACGCCGCTCTACCTCGCGCTGGAGGCGCACAAGCCGTTCTCGGGGAGCGAGTTGAACATCGAAGGCGTGGTCGTGGTGGGCGACCGGCTGCGCCTGTTCAACCGCGGCAACGGCGACCCGAACGGGGCCGAGCGGCCCGTCGACGCGACCGTCGACTTGGACCTCGCGGCCTTCGTCGCGTTCGTCGACGGCAAGGCCTCCGCGCCCGCCCTGGGCACGGTGCGACGCTACGACCTCGGCCAAATCGACGGCGTGAAGCTGACCTTCACCGACGCCGCCGCCCTGCCCGACGGCCGCGTGGCCTTCCTCGCCGCCGCCGAGGCCTCGCCCGACGCCTACCACGACGGCGAGGTGCGGGGCTGCCGCGTCGGCCTGATCGAGGGCGAGCAGGTCCGCACCTTCGAGCTGCGCGACGCCGCCGGCAAGGCCTGTGGCGTCAAGCTCGAGGGGATCGAATGGCTCGGCGCGGACGCCGACACCCTGCGGTTTTTCGTCGTCGCCGACGTCGACGACACCGAGGTGCCCGCCCTCGGCGGCCCGCTGACCCTACCCCTGCGCCGCTGAGGCGCCGACCCGAGGTCCCGATGCCCGTGCTCTTAATCCCAGCCGCTCGCCCAGGGCGGCGCATTTTCCGGCTGGCGCGCTGGGCGGCGCTGCTGGGGATGGTCGCGACCGTCGCGCTCGTCGCCGACGGCTGGCGCGCCTTCGGCAAGGGCGCAGACGGCGCGCGGCTCGCGCGGATGAACCAGAGCCCGCAGCGCCAAGGCAGCGTCTTCGAGAACAAGCAGCCGCTCTGGAACGACGTGTGGGGCTCGGTGCTCGGCTTCCTCGACGGCAGCGCCTACGCGGCACCGACCGAGCCGATCCCCTACGAGAAGGTCGATCCGGCGCGCTTCGCGACCCGGCCCGAGACCGGCCTGCGGGTGACGTGGCTCGGCCATTCGACCGTCCTGGTCGAGATCGACGGCTGGCGCATCCTCACCGATCCGGTCTGGGGCAAGCGCGCATCGCCCTTCGATTGGCTGGGCCCGGAGCGCTGGTACCCGCCGCCGCTGCCGCTCGACGCGCTGCCGCAGGTCGACGCCATCGTGATCTCGCACGACCACTACGACCACCTCGACGAGCCCACCATCAGCGCGCTCGCCGGCCGCGAGACGCTGTGGTTCTGCCCCCTCGGCGTCGGCGCCCACCTCGCCTATTGGGGCGTGCCGGAGACGCGCATCCACGAGCTCGATTGGGGCGAGAAATACGCGCTGACGCGCCCCTCCGGCCCGGCGCTGGAGCTGCATTGCACCGAATCGCGCCACGCCTCGGGTCGGCAACTGCTCGACCAGAACGCCACGCTCTGGGCCGGCTGGGCGCTGGTCGGCGCCCAGCACCGCGTCTTCTTCTCGGGCGATACCGGGTTGTTCCCGGGGATGAAGGAGATCGGCGCGACGCTCGGTCCCTTCGATGTGACGATGATCGAGGTCGGCGCCTACCACAAAGCCTGGCCGGATTGGCATATCGGCCCGGAGCAGGCCGTGGAGGCGCACGGCTGGCTGCGCGGCAAGCGCCTGCTGCCGGTGCATTGGGGCTTGTTCGACCTGGCGCTACACGGCTGGACCGAGCCGATCGAGCGCACGCTGGCGGCGGCGGCGAAGGCAAAGGTCGCGGTGTTCACGCCGCGGCCCGGCGAGTCCTTCGAGCCCGACCGGCCGAGCGCGCAGAAGCGCTGGTGGCCGGATGTACCGTGGAAGACCGGCGAGGAAGACCCCATCGTCTCGACCGGCGTCGACGCACGGCGCGCCCGTCCCTGAGGGCGCTGGCGCACGAGAACGTGGCAAGCGCGGGCGGGGACGCGTACAACGGATGGCCGAACCCCGGAGGGAGGACCCGATGATGGACCACGCGCGCGACAAGGCCAGGGCGGTGCACGTTCGCTGGCTCGCGCTCTGCCTCGCGGCGACGCTCGCCGCCGGCTGCGCACAGGACGAGGGTTCCGGCGCAGCGGCGGGCACCGCAGACGCGGCGGACGCGCTCGCCGCGACCGGCGATCCGTGCCGCGACGACGGCACCGACGGCGCCACCGCGACCTGCCTGGTGCCGACGCGGGAGCCGACCTACTACGTCGAGCAAGCCAACCGCTACTTCGACACCCTCGACGTGGACGCGCCCGAGGGCAGCCGGCCCGACTACGCGCCGCTGGCGGCACGCTGGGAGTGGCCACCTTGGCTCCTGCTCACCGGCTTCACGAAAGAGACGCTGATCGCGACCGAGAAGCTGCTGAAGCAGGCCGACCCCTCGACCGTGCCGGTCCGCGACTGCCGGTTCTTCCCGGTGCAGCCCTTCGCGCGCTGCCGGGTGTCGTTCTCGTATGCCGGCGGGCCGTGTCCGATCTACGAGGAGTTCGTCTTCAACGACGCCGGCGAGATGACCTTCATCGAGGCGTGGTCCGACCTGCCGGGCATGGTGCCCACCCCCGAGGACGATCCCTGGGGCGAGCGGACCGACATCGGGCGCCTCTCGACCCGAATTCCCGGCCTCGGCAAGCCGGACGGGCGCGTGGAGCTGCAAGGCGCGGCGATGCAGGCCGCCGCAGCCAACGATGCCGACGTCGCCGAGTTCGCCAAGCGCGCGGGCGACCAATGGAAGTATTGGGGCGAGGAGTTGGCCAACGCGCCGAAGGACTTCTTCGCCAAGGGATGTGGCTGGTAGCCCGCGGGGCGAAGGGAGGGACCGAGATGCACGAGCGAGTCGGTGGGTCGCGGGTTGGGCCGTGGCTGGTGATGGCGGCGTGGGCGGCGGGGAGCTTCGGTTGCGGCAGCGACGACGCGAGCACGGCGCCCGCCTGCGCCGAACGCGCACCGGCGGCGACGTTGACCTGCCTCGCCGCCGTCGGCGAGCGCGAAGCGGCCTGC
>JBEARB010000048.1:0-4077 GCA_041163625.1 Pseudomonadota bacterium | reverse complement strand
AAGCAAAACACGCAAAACTAGATACGCAACATTCACATGATTTCAGACCGCTACACATCAGAAGACCTGCACCGTACGCTCCGCGACGCCGTGGCGGCGTGCTGGATGGACGGCCGGGTCTACATCCGCGGGCGGGCGCTGGCGCCGTCGGACCACGGCACGGCCTTCGGTCCGACGCTGCATTCCGTCGGCACCCGCGCGCTGCCTGAGTTCTACCCCCACTTCGTCGCGACGCAGCTGATGCCGCAAGAGCTGGGTCAGCTGTTGAACCAGGATCTGAGCGG
This sequence comes from Pseudomonadota bacterium, assembly GCA_041163625.1. Lineage (GTDB taxonomy): Bacteria > Myxococcota_A > UBA9042 > UBA9042 > UBA9042 > JACKFC01. Next base: position 3,793 of record JBEARB010000048.1, on the reverse strand, counting down.
CCCCTCGCCGAAGTACCTGGCCGCAGAGCTCGGCATCCTCGACGTCCACGACGGCCGCTACGACGTAACCTGCGCCGGTCTGGTCCCACAGCGCGTCTTCGAGCAGATCAACGCCGACAACGGCATGAGCGGACACCTCCTGCTCGTGCGCTTCGGCTCGCCGCCCTATGGCTTCGCATCGAGCATCGTCAAAGCCAGCGTCCTCGGGCTGCTGCGGGCCGGTCGGGTCCGAATCGTGCCGGAATCGGGCGCGGAGATGACGTCGTACCGCGACGCCGGAACGCGCGAGCTCTTCGAGAAGGAGACCGCCTTCCGCCGCGCCACCATCTTCCCGGCCGGCGAGGACTCCGTCAGTCCGAAGGTGCGCGCGCGCATCTGCAAGTTCTTCGAGGCCAACCTCCAACGCAGCGTGGACCGCGAGAACGCCGCCATCGCCGATGCCGTCAACGCCTCCTTCCCCGGCTGTGCGCGCGATCTCCGCGAGCTGGAGAAGCGTTTCGACCGCTTGCCCGGGCGCCCCGACCTCCCGAAGCCGCTGGCCGCCCTCCATGAGGCGCTGCAGGCCTGCCTGCAGAACGTGCGGCAGACCAAGCCGACCGTCATGGCCGTCAGCAAGCACTTGGACACGCTTCACGAAGGCGTGGTCCTGCTCCGCAGCTATCTCTCGGAGTTGACCGAGGAGGTGCTGGCCAGGGTGCAGGTCGTCGACCGCGTGGTGAACGAGCGCGGCCGCCAGCTTGAGGCGTTCGGAGACGTCGCGACGAACGTCGAGGCTTCGATTGCGCGGCTGCGCGAGCAGCTGTCGTCCGAGTGCCCCTGGCGCGAGCTGGGTGCGCTCGCCGACGACGTCGCGACGGTGGAGGGCGCCTACCGCCTCGCGCGCAAGCAGCTACTCGAAGCGCTCGAAGATCGGGCCGAGCAGGTTCGCGTCAGGGTCAAGAGTGAGCCGGGCTTCGCGACGCTGACGGCAGACCAGTCCCACCATGTGCTGCGGCCCATCGCGCTGGCCGTCCCCGACACTGGGGAAGACGCTGTGGCACCGACGCTCGTGGTCTTGCGGAGTGGCTCGCTGATTGCCTTGCAGGAGGCCGAAGTCGAGGCCTTGGCACGGCTGCGCGAGCTGGTCGAACCACGGCTGCCGCCAGAGCCCCCGCCGCCGCCTGGCGAAGTCGTGGTCCGGGTCGCAGGGCCGCGGCGGCGGCTGGTGCGGACCGAGGCGGAGGTGTCGGAGGTGGTCGACGAGTTTCGTCGGCGGTTGTTGGAGGTGGTGCGACGCGGGGAGACGGCCAGGATCGACTGATCTGTCATTTTTTGTTGAAAAACGAAGCCTTGACGAACAGATGTGGAGGATGCAAAAAGTTTTATATCTCTGGAGGGTGAATGTGGGAGTTCTACGGTCGACAGCGCGAACAAGATGACCTGGGCCGCATCCTCCAACGAGGACGCTGGTTCTTCGCTCGGATCACGGGCCGTCGTCGCATCGGCAAGACGACGCTGGTGCAGCGCGCACTGCAGACGACCGATGGCCGCCGCGTGTTCTACGTCCAGATTCCAGACTCTGCTCCCGCAGGCGTGCTCTCCGCCGTCCACGACGCCATGGAGACGTTCAAGATTCCGTCCGACGTCCCGCGGCCAACGTCGCTCCTTGCGCTGGCGCGCACGATCGAGACGCTTGCACGAAGCGGATTCGTCGTGGCGCTGGACGAGTTCCAGTATTTCAGCCGCAAGCACCTGCACGACTTCACGTCGTTCCTGCAAGCAAGCGTCGACCGCCTCTCTGCCGACGCGTCGAACGTCCCCGGCGGCCTGATCGTCCTCGGCTCGCTGCATGCCGAGCTCGTGGCCCTGCTCGACGACCGCGACGCGCCGCTCTACAACCGCACCACGGACAATCTGCAGCTGCAACACCTCGACATTCCATCCATCGTGCACTTGCTGCGGGCCCACGGTGCCTACTCACCTGAGCGCCTGTTGTTCTTGTGGAATTTGTTCGAGGGCGTGCCGAAGTTCTACCGCGACGCCTACGAACACAGCATCCTCGCTGGCGAGCGCCAGGAGTTGCTGCGGCGGATGTTCTTTCTGTCGTCATCGCCTCTGCGCCACGAGGCCGACAACTGGTTTCTGAGCGAGCTGCGAGGGCGCTACGACGTCGTGCTCAAGCATGTCGCACGCAACCCCGGCAGCACGCATGGTCAAATCGTCGAGCACGTTCGCGCGCTGAGCCCGGACTCCAAGGAGCAGGTCGGCGGCTACCTGAAGATCCTCATCGAGAAGTATCAGATGCTCGAGCGCAAGCAGCCGATCTTCTCGCGGCCGAGCGCTGCGAAAGGCCGCTACTACCTGCGCGACAACTTCTTGCGCAGCTGGCTGGCCGCCTTGCAGAGCCAGGTCTCGGCCGTCAACTTCCAGCCGGAAGCCGACCTACTCCAACGTGCGGACCAGCACCTGATGGATATCGAGGGCTTCGCGCTCGAGCGCATGGCGACCGCGCTGTACCACGAACGAAGTCGGCGCGGCATCGGCGACTATCCACTCACCCGACAGCTCGAAGGCTTCTGGGATCGCGCTGGCGTGGAGATCGATCTGGTGGCGCTGGACGACGACAGCAAGACGATCCGGTTCGGCTCCTGCAAGCGCAACCCTGCCAAGCTCTTGCCCGGCGTCGCAGTGCAGGAGCGGCATGTCGCGGCGTTTCTGGCGGCGCACCCGCAATACCGCGATTGGACCCAACAACGCGTCGCGATCGCGCCGGTGATCGACGCCGACGTACGCGCCGCGCTGGCGACCCGCGGCGTCATCGCGCAAGACATCCCCGACCTGCTCCACGGCCTCTGACCCGCAAGGATTCCTCCCCATGCCCATGACCCCAGAAGCCAAGAAGGCCCTCGCCACCACCATCCGCGGCCTGCGCGACCGCCTGCTCGCAGACCTGCACGACGCGACCGAGGCGCGCTACCGCCTCGGCGCCAAGGCCGCAGACGCGGGCCTGCCGGCGGGCCCGGCGACGCGGCGGCGGCGCTTCGAGGCGTGGATCGACGAGCAGGTCCGCGCGCAGCCCGCCGCGAGCAAGGCCAACCCGGCCCGGACTGCGGCCGACTTCCGCCGCGAGGCCGAGAAGCTCGCCGCGGCGACGCTGCTCAACCGCCTCGTCATGCTGCGGCTGCTCGAGGCGCCGGGGGCCGATGGCGCGGCGCCGCTGCGGGCGCCGGCGGTGCTGACCGGGGCGTGGCAGAGCGGCGCGTACCTGGACTTTCGCGCGCTGGCGCCGGCGCTCTGCGCCGACGAGACCGAGGGCTACGGCACGCTGCTGCAGCTGGTCTTCGAGGACCTGGCGTTGGAGCTGCCCGGCGTCTTCGGCCCGGCCGGCGTGGCCGAGCTGGTGCCGGTGCCGGCGGCAACGCTGCGGGCGGTGGTCGAGGCGTTGGATGTGCCGGCGTTGGCGTCGTGTTGGAGCGACGACATGACGCTCGGCTGGGTCTACCAATATTGGAACGACCCCGAGCGTGAGGCACTCGACGCCAAGATCGCGGCGCGGCAGAAGATCGAGCCGCACGAGATTGCCAGCAAGACGCAGCTCTTCACCGAGCGCTACATGGTCGACTGGCTGCTGCAGAACACGCTCGGGCCGATGTGGCTGCAGCTCTGCGCCCGCCACGGCTGGACGGCCGAAGTGCAGCAGCCCGGGCCGGACGGCCGGTCGTTGCTGCAGCGGCTCGACGCGCGCAGGGCGGAGTTTCGGGCCAGGCGCGACGCCGGCGAGGTCGCGCTGATCGAGCTGATGCCGCTGCACGAC
>JBEARB010000047.1:0-3085 GCA_041163625.1 Pseudomonadota bacterium | reverse complement strand
GTGTTGGGCGACAAGGGCCCAAGCCGACGCGATGGGTCGCCGATTGCCCGCCGGGCCAGGAGCTGCAGGTCGACTTTGCCGAGCTTGGCGGGACGGCCGACATGGACAAGGGCGAGCGTCGCAAGCTCTTCGCCTTTGTCTGCACCGCGGTGCACAGCCGGCATTGCTTCGTCTGGCCGACGTGGACGTGCACCGCGCAGGACGTGCTGACGGGGCTGCAGGCCGCGTTCGAATTCTTCGGCGGCGTGTTCCCGGTGGTGATCTTCGACAACGCTAAGGCAGCGGTGTTGCGCGCCGACCCGGTGGCGCCGGCGCTTCATCCGGCGGTGCTGCAATTCCAGCAGTATTTCGGCTTCGTTCTCGACCCGGCGCGGGTGCGCCGTCCGCAAGACAAGGGCCGGGTCGAGCGGACGATTCGGTACGTGCAAGGCAGTATGTTCGCGGGCGAATCGGCAATGCCGCTGTCGCAGTGGCGCGAGCGGGCGCAGCAGTGGAGCGAGCAAACCGCGGGGATGCGCCTGCACGCGGTGACGCAGCGCCGTCCGGCCGAACACTTCGCCGAGCAGGAGCGTGAGGCGTTGCTGCCGTTGCCGCCCACGCGCTGGCAATGGGGCCATCAAGGCCATCATCGCGTCGGTCGCGATGGACGCTTCCGTCTCGATGGCGAGCTGTACGCGGTGGCGGGCTTGATCCGCGAGAACCTGTGGGTGCGCGCCGACGAGCAGACCGTGACGGCTTGGCACAATGGCGAGCAAGTGCTGCGCTGCGCACGCGTCGGCAAGGGGCAGACCGGCGGGCCGCCCGAGCTGCTGCTGAGTCGCGACAATGCTGTGAGTCAGCGCAATCCGCCGCCGTTGCTCGAGCAGGCAGCCGAGCACGGACCTTCGGTTGCCGAGGTGGCGCGACTGACGTTGGGGCCACCGCCGTGGTTTGGACAAGTCCGCAAGTTCAAGATGTTGATGGAGTTGTGCAGCAAATACGGCAGCGAATCGGTCGAGCAGGTTTGCGCCGTCGCGCTGTCGCTGCAGGTCCACGACGTGATGCGTATCCGCGGGCGACTCGAGCTCGGGCCGGGCGCTGGCGTTGGGCAGGCCGATATCGCCGTCCATGCCGCTGCTGCTTCGCCAGCGGTCCCGCCGGAACGGGTCAAACCGAACAAGATGGCACCGCGATTCTCTCGCTCGATCGACGAGTTTCGCCGCAGCTCCTTCGCCGTCGCCAACGCATAGGAATCACCGAGATGAACCCTTTGTCCACCTCCATCGACCCTGAGCTGACCAAGGCCATGCGCGCGCTCAAGCTCGGAAAACTCTTGGACGTCTTGCCGCAACGGCTTCGCCAGGCGCGCGAGCAAAGCCTCGACCCCGAGCACTGGCTGCTGCTGTTGCTCGGCGACGAGGTCGAGCGGCGCCGCCAGGCCGCGGTGCGACTGCGAGCCGACCGCGCGGGAATGGCGCCGGAGCTCGTACTCGAGGCGTGGATGCGCCGTCCCGAGCTCCGCTACGACGCCGCGCTGCTCGACCGCCTCACGACGATGCGCTTTGTGCAGGAGCACCACCACGTCTGCATTCAGGGGCCGGTCGGCGTCGGCAAGACCATGCTCGCGCACGGGCTGGGGCACGCTGCGGTGGTGCGAGGCATGACGGTGCACTGCACCACTGCAGACGCGATGTTCACCGAGCTGCGGGCGAGTCGGCTCGACCAGAGCCACAGCCAGCTGATGCGCCGGCTGTGCTCGGTGCAGCTGCTGATCATCGACGACCTCGGCCTGCGCCCGCTGACCGAGGTCGAGAGCCGAGATTTGGGCGACATCGTCTTCGAACGCCATCGCAAGGCGTCGATGATCGTGACGTCCAACCGCGAGCCCGCCGAGTGGCTGCCGCTGCTGAGTGATCGTCTGCTGGCCGAAGCGATTGTAGATCGCTTCAGCAACAACGCCTTCGATCTGGTGATCGATGGTCCGTCGTATCGGCGGAATCAGAAGCCGGGCGCCGAGTTGGCCTGACACGGCCGCGCCAAACCGCCCAGCGCCGCGACGGCGGCGCCGACAGTGTCAGCGAACACCCCGACGGCGACGCCGTCCAGGCTTCCCCTCCGGGCGCCTTCGGCGGCCTGGACAGCGCCGCCGTTCGCGGCGCATGCAGCACTTGCCGGCGTTGCCGGCGAGCGCTGGCGGTGCGGCACGACGGTGTGGGGGTGGTCCCTAATTGTTGGCGCGGGGGTGGTCCCATTGTGGTGGCGCTTGACAACGGCTGTCGCGCCGGCTTCGACCTCTTTCAAGATCATGATTTTCTGGCTGTCTGTGAACTTGCTGCTTCGCATGCTGGTGTCCCCTTCAAACGGGTCAGGCCTCCATAATACCTGGACCGGTTCTTGGGGGCACGTCAACTAGACGCTAGCGGCGGGGAAACCGAAACACGCCGTCGAGCGTGCTAAGCCGGAGTTCGAACCGGTGTGCGCCCTCTGGCGCGACCACGCTACCGCGGCGTCCCCGTGTCGTTCCGTCGTCTTCGTGGAAGCTGACCCCGGATCCTGTCTTGCCGCGGGCCACCGGCAGGAACTGCTGGGTCCGTCCGCCGGAGGTGATCTCAAGCCACTTCCAGCGACTGCTGTTCAGGTCGAACAAGATGAGAAGGTCCTGCTCGCGAGCCTTCTTCAGAGAGAGCATCCCGCCATCAGTGCAGACAACGGCCTGGAAGTCCGGCTGACGGCTTGCTGCGATTCTAGAGTGCGCAGCTTCTAGGTCACCTGCGAAGTGCTCGACCTTGGCATGCAGGTCGCGTACGGGCGCTTGGCAGTTGGCCAGGAATCTCAGCTTCCGCCCCAGTGCCTCAGCGTACTTCTCAACGTCGTTCTGCCGTGCGGTGATGGACTCACGCCGCTCTTCGTACTCAGCCAGTGCCTGCCCGAGTACTCGGCCGGCCTGCACCGCCCATTCATCTACAGCGGCATCAAGGATGTCGATCGTGTCCCGCACCTGTCCACGAAGGATCTCCCGCGCCGCCGCTCTGTTCCCCTCGTTCAGTTCCACGACGCTTCCCAACAAGAAGTCCCAGATGGACTTCAATCCATACAGGAAGCCGGT
>JBEARB010000046.1:0-3701 GCA_041163625.1 Pseudomonadota bacterium | reverse complement strand
GAAGACTTCGTCGGCACCATCACCGGCGACCGCGGCGCCACCGTCGCGGTCTGGAACTGGACCAAGAGCGCGTGGCAGTTGATGGGCAACGGCTCCTGCAACAACAACAACCACAGTCAGTGGAATTGCGAGCCGCCGAGCGGCATTCGCTTTCACTTCGCGACCCGCGACTGGACCGGCAACGGCGGCAGCTCACAGAACGACGGCTGGACCTGGTTCACGGGCTACAACACCGGTTACGGCAACCTGGGCGAGCTGGTCAAGAACTGGAACGGCGCGACCAACCAGACCGCGCACCACATCTACGTGCGCTGATGAAGACCGTGCCTCCGGCGCGGCCATTCGCCGCTCCCTAAGCTGGGTCAGGCCGCAACAGACCGAGCGGCGGTTCGTCCGTACATGCTCGCCAGCCCCCGTCCTGGAAACGAGAAGAGCATCGGATACAGTCGACGCGGGGGCGTGCGCCCGCGACATGCGGCAGGCGCAGGTGCGCGCCCGGACGGCACATCTTCGCGGTGGCTTCGATGCGCTCGCCCTGATCAGGCGTCGTTCTGCGACCGGATCGACCGCCTCAGCTCGGCGGGGTTCGCGCCGCCGCCTCCGCCAACTCCGCCGCATATTGCGACGGCGTCAGCACGCGCAACGGGGTCTCCCTGGCAGCGAGCGCCGCGGCACAAAGGTAGCCTTCCGGCTCCACCCCGACTCGCTTCGCCGTCTCGAGCAGCGAGTACAAGATCGCCGCGGTCTCGGTAGTGCCCCGCGATTTGGAGCCGTAGTGGTTCTTGCGGCCGAGCGCCAAACCTCGCATCGCCCGCTCGGCGTCGTTGTTGTCCAGTGGGATGAGCGGATTGCGTAGGAACATCCGCAAACCGCGGCGCTGGTTGTCGAGGTATTTGATCGCCTTGCCCAAGGCAGAGCGCGGCATCGCCGTGGCCGACGCGCGCCAGGCGTCGAGGTCGTTCAGCGCCGCGACCGATTCGGTCGCGCGGAGCTCGGCGAGCTTGTCGCGCCAGGGCTGGGTACCGGGTTCGGCGAACTCGCGGGCCTTGGCCTCAACCGCGTAGAGTCGGCCGATGATCTCGAGCGCTGCGGTGGCCTGCGGCTGGTGCTGCTCGGCTTTGACGAAGCGTCTCCTGGCGTGGGCCCAGCAGGTCGCCAGCGCGAGTTTTTCGCCCTTGGCGCCGCGGGCCGATCGCAGCGCGGGATAGGCGCTGTAGGCGTCGCAGACCGCGACACCAGAGAACCCTTCGAGGATCTTGTCGGCGTCGCGATGCGAGCGCGACTTGGCGATGCGGTAGTAGACCGCGTTGCGGCTGGTGACGCTCCAAGCCCACCAGCGCTGATCTGCCTTGTCGAGCACAGGCCACGGGGTCTCGTCGACGCCGACGACCGGCTCTGCGATGACCTCGGCGTGCAGCGCCTGGTAGCTCGGCCGCAGGAGCAGCGCGAGCTCCTCGAGCTGATCGCAGAGCGTGCTGGTGGTGACAGCGAGCCCCTGTCGGGCCATCTGCTGGGTCTGGCGATACAGCGGCAGGTGGTCGAGATACTTCGCTGTGGCGAGGTGGGCGACGAATCCGAGTGTGTAGCGGCCCTGCTGCGTGAGCTTGACCGGCCCCGGAGCGGTGCGAACGCAGCCGCCGCATTTGCAGCGGTACTTCTGCCGCCGCTGCCGGACGATGCAGAACGAGCGTTGCACGACGTCGACCTGCTCGGAGTCCTCGAATTGGCCGGTCCACTGCTGCAGCTCACCGCCGCAGGCCGAGCAACTGCGCTGCTCGTCGGTCAACTCGTAGTGCTGCTCGACGATTGGGAGGTTGGGCTGCGGGGTCGGCCCGTGCCCTCGTTGCGGCGTCGGCTTGGTCTCGCCGTTGCCGGGTTGCTCGGCGGCTTCGGATTGCTCGGACGACTCGGACTGCTCAGGCGTTTGGGGCTGCTCGCCGGCGGTGTCCGGCCGGCCCCGGCGCTCGGAGGAGCGGCCGTACAGCGCCTTGCGCTCGGTCGCGAGCTGCTTGGTCAGCAGCTCGAGCTCGACCTGCAGGGTGTCGGCGCCGGCGCCGCGGAGCTTGTCGAGTTCGGCGCTCAGCACCGCGAGTCGACGGTGCAGAAGGCCGTTCTCGCGCTCGATGATCACCGCCTTTGCGCGGAGGATCGTCAGGTCGGTTTCGCGGGCCAGTTCCATGCCGCGATAGTAGCAGAATTGGTCTCCAAAACAACGATCTAGGGCGAGAATTCGGGGGGTGAGAGAGCGATTTTTCCGACCAAAGTGCAGCCCTGCAGGAAGAGCGCCAGCTCGGGGCCGGTCAGCGCGATCGGCTCTCCCGGCTCGCCGCTCCAGAGCACGGCGAATCGGCCGACCTCCAGCCGTTTGGCGTAGATTCCAAGGCCGGTCCCGTCCCAGACCAGGACCTTGGCGTTGCGCCGGCTGCGGTTGGTGAAGAGATAGCAGTCGCCGCTGTGCGGATCCTTGTCCAGATGCCATCGGACCAGATGCGAGAGGCCGTCGAAGCCTTTGCGTAGATCGACCGGCGCGGGGTAGGCGAAGACCCGCTGCGAACGCGACAGGCCGAGCATCACAGCGACTGCAAGATGGCGGCGATGGCGCAAGCGTCGAGCCCCTCGATGCTTGCGCCGCCGGGCAGTCGCATCACCAGCGCGGGCCTGCAATCCCGCGGCCGGTTGGTGGCGCGTGAGCGTGAAGGCCGCGGCGACGCAGGCCGCTGCCGCTCCGAGGTTGCGCCGTCAAAAGCCTCGACGACCACGACCGGCTCGACCGCGTCGCCAGGTCGTTCCGGCGACCGCCCTGGGCCCAGATCTCGCATCCACCGAGCCAGCGACTGGCGGTTGATGCCGAGATGTTCGGCAATGGCGCGCTGCGACACGCCGGCCTCACGCTGTCGCCATGCGTAGCTCGAGGCCTCGCGCCGGAGCTCGAGAGAGAAGTGGCGGTTGTTGTGGCTGCCGCCGACTTGGGCCAGCCGCGAGACGAGGCTGTCTGACGCCATGGAGTCCTCCTTGCCGTCGGGGTGGGAGACGGCAAGGACAACATCGCGGACCCATGCGGGCGCGTCAGGACGGGGTTCGGCGAGCATGTACGTTCGTCCAGCCAGACGACCGGAAGGGGGGAGCGTGCGAGCCGATAAGGAACCGCGGATAGCGGCCGCCCACCTCCACGCCACCATCACCCCAACGACCCCGCGCGGCGGCTAGCCCTGGTTGGAGGAAGCCGCGGCCGAACCTCCGCTGCGTGCTATGGGCAAAAAGCGCTGCGCCAAGCCGTCGAGAGGGCTCGGGAACACCGTGAGCCGCGTCGCCGACATCGCTCCAGCGCTCGACGACGCGACTTCCGCGTCGCCACCGACCGAGCAAATGCCGCGTCGAGCTCGCAAAATCGGGTGCGAGGCAAAGCGAGGCCGTCGCGCATCCAAGCTGCGCTGCACTCGCGGCCTTCACTGTCGACACGCTTGGTCATCGCACCGTGACCCATCAGCGACGCCGTGAAGAATCCGCCGAACAGCCGTGCGAGCGTGCCCCGGTCAACGCGGGAGGTATGCAATGGCAGGTCGAAAAATCGAAGGCGAGGCAGAGGCGCGGCGGTGCCTGGCGGCAGTCGAGTCGAGCACATTGTCGCTCGCTGACTGGGCCCGAGCCCAGGGCATCGACGGACGGTCGCTGAACATGTGGCGCGTGATCTTCGCGCGCCA
>JBEARB010000045.1:0-17146 GCA_041163625.1 Pseudomonadota bacterium | reverse complement strand
TGATGGTCATCACGCCGCAGATGCGACCATCCGAGCTGCCCGTCCAGGCGCCGGGACCGGTGATGGTGGCTTCGAGCCGCACGCCCGAGAGCGTGAAGTCCAAGCCGCCGACCACGGGCAGCACGATCGTCATCTTCTGGCCGATATCGCCGCCGCCGGTGAGCTGACCGACGCCGCCGGAGGTATTGCCGATGGTCACCGGCGACACCAACGCCTGCGCCGGGCAGAGGCCGCTGGCCGCGGCGCCGAAGTTGTCGTCGTCGACGGTGTAGGCGCAGTCGGCGTCGGGGCTGGTCGGCGAGCAGCCCGAAGACTGCGGGGCGAAATCGGCCAAGTAGGCCGCGACCGCGAACGGCTTGCCCACCTGGCCGTCGAGGGGGTAATCCCATGCCTGCGCCGCGAGCAGGAAGAGGAAGAGCCCGTCGTTGATGCTCTTCTGCAGCTCGGTGTTCGCCGCCGGGTAGACCTTGAGCAGCTTGCCGAAGACGTTGTCGGGCTTGCCGTCTTCGTTCAGATCGCATCCGTCGCTGCTCTCGGCGATCTGCAGGTAGCTGACCTTCTGCACGTTCTCGAAGGCGCTCGGCAGCGTGCAGCTCGAGCTCTGGCAGGTGCCCGCGGCGCTGTCGCAGTACAGCCCGCTCGCGCACACGCCGCCGCAGGGGACCGGAACCTTGGTGCAGACGCCGGCCTCGCAGACCTCGTCGGCCGCGCACGGTTTGCCGCAAAAGAGCGGGTTGCCGGCGTCGTCGGTGGGGACGGCGTCGGCAGCGTCGACGGCATCGCCGCCGGCGTCCGCCGTGTCGGCGCTGCCGTCGGCCTGGGCTGCGTCGGCGTCGTCGCCCGCGGTGGTGTCGGCGTCGACGTCCGTCGCGACGGCGTCGCTCGCGGCGGTGTCGAGCACGCCGGTCACGTCGCCGCCGGCATCGCTGCCGCCGACGTCGGTGGTCGCGCCGCCGCCGCCGCTGCCGCTCTCGCTGCCGCAGCCGAGCAGCAGGGTCACGACACCGAGCGCGATGCCGCGCCGACCGAAGCGTCCTTGATTCATCCGCATGTGCGCCTCCTCGCGATCCTACGACAAGCGTGCCCGAGCCTGCATCGCGTGACCAGTCGGCGACGGCAGCGGCTCAGCTGCGCAGGACCTTCTCCATCGCGCGGCCCCTTGCGAGCTCGTCGACCAGCTTGTCGAGGTAGCGGATTCGCCGCATCAGCGGATCTTCGACGTCCTCGACGCGGACACCGCAGACCACGCCGCGGATCGCCTCGGCATTGTCGTGCAGCGTGGCGGCGGCGAAGAAATCGGCAAAGCTCGTGCCCGCCTCGATGTGGGCGGCGAGCGCGGCGTCGTCGTAGCCGGTGAGCCAGCGAATCGCCTGGTCGAGCTCCGCGCGTGTGCGCCCCTTGCGCTCGACCTTGGCGAGGTACAGCGGATAGACCGTAGCGAACGACGTGCCGAAGATGCGGTGCTGACGGGCCTCGCTCACACAACCTCCGCACTCGTCACCCTCGGGAGCCACGCCCCGCACGAGCTGTCGAATCGCAGGCTAGCGCGAGCGGGCGAGGTGTTGCCAGTGTTCGCCACTCGCCGCCATGATGGCGGGTCGAATCGTCGGCCCTTTCGACGCAGCCGGGCCCCGTGGGCCGCACCGAGTTCGATGTCGCACGTTCCGCCCGCCGTCGCGCTCTGCTTTCTCTCCGGCGGTACTGCGCTGCGCGAGACCGTGGGCGCCCTCGCGGATGCCGGGGTGCGGACCGGCCACGTGCTCTCGCCCTTCGACAGCGGCGGCAGCTCGGGCGCCCTGCGCACTGCGTTCGGCGTCCCGGCGATCGGCGACGTCCGCAACCGATTGCTCTCGCTGAGCCGGGGACCGCACCGCGCGGCCGTGCTCGCCACGCTGGGTCGCCGCCTGCCGAGCGGAATCGGCCCCGACGAGGCCCGCTCCGAGCTGCGCGCCCTGGTCGACACCGCGCGCGCCGGCGGATCCGGGCTGCCGGACGCCATCGCCACGCCGCTCGCCGACGCGCTGACGGCGTTCCTCGCGCTGCGCCCACGCGCGGACGGGCGCTTGCACTTCGATCGCGCCTCGATCGGCAACCTCGTGCTCGTCGGTGAGCACCTCGGCCTCGGCGTCCCGCTCGACGACACCATCGCGCGCTGGGCCGACCGGCTCGGCGTCGACGCTGCGCTGACCTTGTGCGCCACCGCCGACGCCCACCTGGCGGCGACGCTGCCGAACGGCGAGCGCCTCGTCGGCCAAGCGAGCTTCACCGCCAAGCGCTGCGAGGAAAACCGCCCCGGCGTGACCGAGGTCGAGGTCTGCGACGCCACCGGCGCGGCGCTGGAGGTTCCGGCCCACCCTGCGGCGTTGGCCCTGTTCGAGCGCGCCGAGCGCATCTGCCTGCCGATCGGCTCGCTGTGGTCGAGCGTGCTCGCGCACCTGCTACCGCGGGGGATGGGACGCGCCCTGCTCGCGAGCCGTGCCCGCCGGATCTACGTGCCGAACCCGGGCTGGGACGCCGAGCAAGGCACGCTCGCCGTCGCAGACGTCGTCGAACGCATCGCCGCGCTCTGCGGTCGCGACGCCGGCGCCCCGGTCGCGCCCGGCGATTGCATCGACACGGTCGTCCTCGCCGAAGAGGGCGCCTATCCCTCCGGCGTCGACGAGGCGCGGCTGTACGGCTACGGCCTCGAGATCGTGCGCGCACCGCTCGGCACCGCCCGGCGGCTCGACGGTGAAGCGCTCGCCGCCCTGTTGAGTGCGTTGCCCGCCGGCCGCTGAGACCCGGTTTGCGCGCGCGCCGCGCGGCGATCTACCGTGGCGGCACCGGATGCGTCACGCCGGTGCCCTGACGGAGGAAACATGCCGCAGCTCGCGTTCTTCGCCATCTCGGCGCTGCTCTTCGGAGCCGTCGCGCTGGCCGCCCCGGAGCATCCGGGTGCGCTGTGGTCGTTGGTGGTGCTCGTCCCGCTGTTCGGGCTCGGGCTCTGGGACCTCGTGCAGACGCGCCACGCCATCCTGCGCAACTTCCCGGTCGTCGGGCACGGCCGCTACCTGCTCGAGATGATTCGGCCCGAGATCGTGCAGTATTTCATCGAGCAGAACCACGACGGTCGGCCGCTCGATCGCGAGCAGCGCAGCGTCATCTACCAACGCGCCAAGCGGCAGCTCGACACCCTGCCCTTCGGCACGCAGCGCGATGTCTACGACGTGGGCTACGAGTGGATGGACCACTCGCTGCACGCTTGGCACATCGACACGCACGAGCTGCCCCGCATCCGCATCGGCGGTCCGGACTGCACGCAGCCCTACGACGCCGCCCTGCTCAACATCTCCGCGATGAGCTACGGCTCGCTCTCGAAGAACGCGGTGCTGGCTCTGAACGAGGGCGCGCGCGAGGGTGGCTTCTTCCACAACTCGGGCGAAGGCGGGCTCTCGCCCTATCACCTCGCGCCCGGCGGCGACCTGTGCTGGCAGATCGGCACGGGCTACTTCGGCTGCCGCGCCGAGGACGGCGGCTTCGACCCTGCGCTCTTCGCCGAGAAGATGGCGTTGCCGCAGGTCAAGCTCTGCGAGATCAAGCTCTCGCAGGGCGCCAAGCCCGGCCACGGCGGCATCCTCCCGGCCAAGAAGGTCACCGCCGAGATCAGCCGGATCCGCCACGTCCCGATGGGTCAAGACGTGCTCTCGCCCCCGACGCATCGGGCCTTTTCGACCCCGGCCGAGCTCTGCGCCTTCATCGCCGAGTGTCGCCGCCTCGCGGGCGGCAAGCCCATCGGCTTCAAGCTCGCCATCGGTCGTCGCCACGAGTTCCTGGCCATCTGCAAGGCGATGCTGGAATCGGGGGTGACGCCCGATTTCATCACCGTCGACGGCGGCGAAGGCGGCACTGGCGCTGCCCCGCTCGAGTTCAGCAACGCCGTCGGCGCGCCGCTGACCGACGCACTGATCTTCGTGCACAACGCCCTGGTCGGCTGCGGGCTACGCGACCGCATCAAGCTGATCGCCGCCGGCAAGATCACCACCGGCTTCGACATGGTGCGCCGCCTCGCCATCGGCGCAGACCTCTGCTACTCGGCCCGCGGCATGATGGTGGCGCTCGGCTGCATCCAGGCGTTGCGCTGCAACAACAACCACTGCCCGACCGGCGTCGCCACACAGGACGCAGCGCTGATGCGCGGCCTGGTGGTGGCGGACAAGGCCCCGCGCGTGGCGAACTTCCAGCGTGAGACCGTCGAGGCCCTGATGGAGCTGCTGGCGGCGGCAGGGGTCGAGCACCCGGACGATCTGCGCCCGGACCACGTGCACCGGCGCGTCAGTCCGACCGAAGTGCGTCACTACGGCGAGCTCTACGAGTTCCTCGAGCCGGACGTCTTGGTCGACGGCCACGCCGAGGGCGAATGGAAGACGCTCTGGTCGATGGCGCAGGCCTCGAGCTTCGCAGCGACCCGCGAGGCGACGACCCTGCGCAAGGCCTCGGCCGCCGGCTACGCGCGCAACTTGCCCGAGACGACGTCGAACACGGCGAACAAGGCGCCGGCCGCTTCGTAGACCGACTCGCGCACGACGGCGTCGGGCTCGGGGCCGTCGGCGAGCAGGCAACGCGCTGGCAGGCCGGCGGCGTCCGCGAGAAAGAGGACGCGCTCGGCGTGGGCGCGTTGGGTGACGAACGCGAGCGGCGCCTGCTCGGGCACCCCGGCCGGTCGGCGACGCGCGAGCGCCGCGACGCTGTCGCGGGTCTTGCGGGCCCCCGCGTCGACGATGATGCGGCTGCTCGGCACACCGGCGCGGCGCAGGCCGTCGCGCATGACGCCGACTTCGTCCCAGCGATGGCGGCCGTCGTCGCCGCTGACCACGAGCGCGCGGACGGTTCCGGCCGCGTAGGCCGCTGCGGCCGCATCGATCCGGGCCTGTAGCGCCCGACCGGCGCTGCCGTCGTCGCGGACGCGCGCGCCGAGCACGACGAGCACCGAGCCCTCGGGCAGCGCGAACGGCGAGGCGTGGATGCGCCCCATGGCGCGGGTGGCCATCGCCGTGCGCGCGAGCAGCGCCGCCCCCACGACGGCCCCGGGGCCTCCGACCACCGCGACCGCCGCGGTGCCGATCCAGCGTCGTAGCCTCATTCGGCCTCCAAGAGATAGGCGCGGAGCTGGGCACGCTCCTCGCTCGACAGCTGCGCCACGTTGCCGTGCTTGCCGCTCGCCGCCGACGCGTGGTCGAGCACGGCGTCGACGTCGACCCACTGCCCGAGGTGGCCATAGGGCGGTGTCGCCGAGAGGCCCCGCGTGGTCGGTGTGTCGAGCCCGGACAACGAGCCGCCGAGGCGTTGGCCCGAGGCGGCGGTCAGCGAGCCGACGTCGTGCAAGATGGGGTGACCATCCTGGCCGAAGCCGGAGTCGGTGCCGCGATCACCGGCGTGGCAGCTCGCGCAGCCGACGTCGGCGCGCTCGAAGATCGCCTTGCCTGCCGTCGCCGCCGCCGAGAGCGCGCCGTCCGGGGCTCGCGCCGCACTGCGTGGGAAGGCCGTCAAGCTGGCGAGGTACGCAGCGAGCGCGTCGAGATCCGCCGAGCGGCCGGCCTTTGGCGTCCCGAGCGGCTCGGCGCAGACCGCGAAATCGGCGTCCGAGAGCAGGCCCGTCCCGCCTTGGGCGTTGCGGATATCGTGCTCGAAGTCTTGGATCTCGTCGAAGTTCGCCGACCAATGAACCGGGCCGTGGCCGTCGCCGGCGCGGCCGCGCAGGTCGGGCGTATTGCGCATGCCCTCGCCGCGCTGCGTGAAATCCCACGTCCGCAGGTCGGGCGCGGCGTCGAGGTGGCAATGCGCGCACGCGATGTAGCCGTCGAGCGCGAGGCGTTGGTCCAGGCTGTCGTTGAACAGGCGCTTGCCCTGCAGGACCTCGGCCGGCAACGGCTCCTGCGCCACGGTGGCGAAGCGCTGCGGCGCCGCATCCGGCCAGGCGCGGGTGTCGATCAACACCAGCTCGCGCGAGAGCGAGGCGTCGACCGCGAGCAATGTCCCGTCCGGCGAGAGCGCGAGCCCTTCGGGGGCATAGCCGACCTCGAGCTGGGCGCCAGCACCGGTCCGTCGCAGGAGATCGAGACGGTCGACGGCGCGAGAGCCGCGCATCGCCACATAGAGCCAATCTCCGCGCGGTGAGGCGACCGCCGCCGCTGCGAGCCCGCGATTCTCGAAGATCCAGCGGTCGTCCAGTGCGTCGACCGCAGCGCCAGCCCCACCGCCAGCCTCAGCGCCGCCGCCGAGCGCGAGCTGGGCAACCACCGCGCGCAGCGCCGTGTCGTGCTCGAGCGTGACGCCGTTGCGGTGCAAGCCGTCGCGGTTGTTGGCATGCGTCCCCGGCACCAGCGCCGTGCGCGCGTCGGGCAGCACCACGGGCGGCCCGAGGTAGCTCGGCACGCCACCCGAGACCGAGTCCGCCGGCTCGAGATCGGCCCAGACCAACGGCACGACCGCGACCTCGGCCTGAGCGGACGTCGGCGTGAACACCCCGAGCTCACCGCGTGCCTCGGGGGACCGCCAACGGGCGACCGCCATCCGCCCGCCCGGCCAGCGGGCGAGGCCGCGCGCGTCGGCGAACTCGGCGCGCCGGTGCACCGTCAGGTTGGGCGCGTCGCCGGTGCCGACCTCGACCTCGAACACGGCGCCGGCGCCGGTGCCGCTGACCCAGATCGAGCCGTCCTCCTCGGCCAAGAGCGCGGCCGGCCGCGCCCCCCACGGCAGGCTCACGGCCGCCCGCAGCGAGGGCGTCGCGTCGGGATGGTGCAGCTCGACGCGGTCGTCTTCCTCGCAGGCGACGGCGAAGGAGCCGTCGGCGCGGAACGCCACGCTGCGGGGGCCGTCGCAGACCGCGATGCGCGCCGTGAGGGCGTAGCTCGCGTCGGCGTCCGCGCCCGCGTCCGCAGGGGCAGCGCGCGTGAAGACGGCGACCACGTCGGCGTCCGCGACGGCGACGGCGACTCGCGCGCCGGTGGCATCGAAGGCGACCGAGCTGCTCTGACGGGGCGCGAAGACGGCGGCGTGGGTCACGGCGACGACGGCGACGGCGGTGTCCTTGCGGCCGAGCGCGTCGTAGGCCTCGACGCCGACGGCGAAGCGCCCGGTCTGCGTGAAGCGGTGCGTCAGCGTCGGCGCGGTCGAGTCCTCGCTCTGGCCGTCGCCGAAGACGAAGCGGTAGCGCACCGCGCCGGTGCTGGCCGAAGCGTCGAACGCGACGTCGCCGTCGACGTCCGCATAGGCCGGTGCCGTGAGCGCCGCGACCGGGAACGCCGGCGTGCTCGCTTCGGTGGCGTCGACGGCGTCGCCCCCCTCGCCGCACCCGACGAGGGACGCCGAAGCGAGGCACACGGCCATTGCGCAGGCGCAACGAAGGAAGCAATGGGCAGTGAAGTGGCGTGCGAAGGACATCGTCGGACTCCCGAGCAGCGCCACGCTACCCGATGTAGGCCGGGCGAGCGAGAACCGGCGGCTCAGCGCATCGTGAGCGACCCTGGCGCATCCAATCCCAGACAGCGAAGCTCAGAGTCGGTATCTGCGCGGCAAGACCGCAGGAGCGTGCGATGACCAAACTCGAATGGCCGTGGGTGCTCGTGGTGGCGATGTCGCTCGCCGCCTGCGGGACCGAAACCGACGACGCGGCGACGCCCACGACGGTGGCGCAGGTCGGCTGCGACAACGCCGCTTTGCTGGCCTTCCCCAGCGATCCGGGGCCCGACGACGACGGCATCCTGCGGGGTCCGTGGCCGGTCGGCGCGAGCACCCTCGTCGTCGACGGCCTGACCGTCGAGGCGTGGTACCCGGCCAAGCCCGGCAGCCAACAGGGCGTGGCGGCCAAGCGATACGACCTGCGCGCGTGGCTGCCCGCCGCGGAGCAGAACAAGATCCCGGACGCCGAGGCGCCGGAGCTCGAGTGCACCTGCCACGCCGATCTGCCGCCCGACACGGCCCACGGCCCCTATCCCGTCATCGTGTTCATCCACGGCACGGCCGGCTTCCGCGCGCAGTCGGCGGCGATCTGCGCGGCGTGGGCCAGCCACGGCTTCGTCGTGCTCGCGGCCGATCACCCCAAGATCGTGCTGAGCGACGCCTTGCAGCTCAACCTCGGCGCGGATCAGGCCGGCGACGCGCGGCGCGTGCTCTCTGCGCTGCGAGCCGGCGATCCCGGCTTCGGCGCCCTCGTCGGCGTCGTCGACGCGAGCCGCCTCGGTATCAGCGGACACAGCGCCGGCGGCATGGCGACCGGCGACCTGGGTGACGAGGCCGGCGTGCAGGTGGCGATGCCGATGGCGGCGCGCGGGGTGAACCCGGCAAACCCGGTGACGGCGACCGTCGTCCTCGGCGGTCAGGACGACCAGACCGTCAAGTGGAGCGCCACCATCGCGGGCTACGAGGCGACCGTCGGCGCGAAGTGGCTGGTCGGCCTGGCCGGCGCCGGCCACCTCGCGTTCTCGGATCTCTGTCGCTTCGGCGTCGAATACGGCGGGCTCTTCGGCCTCGCCAAACACTACGGGATCGCGATCCCGCCCGGCACCGAGCCGCTCTTCGAGAAACTCGCCACCGACGGCTGCGGCGCCGACCAGATGGCCCCCGAGCGCAGCGCGCGGCTGACGGTGGCCGCGACGCTACCGATCCTGCGCGAGGTGCTGCATTGCCGCGCCGGAGCCGCTGCTGCCTTCGCCGCGAATACCGGCGCCAGCGACGTCGGCGAGGTGCGAGCGTCCGAGTAGCCGGGGCCGCGCGCGCGGGCGAATCCGCGCGATTGCGACTTGACCCGCTCCCCCGAAGCCACCGATCGTCTGCGACGAGCACGACCTTCGGAGGCCCCGATGCACGACACGATCCCGGCCCGCCTGCAGGAGCAGGCCCGCATCCGCCCGCACGCCGTCGCCTACGCCGAGAAGATCGACGGGCGCTGGCTCAAGGCCGATTACCGTCGCCTGATCGACGAGGTCCGCCGCGCCGCGCGCGCGCTGATGGCGCTCGGGCTGCAACCCGGCGGGACGGTCTGCATCCTCGGCTTCAACCGCCCGGAGTGGTCGATCCTCGACTACGCGGCGATGTCGGCCGGCGGCGTGCCGGCGGGCATCTACACCACCTGCTCCGCCGAAGAGGTCGCCTATATCGTCGGGCACGCCGAGGCCAGCGTGGTCTTGGTCGAGAACGCCGCTCAGCTCGCCAAGGTGCAGGCGCATTGGGCCGAGCTCCCGGCGCTCCGCCACGCCGTGCTGATGCGCGGAGAGGCCGCGCCGGCCGACGACGCCCGTGTGCTCGATTGGGAGGCGTTCCTGGCGCTCGCGTCGCAGACGCCCGACGCCGACCTGGACGCCCGGATCGAGGCGCTCGAGCCCGATGGCCTGGCCACGCTGATCTACACCTCGGGCACGACCGGTCCGCCCAAGGGCGTGATGCTCAGCCATCGCAATCTGGCGTGGACGGCGCAACTGGCGGGCCAGATCGCCAACGTGCGCGAAGACGATTGCGTCGTCAGCTACCTGCCGCTCTCGCACATCGCCGAGCAGGTCTTCACCCTGCACGGCCCGGCGACCTACGGCTACGCGGTCTGGTACGCCGAATCGCTCGAGCGCGTGGCCGAGAACTTCAAGGAGGTGCGGCCGACCATCCTCTTCGCCGTGCCGCGGATCTGGGAGAAGATGCACGCCGGCATCCGCAGCCGCCTCGATGAGATCGGTCCGGTCAAGCGGCGTCTCTTCGATTGGGCGACCGGCGTCGGCCGCCGGGTCGCGGCGATCGAGAACGACGGGCAGGAAGTCCGCGGTCCGCTGGCCGTGCAGGCGAAGCTGGCCGACCGCGTGATCTTCTCCAAGGTCAAGGCGGCCATCGGCCTGTCGCGCGTGCGCTTCGCCGTCAGCGGCGCGGCCCCGATCTCGGCCGAGGTGCTCGAATTCCTCGCCGGGCTGGGCCTGGTGGTGCGCGAGGTCTACGGCCAATCCGAGGATACCGGGCCGACCTCGTTCAACCGCCCCGGCCGCACGCGCTTCGGCTCGGTGGGCCCCGCCGTCCCGGGCGTCGACGTGCGCATCGCCGAGGACGGCGAGATCCTCGTGCAAGGCCCCAACGTCTTCCTCGGCTACTACAAGGATCCCGCGGCGACGGCCGAGGCCCTCGAGGACGGCTGGCTGCACTCGGGCGACCTCGGCCGGCTCGACGTCGATGGCTACCTGCACATCACCGGCCGCAAGAAGGAGATCATCATCACCGCCGGCGGCAAGAACATCGCCCCGAAGAACATCGAGGCCAGCCTGAAGGACGACGAACTCATCGCCGAGGCCGTGGTCATCGGTGACCGCCGCAAATACCTGACGGCGCTGCTCTCGCTCGACCCCGAGGCGCTCGAGCGCTTCGCCGCCGCGCGGGGCATCGACCCCGGCCGCGTGCGCGAGAGTCGCGAGCTGCAGCAGGCGCTGCAAGCCGCCGTCGACGCGACCAATGCGCGCTTCGCACGGGTCGAGCACGTCCGCCGCTTCGCCGTGCTACCCGGCCTGCTGACGGTCGAAGCCGGCGAACTGACGCCGACGCTCAAGGTCAAGCGCCGCGTCGTGCACGAGCGCTACGCCGAGCTCATCGAGTCGCTCTACGAGGGAGAGGGCGAAGGCGGCTTCCGCGCCGCGTTCTGAGCCGCCGCGGCGGCCGCGACCCGACCGCTACGGCAGGTTGCAGGTCTTGTAGGGATCGTCGAGCAAGCGGACGCGGAACCCGGTCTGGGTGGCGATCCAGATCTTGCCGCCGACGCCGGTGATGCCGGCGGGACCGTCGAAGGTCGCCTTGTCGAGCGTGCCGTTGACGTTGCCGGCGCTGCTGCCCGCGAGGGTGACGACCTCGCCGGTGTCGCTGACGACACGCAGGCGATGCGAACCCGAATCCGCGACGACGAGCCCGCCATTGGGCTCGACCCACAGGCCCCACGGCGAGGAGAACTGCGCCGAGGCGCCCTTGCCGTCGGCGGTGCCGTCGGTGCCGTCTCCGGCGATGGTCACGACGTTGCCGCCCGAGAGCCGGCGGATGCGATGGCCGCCGCGATCCGAGACGTAGATGGCGCCGCCCGCCCCGGTCGCGACGCCGGTCGGCTGGTTGAAGGTCGCGCTCGCAGCAGCGCCGTCGCCGCCGCCTGCGGTGCCCGTGCCGGCGAGCGTGCCGACGGTGCCGTCCGCGGCCAGGCTGCGCAGGCGGTGGTTGCCGGCATCGGCCACGACGAAGCCGCTCGGCAGCGTCGCGATGCCCATCGGCCCGTTGAACATCGCTGCGGCGCCCTGCCCGTCGGCATAGCCACCCTTGGGCGGCTGACCGAAGCTGCCCGGCGTATTCGAGCCGGCGAGCGTGCTGACGACCGCGCCCGTCACCGTGACGACGCGGATCTTGTGGCTACCGCTGTCGACGACGTAGAGCTTGCTCGCATCCGCGCTGACGGCGAGCGCCGCCGGACCGTAAAAGCGGGCGTCCGTGCCGGTGTCGTCGGTCTCGCCGGGGACGCCCTGACCCGCGAGGGAGGTGACGTTGGTGTCGGCGTCGATGACGCGCACGCGGTGGTCGAAGATATCCGCCACGTAGACCTTGCCGGCGACGTAGAGCACCCCGGTCGGCACCTTGAACTGCGCCAGCTCGCCCTTGGCGTCGGTGTAGCCCGAGCCCGAACCCGCGAAGGTCGAGACCGTGACGGGCGCGATGGAGCCCTTGCAGCTGCCCGAGACGCAGGCGTCGTTGGTCGAGCAGTCGTCGCCGTCGTCGCAGCTGGTGCCGTCCGTGGCAGCGTCGTGCTTGCAGCCGGCCGAAGCGTCGCAGCTGTCGACGGTGCAGGCGTCCTTGTCGTCGCAATCCTTGGCGCTGCCGGCGGTGCAGCTGGCGTTGGCCTCACCGTTGCAGCCGTCGCCCTCGGTGCAGACGTCGCCGTCGCTGCAGGTCGCGCCCTTGGCGAGCGGCACGCTGGTCTTGCAGGTGCTGGTGCCGGTATCGCAGGCGTCGGCGGTGCAGTCGTTGCCGTCGTCGCAGTCGGCGTCCTTGGCGCACGAGCAGGTGTCGTTGCCCTTGCACGCGCCACCGCTGCACTGGTCGTTCTGCGTGCAGGTGTCGCCGTCGTCGCAGCCGGTGCCGTCGGCCTTGGCGAGGTGGGTGCAGCCCTTGACCGTGTCGCAGGCGTCGTCGGTGCACGGGTTGTTGTCGTCGCAATCGGCGGCCTTGCCCGGCACGCAGGCGGCCGGGCCGTTGCCGACGATGCCGCACGCGTCGTTCTCGGTGCAGGCGTCGCCGTCGTCGCAGGCCTTGCTGCTCGCGGCGTTGCTGCACTTCTTGCTGGCGGTCAGGCAGCTGTCGTCGGTGCAGGGGTTGTTGTCGTCGCACTCGGCGTCGCTGGCGCAGCCGCAGGGCTGGTCGGTGTGCACGCAACCCTTGGCCTTGTCGCAGGCGTCGGCTGTGCAGGCATCACCGTCGTCGCAATCCACCGCGCCTCCGAGGCATTGGCCGCTGGCGTTGCAGAGCGTCTGCGTCGTGCAGGCATCCCCGTCGTCGCAGGCCACGCCGTCCGGGCGCTGGCTGACCACGCAGGCGCCGGTCTTGGCGAAACACGCGGCGAGGTAGCAGGGACCCGGCGCGGTGCAGACCTTGGCCGGACCGGGCAGGCAAGTGCCCGCCGAGCAGGTGCCGGTGCCGGTGCAGAGGTTGCCGTCGTCGCAGCCCGAGCCGTCGGGCAGCGTGGTGCTCTTGCAGCCGGTGGCCGAGTCGCAGCTGTCGCTGGTGCAGGCGTCGCCGTCGTCGCAGGTGACGGTCTTGCCGACACAGCTGCCGTCGACGGCGCAGAGGTCGGTGTGCGTGCAGGCGTCGCCGTCGTCGCAGAGCAGACCGGTCGTCACGGCGTTGGTGCAGCTGCCGTCTTTGGGATCGCAGGCGTCGATGGTGCACGCCTTGCCGTCGTCGCAGTCCTTGGCCTTGGCGCCGGCGCACGCGCCGGCGAGACACGCCTCGCCCGTCGAGCAGGCGTTGCCGTCGTCGCAGGCCTTGCCGTCCGCGGCGATGTTGCGGCAGCCGAGCACCGCGTGGCAGCTGTCGACCGTGCAGGGGTTGCCGTCGTCGCAGTCGAGCGCGGCTCCCTTGACGCATTTGCCCTCGGAGCAGGCGTCACCCGCGGTGCAGACGGTGCCGTCGGCGTCGCACGGGGCCGTCGTGGCCTCGTTGGTGCAGCCGGCGTCACCGCCGCACGAATCGGTCGTGCAGGGGTTGCCGTCGTCGCACGTGCCCTCGTCGACCAAGCCGTCGCAATCGTCGTCGAGCGAGTTGCAGGCCTCGGCTTGCGGCACCTTCGCGCTGCACGCCGAGAGCCCGTCCGCACCGCAGGCGCGGGTACCCTGGCACAGGCCGAGCCGCACGCCGCCCGAGAACGCCTCGGCGTAGCAGGTGGTGCTCGCCTTGGCGGCGATGGCGCCGGCCGAACACGCGCAGGTGCCGAAGCTGTCCTGCGGCGCACCGGCGTCGGCGACGCGCACGCAGCGCATGGCGGCATCTCCGTCGACGCTCGCGGCCTTGGTGCAGCGATAGCCCTCACCGCAGTCGGCGTCCCCCTGGCAGGCGACGCCACAGAAGTTGCCGGCCGCGCCGTAGCGGACGCAGGCCGAATCGTGCAGGCCGAAGACGCGGCAATCGGCGCTTGCCTTGCAGGGGTCGCAGAGCCGCGCGCGACCGTCGACGCAGACGTACTGCAGGCCCTCGGCCCCGCCCAGCTCGCGGCAACGCTGCCCCTCGGGGCAGATCCCGTTCTCGCACGAAGTGGCGCAGCGCTTGCCGATCGCGCCCGCTTCGTCCGGCAACTCGAGGCACAGGCCCGTCCCACAATCGCCGTCGACCTTGCAATCGCAGCCCCAGCCGCCGGGGCAGGCCTTCGGATCGACGTAGACCGGCCCGGAGCCGTCGGCGGTGGACGTCGTCGCGTCCGGCAGCGTGGTGCCGTCACCGACGACGTCGCCGCCGCTGGTATCACCCTCGCTGGGGCCGGGATCGGAGCACGCGGCCGTCGTCGCCAGCAGCAGCGCGACCAGCAGGCGCCAAGGCACGCGGCGGTCCAGGGGGTTCGAACGCGGGTCGTGTCGGTGCATACCGGCTCCTCGGGCAACTCGCCGGAGCACAGCGTACCCCGTGCGCGCGCGCGGCTCAATTTCCCGCGCAGGCCGACCCGGCGACCGCTCCGCGGAGGCGAGATGCCGCGTCCGCGCCCTGCCATCGCACCACTGCGAGCCAGTGTGCGACCGACGAGTCCTGTGGCAACCTCCCGCGCGCCGGCCGCCCGGCCCGAAGGAGCCACCATGCAGCAGCCCTTTTCGCTCTCGGTCCGGCACCGTCTGGGCCGCCACGGTGCGGTCGTCGCCGCCTTCCTCGCCGGTGCCTGCGGTGGCACCGCCGCCCTGACGGTCGCGCAGGGCGTGACCGACGCGCGCCCGTCGATCCCGCCGACCGCGCCGTCCCCTGCCGCGACGGTGCTGGCGCTGGACGCCGCCGAGGTCCGAACCGCGCCGCCCGGCACCGCGCACGTCCGCGTGCTCGCGCACGGCCAGCACGCCTGGCTCGGACGCCTCGACATGGCCGCCGGCGGCAAGGTGCCCGAGCACGCCGATCCGACCGAGGAGTTCATCCACGTCCTCTCGGGCGGCGGCGACATCACCATCGACGGCCAGACGCGCCGCATCGGCCCCGGTAGCACCGTCTACATGCCGGCCGGGGCGCGCGTCTCCTACCAGAACGGCGACGAGCCGATGCTCGCGGTGCAGGTCTTCGCCGGACCGGCGCCGGCGGCCAAATACGGCGCGTGGAAGCAGGAGAAATGATGAACGACCGTCCCTTGGGCGTGGCCCTGCTGGGTCTCGGCAACGTCGGAGCGGCCTTGGCCGCGGAGTGGTCGCGGCGTGGCGCGGAGATCGCAGCCCGCAGCGGCGGCGGCCTGCGGCTGGTCGGCGCCTCGGTGCGCGACCGCGCGCGGGCGCGCCCCGGCGTCCCGGCCGACCTGCCGATCCACGATGATCCGATGGCGCTCGCGCTGCGCGACGATGTCGACATCGTCGTCGAGCTGATGGGCGGCCTCGGCCTGGCCGGCGACGTCGTCCGCGCCGCGCTCGCCGCAGGCAAGGCCGTCGTCACCGCCAACAAGGCGCTGGTCGCCAGCGACGCCGATCGCCTGCTCGCGCTCGCCGCCGAGCACGACGTGCCGCTGCTCTTCGAGGCGGCCGTCGCGGGCGGCATCCCCGCGTTGCGCGCGATCGAGGTCTCGCTCGCCGGCGATCGCATCCACCGCGTCGCCGGCATCGTCAACGGCACCTGCAACTACATCCTGACGCGGATGGAGGCGGCCGGCCTGTCGTTCGACGACGCGCTCGCCGAGGCGCAGCGCCTCGGCTACGCCGAAGCCGAGCCGAGCTCGGACGTCGACGGCGAAGACGCCGCCTACAAGCTCGCGATCCTGGCCCGCCTGGCGCTCGGCGTCGCCGTGCGGCCGCAAGACATCGCCCGCGAGGGCATCCGCGGCGTGCGCGCCGAGGATCTGCGCCGCGCCGCCGACGTCGGCCTGGTCGTGCGCCTGCTCGCCATCGCCGAGCGCGGCGAGGGTGGCGCGGTCGATCTGCGCGTGCACCCGACGCTGGTCCCGCGCGAGCACCCGCTCGCGGCCGTGCGCGGGCCGATGAACGCGGTCTGGATCGAGGCCGAGGCCGCCGGCTCGTTGATGCTCTACGGCGCCGGCGCCGGTGGCCCGCCCACCGCCTCGGCCGTCCTCGGCGACGTCGTCGCCGCCGCCGCCCGCCTGCGCGCCGGCGCCGGCGCCCTGCCCCGCCCTGCCGCCGCGCCTGCGCAGTTGGTCGATACCGGCGCCCGTAGCGCCAGCGTCCACGTCGCCTGTCTCGTCGCCGACGAACCCGGCGTGCTCGCGGCCATCGCCGGCGCCTTCGCTCGCCACGGCGTCAGCGTCGAGTCGTGCGTGCAGCACGGCCGCCACGCCGATCCGGTCGAGCTCGTCTTCGTCACCCACCGCGGCCGCGAAGACGCGCTCGACGCCGCCTTGGCCGAGGTCGAAGCCCTGCGGGCCGTGCGCGAAGTGGCGAGCCGACTGCGCGTGCAGCCCGGCGGCGAGGCGTAGATGACGGTCCCTGCCATCGGCGCCCGCTTCGAGGCCGTCGTCCCGGCCACGACCAGCAACCTCGGCCCCGGCTTCGACGCGCTGGGTGCCGCGCTCACGCTCTGCAACCGCTTCGAGGCCGAGGTCGTCGGCTCGGACGCGCAGGCCAGCGTCACCGTCCGCGGATTCGGCGCCGCCGAGCTCGTCGGCGTGGGCGAGACCGCCGTCCACGTCGGCATGCGCGCGGCGGCCGAGGCGCTCGGCGCGACGCTACCGCCGGTGGCCCTGACCCTGCACAACCACGTGCCGATGGGCTCGGGCCTGGGCAGCTCGTCGACCGCGCTCTGCGGCGGGCTCGCTCTAGGCTGGGCGCTCGCCGGCCGCGACCCGACCGCGCTCGACCGCGATTGGCTGCTGCAGCAGGCTTGCCGCCTCGAAGGGCATCCGGACAACGCCGCCCCCTGCGTGCTCGGCGGCATGGTCGTCGCGGTGATGGACGAGGCCGGCGACACGCTCGCCCTACGGCTCGCGACGCCGCCGGGCCTGGTCTGCGTCGCCGTCACCCCGGCGCTCTCGCTCTCGACCGCCGAGATGCGCTCGGCCCTGCCGGCGACGGTCCCGTTCGCCGACGCGGTGCACAACGGCGTGCACGCGACGCTGCTCGGCGCGGCGCTGGCGAGCGGCCGGCTGGACTTGCTGCCGACCGCGACGCGCGATCGTCTGCACGAGGGCGTCCGCGGGGCGAAGATTCCGGGCTTCGCGGCGGTGCGCGCCGCGGGCTTGCGGGCGGGCGCGCTGGCCGTGCCGATCTCGGGCGCCGGCCCGACGGCGATCGCGCTCTGCGACGCCGCGGCCGATCACGACGCCATCGGGGCGGCCATGGTCGCGGCGTTCGCTGCGGCAGGCGTGGCGTCGCAGGCGCGAACGCTGACGGTTCGTACGGAAGGGGTGGAGCTAGGCGCGCGCGAGCGGTAGGCTCCCCGCCGCGCCTGGGCGGGCGAGGCGACGTGGACGTCGTGGGAGGCGGAGATG
>JBEARB010000044.1:0-8012 GCA_041163625.1 Pseudomonadota bacterium | reverse complement strand
CGTTGCCGCAGAGCTCGGTGGCGTCGGGGTGGACCTTGTCGTCCTTGTCGTCGCAGTCGCCGTCCTTGGTGGCGGTGAGGGTGCCCTCGGCCTTGCACGCGCAGACCGCAGCGCCGGTGCCGAAGCCGTCCTTGTCGCCGTCGGCGTAGA
This sequence comes from Pseudomonadota bacterium, assembly GCA_041163625.1. Lineage (GTDB taxonomy): Bacteria > Myxococcota_A > UBA9042 > UBA9042 > UBA9042 > JACKFC01. Next base: position 7,862 of record JBEARB010000044.1, on the reverse strand, counting down.
GCGGCGTGCAGCCAACGGCGTCGACCTCGTCGGTGGCGCCGTCGCAATCGTCGTCCTTGCCGTTGCAGGTCTCCGGCACGCCCGGCGACGCAGCCTTGTCGCCGTCGTCGCAATCACCGCCCTTCTCGGCGGTGAAGGGCTCGAGCGCCTCGGACAGGCACAGCTTGACCGCGGTGCCGAAGCCGTCGCCGTCCTTGTCCTCGTAGAAGACCGTGCAGCCCACGCAGCCGGGCTCGTCGATCTTGCCGTTGCAGTCGTCGTCCTTGCTGTTGCCGCATTTCTCGGATTGCTGCGGGCTCATCGAGAGGTCGTTGTCGTTGCAGTCGTCGGCCTGCTTGGCGCTGTAGAAGCCCGCGGCGGCGCACAGGCACTTGCTGAGCGTGGTGCCGAAGCCGTCGCCGTCGGCGTCGTAGTAGAGCTCGTTGCAGCCCTTGGCGTTCTGGTCGTTCTCCGAGCCGTTGCAGTTGTCGTCCTTGCCGTTGCCGCAGATCTCCTCGGCGTCGGGCTGCACCGCGGCGTCCTTATCGTTGCAATCGCCCGCCTGCTTGGCGGTGTACGGCGCCTTGGGCTTGCACGCGCAGACGGTCAGCGAGACGCCGTAGCCGTCCGCGTCGCCGTCGTAGAAGAGCTGCTCGCAGCCCTTGGCGTCGTTCTCGTCGATTTCGTCGTCGCAATCGTCGTCGACGTTGTTGCACGCCTCCTGCGCCTTGCTCGAGATCTTCGGGTTCATCGGCGCGCAGTCGTTGATATTGGCGTCGCCGTCGCCGTCGGCGTCCGGGTCGCACTCGTCGCCCTTGCCGTCGAAGTCGAAGTCGGTCTGGCTGGCGTTGGCGGCGAGCGGGCAGTTGTCGACCGCGGTCGGCGCGGCGCAGCCGGGCCCGACGTTCGCCACGCCGTCGCCGTCGAGGTCGCAGTCGCAGGCGTCGCCGATCTTGTCCTTGTCCTGGTCGGCCTGGCTCGGGTTGATCACCCAGGCGCAGTTGTCCGCGGCGTTGAGCACGCCGTCGCCGTCCCAATCGTCCTCGCAGACGTCGCCGATGCCGTTGTCGTTGTCGTCTGCCTGGTTGGCGTTGGGCTTGCCGGGGCAGTTGTCCTTGCCGTTGGCCACGCCGTCGCCGTCGACGTCGTCGTCGCAGACGTCGCCGATGCCGTCGTTGTCGCTGTCGGTCTGGCTCGGATCGACCGCCAGCGGGCAGACGTCCTTGGCGTCGGGCACGCCGTCGCCGTCGTCGTCCTCGTCGCAGGCGTCGCCCTGGGTGTCGCCGTCGGTGTCCTTCTGCTTCGGATCGGCGACGAGCGGGCAGAGGTCGAAGACATCGCCGACCCCGTCGCCGTCGTCGTCCTCGTCGCAGGCGTCGCCCTGGCCGTCCTTGTCGGTGTCGACCTGCTCGGCGTCCTTGCTGAGCGGGCAGAGGTCCTTGTCGTCGGGTACGCCGTCGCCGTCGTCGTCGTCGTCGCAGGCGTCGCCCAGGCCGTCGCCGTCGCTGTCCTGCTGGTTCTTGTCGCTCACCAGCGGGCAGAGGTCCTTGCCGTCGGGCACGCCGTCGCCGTCGTCGTCGCCGTCGCAGGCGTCGCCCTGGCCGTCGCCGTCGGTGTCGGTCTGGCTCGGGTCGGCGGCGAGCGGGCAGACGTCCTTGTCGTCGTCGACGCCGTCGCCGTCATCGTCCTCGTCGACGCAATCGGCCTGCTTGTCGCCGTCGGTGTCGACGAAGCCCTCGTCGGTCTGGCCCGAGCAGTTGTCGTCGATGCCGTTGCAGACCTCGGCCGACGCCTGCGTGCCCTGGCAGAGCTCCTTGCCGCCGACGCAGAGCGTCTGGCCCTGGCAGGTGCCGTAGACGTTCTTCAGCTCGCACGGCACCGCCGGGACGCCCTCGTCGACCTCGCCGTTGCAGTTCTCGTCCTTGCCGTTGCAGATCTCGGCCACCGGCGTGGTGCCCGCGCAGACGCCCGGACCGTCGGCACCGCAGACGAAGGTGCCCGGGCAGGCGCCGAACTCGTTCTTCACGTTGCAGGCGCCCTGCTTGCCCTCGGGGCAGGGGCAGATGTCCTGCGGCGGGTGGCAGGCGCCCTTGCCGTCGGCGTCAGCGGCATCGGCCTTGCACTGGTAGCCCTCACCGACGCAGGCGGCGTCGCCGTCCGCCGTGTCGCAGGTCTGCAGGCAGAATCCGTAGCCCGAGGCGCCGAGCTCGCGGCACACGCCGCTCTGCCCCTCGGTGGTCTTGCAGTCCGCGTCGCTCGCGCACGGCGTGCACCGGTACGGCGTGTCGTGGGTGCAGACGAAGACGACGTCCGAGCTGCTGACGTACTCCTTGCACGAAAACTCGGGCGGGCAGTTCTGCACGCAGGTCGGCGCGCAGAACTTGCCGTCCGGCGTCGGCAGGCAGAAGCCCGAGACGCACTCCTCGTTCTTGCTGCACGCCTCGAGCTCGGGCCAGACGATCGCGGTGTCCTCCGCGGCGTCGGCGGTGTCCTCGGCCACGTCGGGCGCGACGTCTTCGGCGACTTCCGCCGCATCGACGGCGTCGTCGCCGAGGCCGTCGAGCGTGCCGGTGGTGTCGTTGCCGACGCCGCCGACGTCCTGCGCTTGGCCGCCGGTGGCGGACTCGTCGCCGCTGCAGCCGGACACGGAGGCAAAGACGACTGCGCCGAGGAAGACGGCCAGACCAGAGAGTCGAATCGTGCGCATGGATGGGTCCCCGCGTGAGTCGAGCGCGATCCGCGGAGGCTGGCGGAGCGCCCGAAACCCAGCATGCCGGTTCCTACGGATGCGAACAAGGCCGCATCGTTGGCCGTACGAACGTGGACAGCGCGACGCGCTTGCGCTTGGATCGTGGCCGCGCTGCGTCCCCAGCCTGCGGCCTGTCCGCCAAGGAGCCCCGATGACCCGCCCGGTCCTGCCTTCCGTCGATCCCGTCGCGACTCCGGCTTGGGCCGCGCTGCAGGCCGAGCGCGACGCCCTCGCCGCCACCGACCTGCGCGCGCTCTTCGCCGCCGACCCCGACCGCTTCGGGCGCTTCTCGCTGCGGCTGGGCGACCTGCTCTTCGACTACAGCAAGCAGAAGGTCCGCCCCGAGACCGTCGACGCGCTGCTCGACCTGGCCGAGCAATGCGGCGTCCCAGCGGCCATCGCCGCGATGTTCGACGGTGCCCGCATCAACGCCACCGAAGACCGCGCCGTGCTGCACACCGCGCTGCGCGACCGCTCGGGCCGCCCACGCATGGTGCAGACGCCGACCGGCGCCGAAGACGTGATGCCGGCGGTGCGCGCGGTGCTCGCGCAGATGCGCGCCTTCGTCGACGCCCTGCACGGCGGCGCGTGGCGCGGCGCCACCGGTCGCCCCATCCGCCACGTCGTCAACCTCGGCATCGGCGGCTCGGACCTCGGCCCGGCGATGGTCGTGCGCGCGTTGGAGCCGGATTGGCTGCCGCAGTGTCGCGTCCACTTCGTCAGCAACGTCGACGGCGCGCACCTCGCCACCACGCTCGCGCCGTTGGATCCGGCCGAGACGCTGTTCGTCGTCGCGTCCAAGACCTTCACCACGCAGGAGACGCTGACCAACGCGCACTCTGCGCGCGCGTGGCTGACCGGCGCGCTCGGCGAGGACGCGGTCGCCAAGCATTTCGTCGCGCTCTCGACCAACGAGCCGGCGGTGCGCGCCTTCGGCATCGATCCCGCCAATATGTTCGCGTTCTGGGATTGGGTCGGCGGCCGCTACTCCCTGTGGTCGGCGATCGGCCTACCGATCGCGTGCGCCGTCGGCATGGACGCCTTCGAAGCGCTCCTGCAGGGCGCCTACGAAGTGGACGAGCACTTCCGCGGCGCGCCGCTGCGCGCGAACATCCCCGTGCTGATGGCCCTGCTCGGCGTGTGGAACCACAACCTGCTCGGCAGCGCCGCGCACGCCGTGCTGCCCTACGACCAATCGCTCGAGCGCTTCGCCGCCTTCCTGCAGCAGGCCGATATGGAGAGCAACGGCAAGCGGACCACGCGCGACGGCGCCACCGTCGCCTGGAGCACCGGCCCGGTCGTCTTCGGTGAGCCCGGCACCAACGGTCAGCACGCCTTCTATCAACTGATCCACCAGGGCACGCAGGTGATCCCGTGTGATTTCATCGCGTGCGCACAGAGCCGCCACCCGCTCGGCGACCACCACGACAAGCTGCTCGCCAACTTCCTGGCGCAGCCCGAGGCGTTGATGCGCGGCAAGACCGAAGCCGAAGCGCGCGCCGAGCTGGTCGCCGCCGGCAAGGACGAGGCCGCCATCGCCGCGCTGCTGCCGCACAAGGTCTTCCCGGGCGACCGGCCGAGCAGCGCGCTGCTGATGCGACGCCTGACGCCGCACGCGCTCGGGCGCCTGATCGCGCTGTACGAGCACAAGATCTTCGTGCAGGGCGTGGTCTGGAACGTCTATTCGTTCGACCAATGGGGTGTCGAGCTCGGCAAGCAGCTCGCCGGCGCAATCTTGCCCGAGCTGCAAGGCGGCGCGGCGAAGGCCCACGACAGCAGCACGGCTGGGCTGATCGCCGAGATTGCGCGCCTGCGCGACGGGACCGCGACTCCGACGAGCCACGCTCAGGCCCGCACCGAGCGAGCGTGCGGCGAGGTTGGCAGCCGATAATCGTCCCTCTACACTCCCGGTCGCCGCGGGCGCGCTGAAATCGCGGAGGAGGTCCAGTGTGAGTCGTCGCAGCCAAGTCCTCAGCGGTGCGAAGCGTCTCTTCGCCTACGTCGCGACGCTCCTCATCGTCGGCGTCGCCCTGCCGACGGCGGCAGTAGCGGCCGAGACCGACCAACGCCGCGAGGCAGCCATGGGCGCGCTGCGGATGGCCAACCTCCACTACCAGGAGGGGCGCTTCCGCAAGGCAGCCGAGCTCTATCACGACGCCTTCAGGACCTATCCTGAGGCCGCCTTCTTGTTCAACGCCGCGCGCGCCGAGATGCGCGACTTCCAGCTCGACGAAGCGGAGCGCGATTTCCGTCGCTACCTCGAGCTACCTGGAGTCGATGCCGCCGGTCGGCGGCGCGCAAACGTGCACCTCGACGAAATCGCTGCCTACCGCCGAGACGCCGACGCCAAACGCGATGCAGCCGCCGCCGCCACGGCGGCCAAGATGCGGGCCAACAGCCGCGGCAAGGACGGCCTCACCATCGGCCTCTGGGTCGGCGGTGGCAGCCTCCTCGTCACCGGCGCGGCGCTCTACGGCGTGGCGTACGCAGGGCGACTCGCGACCAACGAGATGAAGGTGGCTGACGCCGACGCCAAGGCCACGCACGACGCCGACGTCTCGCAGCAAGCCAAGCTCCGCAACGGCGCGGTCGTCGCGGCGCTGATCGGCGCTGGTCTTTGCGGCTGGGCCGCGCAGCGGCGATTCTTCGCGGGGCAGGACGAGGGGCCGGCCGCTGCCTCGCTCTGGCTCGTGCCACGGCCCGGTGGCGCGCAGATCGGCATCGGAGGCGCGTTTTGAAGCACGAAATCGCCCGCCTTTTCGCCGCGGCCTGCGCTCTGCTCGCTGTCGGTTGCCTGCCCGAACCACGCGACGCCGCGACCCTAGAAGCCGGCTACGACAACCCCAACAACGCCGCTTGCTCGGTCTCGGAGCAAGCCGACCTCGTCTCCAACACGCCCAAGCCGTTTCCCTCACTCGAAAACATGTTCGCCACGTGTCTCGTCGACCGCTGGAACGACTGCAAGACGCTGCAGGTCTGCACGACACTGTGTGCGTCCTCGCAGGGCGTGGGCGCCGGCTGCTCGACCTGCTTCGGCAATCTCGGCACTTGCCTGGACAAGAACTGTAGGGGGCCGTGCGTGCTCGCGAACCCCTTGGTCCTGACCTGCGCCACCTGCATCAAGGCCAACTGCAGCACCCCGCTGAAGCTCTGTCTCTAGACCGTGCTCGCAGCGTGTGCCCGGCCGAGATGGCCTTGGAGCCCACGCCGATGATCGATCACGACGCACTCCCGCACCTGCCAGCACCGATCCCCGGCCCGCGAAGCCGCGCCTGGCTGCAGCGCCTGCGCGCGGTCGAATCGCCCAACGTCACGGCGATGGACGAGACCTTCCCGGTCGTCTGGCAGCAGGCGCGTGGCGCGCTGGTCTGGGACGTCGACGGCAACCGCTACCTCGACGCCGGCAGCGCGTTCGGCGTCGCCTTCGTCGGCCACGGCCACCCCGCCGTCCGCGCCGCCGCGCACGCACAGGTCGACGCGTTGGTGCACGGCATGGGCGACGTGCACCCGCCGACCGCGCGCATCGAGCTGCTCGAGGCGCTCGCGGCGGCGACGCCCGGCGACCTCGGCCACGGCGTGCTCTGCACCGGCGGCTCCGAGGCGGTCGAGGTCGCGCTGAAGACCGCGATGCTCGCCACCGGAAAGCCCGGAATCGTGGCCTTTCGGGATGGCTACCACGGCCTGACCCTCGGCGCGCTCGGCGGCACCGCGCGCGCGGACTTCCGCGGCCCCTTCGCGCGCTGGGTGCCGGGGCCGACGACCTTCTGCGACTACGCCACCGACGCCGCGACGCGCGACCGCGTGCTCGCCGAGGTCGAGGCGGCGCTGACGCATCCGCAGGCGCCGGCGGGGGTGGTGCTGATCGAGCCGCTGCAGGGACGCGGCGGCACACGTCTACCGGCTCCGGGCCTGCTCGCTGGGCTACGCGCGCTCTGCGACGCACACGGGGCGCTGCTCTGCTTCGACGAGATCTTCACGGGCTGCGGCCGCACCGGCGCGATGTTCGCCTGTGAGCATCCCGACGAAGGCGCGCCGGGCGGCGTGCTGCCCGACCTGCTCTGCGTCGGCAAGGCGCTCGGCGGCGGCTTCCCGGTCTCGGCCTGCCTCGGCCGGCCGCAGGTGATGGCGGCGTGGGGCCCTTCCAAGGGCGAAGCGCTGCACACCTCGACCTTCCTCGGCCATCCGGTGGCGGCGGCGGCGGCGGTCGCGTCGTTGCGGGCGATCCGCGAGGAGGGCTTGGTCGAGCGCGCGAAGACGGCCGGCGCGGCGCTGCAAGCGGCGCTGCGCGAGCGGCTCGGCGGGCATCCGGCGGTGCGGGAGATCCGCGGCCGGGGCTTGATGCAGGGCGTGGACCTCGGCGACGGCGGTCTGGCCTGGCGCGTGGTGCTCGGCTGCCTGCAACGCGGCGTGCTGCTGCTGCCCTGCGGCACCGGCGGTCACGTCGTGCAGCTCACGCCGCCGGCGGTGACGACCGACGCGCAGCTCGCGTTCATCGTCGATACGCTGGCCAAAACGCTGACGGCGGAGTCGGGCGTCTCCGCCTGACCCCGCCGTCGCGGCTTCGCAGACAGGTCAGCGCACGAACAAGCCGTGGCTCTTCCAGCTGCTCGTCTTGTCGTTACCGTTGCCCCAGTAGTGTGCATTGATGGCGTAGCTGTCGTCGTTGTTGGCCTTGGCGTCGTAGTAGCCACCGCCCAGCGAGAAGTCGGACAGACAATGCATCGTGGAGAACGAGCTCGGGCCGTAGCTCTTTCCGTTCGTCGTCTGCGACCAATCCATAGTGGATGCGCCGACGACTCCGCCAGAGTGACCGTGTGCGATGTTATGGCCTGCGATACCCGGCGTGTTGTTGTAGCCCCAGTCGGCAGTGAGAAATCCATAGGCCAGCGCAGAACAGTCGCGGTGGTAGAAAGGCTCGCCGTTGTAGTCGAGGTTGTCGACCGAGCCGAACAGTCGGTTGTGAGTCCAGACGCGCGCTCCAGCGTTGACCACCGCCCAGACGCTGGCGAAGGCTTGACGGTGGCCCCAGGCGAGGTTGCGCTCGGCGCTGGCGAGCGAGCGGATCATCACGTCCGAGAAGGGCACGGTGTCGTAGCCCGGGCAGAGCGCGTTCTCGTCCTTGGTAGTGGTGCAG
>JBEARB010000043.1:0-28369 GCA_041163625.1 Pseudomonadota bacterium | reverse complement strand
TCCGGCGTGGTGAAGACCGGCTTGTTGCCGTTGTTGCTGAACAGCGGTTGCAGCCCACCAGTGTCGCGTCTGCGCCACATCCAGCGCTTGACCGTGGCGACGCCGATGTCGAAGCGCTCGGCCAGTTGAACGTAGCTGCCCTCGCCGTTGTCGTAGGCGTCGACAACTCGCTTGCGCAGGTCTTGGGAAAGGGCCCCGGGCATCGCTCTCCTCCAGTTCAGGAGGCCAGCAGATCGCGTTGTGATTTTACCGTCAACTGGCGCTTCCAGTGTCCGCGGCCGACGGGATCGACTTCAGTCGACGCCACGGTGACGACCACGAGCCACGCGCCCGAACGCGCGTCAAAATGCCAATCGCGTGCCGGCGACCGTGCGCTCGTTCGTTGTGCAACCCCCATCGTGCCTGCAGGCTGCCGCACTCGGACCGGACGTTCAAACACCAAACCACACACCATCGCATCGAAATCACGGCCATGCTCTCGGCCCGGCAGCGGCGCGGCGCGGGGGCGGGGGCGCACGGGTCGGACCGTTGCATTTCCCCCGCGCGTCCATAGCCTACTTTCGGCGCATGCGCGCCCGGGAGGCCTCGATGTCCTTCGCTCGACCGTTCGCCCACGCTTCCGCGGCCGCCACCGGCGCGCTGCTGTGGCTCGCCGCCTGCACCACGGCCCCGACCGGTACGTGGTCGGCGGGCCCGACGCCGACCCTGCCGCAGGGCGAAGTCGTCGACCTCGGCGGTGGCGCGAGCCGCCGCTACGTCGCCGACACTGCCTTGGGCGCGCACGTACACACCGCCCTTCCTCTGCCTGCGCCACCGGCCGACAGCGCCGAGGCGTTCAAGGCCGGCCCCGCCGTGCACGGGAACCGATACGGCGAGAACCGCCGGTTCTGGCCGATTCAGCGCTCGACCGAGCCCGGTGTGGTCTGGCAGAGCCCGAGCGCCGGCGGGGTCTACGTGACGTGGCTCGGGGCGGAATTGCAGCAGGCGCGCACGCTGAGCGTGCCGACCGAGACCGACGAAGTCCTCGCCGGCGCCACCGCCGACGCGGCGGGTCGCATCTTCGTGCTGCTCGTCGCGGCGGGCACCGACGTCAAGCTCGGCACCCGGCCGACGCGGCTGCTGCGCGTGCGCGCCGACGGCGCCGACGGCGAGGCCGCGGTGGTCGAGCAGGCGACGGCGCAGAAGGCCGAGAAGGCGGGCCTGAACATCAACGTCTTCGGCACGACCAAGCAATCGACCAACCAGGTGGCGATGGCGACCGGGACGGCCAGCGACGGCAAGCCGATCGTCGGCGCCATCGTCGCCCGCAAGATGCACGCCGCCGCCGACGGCTTGAACCACCAGGGCGCGGTCACCGTGGTCTGGGACGCCGAGACGCTCGAGCCACGCGGCAAGATCGCGCAGTCCTCGAGCCACAGCTTCGAATGTTTCGCGACCACCGGCAGCGAGGGCGCCCTGCTCGGCGTGGATCTCGGGGACAACTACCCGCGTGGCGTGCACCTGCACCGCTGGGACGAGACCGGCCGCAGCTCGCGCGTGGTCTACACCTTCAAGACCGCCCACGGCACCTCGGCCAAGAACCCGGCCGGCAAGACCTTCCCCGCCTACGAGACCGAGAGCGCCAAGCAGCTCTACCAATGGAGCAACGACAATTCGACCTACACCGAGCTCGGCGGCGTGGTGGAGACGAGCGCCGGGCTGCTGGTGATCTTCGCCGGCGAGAACGACGCGCTCGACAACGCCAAGGCCACCGGCTTGCACAACGCCCCGCGCAACCTCGGCGCGGTGCTGGTCCGCCGGGATTTCGGCGAGGCGAGCAAGGGCACCGGCCCCAACGTCGTCACCGACGATTTGGTCCTGCCCGGCGGCGGTGCGGCCGAGGAAGGCGGCTTCTACACCTTCGGCGGCAAGTGGACCGAGCAGCGCAACGTCGGGGTGCGCTGGCTGACGAACTACGTCGACCTCGCCAGCGACAACGCCTCGCGCGTCAAGGTGCTCGGCTTGCCGGACGGGCGCGTCGCCGTGCTCTGGGAGCGGTGGACGGGCAAGGCCTACCAGGACAGCTGGGCGATGGTGCTGCAAGCCGACGGCACGCCGCAGAAGGGGCCGCTCCCGCTCGGGAACGCGCTGCGCCTTGGCCGCCGCACGGATCCCTTCCTGTGGAACGGCCGCTTGGTGGTGGTCGGCGGAGACGCCGCCGGGCAGCAGCTACTCGTCGACGCATTCTGGGCGCCCTAGCGCTGCAGCCGGCGCCTGCGCCGGCCGATCAGCCTTCGGCGTCGGTGATGCGGGCGGGCTGCTCGAATCGACGGGCCAACGCGCGCAAGAAGCTGTCGGGTTGGCTGTGCAGCCCAATCGCCCAGCGCGCCAACACGCGCACGAACTGCGAGTCGATGCGTCCGGTCTCGCGGAAGACGATGACGGTGCGCGTCTCGTTACCGCTGATCTCGACGCGGACCTCGCCGTGCATCGGAAACAAGCCGTTGTCGACTTCGGCACGGACCAACTTGAAGGCGACCAGTTCGGTCGCCCGCCAATTGCGTCGGCTGATCACACCGACGTCGATCCAAGCCGGCAGGTCGCGTTCGCCGGGGATGCGCATGACGCGGCGCAGGTCGCCGCGCCAGGCATTCATCTGGCGCGGGTCCACCAGCAGCGGCCAGACCTTCACCACGTCCAGGTCGAGCGTGAGCATGCGTGCGACCTCGTAGTCGCGCGGCAGCATCGCGCCACGGATGACCACGACGAGCATCGAGACGGCGCCGAAGAGCGCCGCTGCGTCCAACATCTCCATGGCGAAGGTCTCCCCAGAATGCGGGCCAGGCGGGCGAATGGGCGGCGGGGGAACGGCCCGGCTGTCAGGATGCCACCGATTGGCGTGGCTTCAATGCACAGCGCCAACAGATCAGCGTCGAGCCGTCACTGTACGTTCAATCGACTATCGCAAAGCGCAACGCGAGAGCCTAGTCCTGTAGCCCGCTGGCGCAGTGTCGCAGTCGAGTCGAGAGCACGCAGACGGAAGAGCAGATGGCGGACGCAGAGCGACGATTCGACATGGCAGACCGCGTAGCCTGGCTCGCATTGGCCTTCTGCGCGCTCTCGCTGCCTTTCGCGCTTCTGCAGGGCGAATGGGTGGCAGTGCTAGGCAACTTGACGATGGTAGGGAGTAGTTTGTGGTACCTGCGCCCCCGAGCGAACAACCAGAATGCGCGGATACTCCCCTTGTTGGTCGGGGCCTTCGCGTCGGTACTCCTGGAACTCGCAGTTCTCCCCGCGGAACTCGGGGTGCATCACTGGTTGCTTCCACTCGCCGCGCTCCCATTCGCGCTCCTGGACAAGGACCAACTGGCAGCAGGTCGATGGCTCAGCGGCGGAGCTGTCGCAGCGATGGCATTGTTCTCGGCACGCTCTGAGCCGTGGGATGCGCACAGTTGGAGCCGAATCGCCGCCGACACGCTCGCCTCGGCGTCGGTCGCCGTCTTGGCTCAGGAGGCTCGGCGCTCGGCCGAGCGCGCGCACGAATCCGTTCGAGCGGAGCGCGAGCGTGCTCGCGCTGTCCTCTTCGATGCTCTGCCAGCTCCGGTTGCAAGTCGTTTGGTGCGAAACCCGACGAACTTCATCTACCCGGTCAACAACGCGACCGTCATCTTTGCCGATATCGTGGGCTTCACCGCGCTGTCCGAGAGGCTCGAAGGGCAGCGACTCGTCGCGGCGCTCGAGGCAGTGTTCTCGGCCTTCGACGCAATCACGCAGCGGCACGGCGGCGAGAAGATCAAGACCATCGGCGATGCCTACATGGCCACGGTCAACGTTCTCCACGACGCTTCCGACCACTGCGAACGAGCAACGAGGATCGGCCTGGAGATGGTCGACGTCCTCCGCTCGATCAGCGCGGAACAAGGCCTCGGCGTCGATCTTCGCGTGGGCGTGCACAGCGGGCCGCTGCGGGCCGGTGTGCTCGGCCGCGAGCGAATCGCATTCGACGTATGGGGCCGAACTGTGAACATCGCGTCGCGCATCGAGACGCGTGCCGCCGCCGGGCAAGTTCTCGTCTCGGATACCACTGCCCTGCAACTCGGCGGCTCGTTCGTCTGTGAACCAGTCGGACCGTACGCGTTGAAGGGGATCGCGAGCCCGATCTACTGCTACCAGGTCAGCGCCGCATCCGCCGACGCGGCGGCGCACACCGCACTGGCGATCTGGCGTTCGATTCCGGAGGTCCGCGACGAACTGAGAGACCCCACCAACCACCTGGCACCGGTCCCGGCACATCTTCGAGAAGCCAATCTCACAGTGCCATCCAAAATTCGCAGAGAAGCCAGACATTTGAACTACTGACCCTGCAAACCTTTGGCGCTCAAAGCGCATCCAACTTCGCCGGGGCTCGGGTACCGGATGTAGGACTACCACGAACTGGCGAGACCTATGAACGAACCCACGCTCGAAAGCAGACAACCTGAACGGGGTGCCGCCGGCCACAAAGTCGAACTGCGGCTCCTACGGGCTGTACGAGACGTAGCGTCAGGCCTGTTCAACGTGCCCGCCGCGTCCGTTCGAGTGAGCATTCATGACACCGCAGCGCCCCCCCCCGTGGATGCGTCGGATGCCGGCAAGCGACTCGCACAGGTCTGTCAGGAAGCGATGGCGACCGGTCGCATCGTGGAAATGCGGAGGCAGCCCAGCGAGGAGACAGCGGCGCAGAATCCACAACCGCCAACCTCCCCGGACATACTGCTCGGCATCCCCCTCTTCATCGATGCGCAGGAGGCAACGGGAGCCGTCGCCGTGGTCGCGCCTGCGCCGATGCCCGATATCCATCAACAGCTCGAAGCATTGGGCAGCCTGGCGCAATTCGCTGCCACGGCCCAAGGTATCGCCTCCGAACTCGACACGAGGCAGCAACGGATCGAGCAGCTGGAACGTCGGCTCCAGGCCCACCAGGAGTCGAATCGCGAACGTCGTCAGGTCGCGGCCGATGTCGTGCACGACATGCGCAACGCCATCAACGCTATCGGCTTTGTCCTCAAGGGCATCAAGATTCGGTCCACTGGAGCGCTGGAGCAGACCATGGTCGAGACCGCGCTGCGAGCCCTTCGCGGGCTGACCGCGCTCGTCGACGACCTGCTCATGATCGCCACGATGCAGCACGGCGAATATCAAGTTCGATATGAAACGTTCCCGCTGCGCGCCGAGTTACTCGCGAGCATCGAGGTGTTCGGCGCATCGGCCAGCGACCGGATCTTCACGCATTGCGAGCCGTCGTTGATGATAGAGACCGATCGCCGCTTGTTGCACCGGGTCGTCGGGAACCTGGTCGCCAACGCGGTTCGACACGCTGGCGACAGTGGACCGATCTCGGTCGAGGCCCAGCGAACGGAAGAAGCTTGGCGTATTTGCATCCGAGACAGCGGTCCAGGGATCGCGCCGCAAGAACGGGAGTCTGTCTTCGAGCGCACCCCCCGAGTCAGACATCGAAAGGGGCAAGGTTTGGGCTTCGGCCTGCCGTTTGCCCGTCGCGCTGCCCGCTGGCTCGGCGGCGACCTGCGCTATGTTGCCCTTCCCGCAGGCGCGTGTTTCGAGTTCTCGCTCCCCCTGCGGCCGCGCCAGCCCTGTGCGGCCGCGGTAGCGCGAGAAGCAAAGAAGAACCCGGGCTGAAGTCGGACCCCACGCGCCGGATCGATGGCGTCCGTCGGCACCATCCGGCACACTGGGAGCGCCGATGCCGGCACGGCATCCGACGGAGGTCGCCATGCTCTCGTTCCGCCCCGACCGCAGCCTGCTCGGCGCGATCGTCGCCCTGGCCTGCGCCCTACCCGGCGTCGCCGACGCCAGCTCCTGCGAGTCGATCAAGGACGCCGACGCCCGCAACCACTGCCGCGCCCGCGAACGCGGCAACAAATCGGCCTGCGAGTCGATCCGCGACAGCGACCGCCGCAACCTCTGCCGCGCCGAGGTCGGCAAGAACCGCTCGGCCTGCGAGTCGATCCGCAACAGCGACATGCGGAACAAGTGCCGGGCGATCGCCGGCGGCGGCTCGTCGAGCTCGTCGTGCGAGTCGATCCGCGACAGCGACGAACGCAACCACTGCCGCGCGCTCGCCAAGAAGAACAAGTCCGCGTGCGAGTCGATCCGCGACAGCGACAAGCGCAACCACTGCCGCGCGGTCGTCGCCCGCAACAAATCGGCCTGCGAGTCGATCCGCGACAGCTCGCTGCGCAACCGCTGCCGGTCCGAAGCGCGCTAGAGACGCGATCAAAGAATCGCCAAGGGCGATTCTTTGGGCGCGGCTCGCGGAGGGGGATGGCTCGCGAGAACCGCGCTTCTCGCGACCAGGGGGCGCCTAGCCCCCCAGACAACAGACGAGAGACTTGGCCAGAACATGCGAATCTGCATGTTCTGGTCGAGTCTCTAGACCACAGTGGTCTGGCAGGACCAGTTGCAGGTGTTCTGCTCACAGCTCCAGCCACCGACGCACATGAAGTGGATCATGCCCTGGCAATCGGTCGGCTGCGTGCACTCGACGTTCTGGGTCTTGCCGCCGTTCTTGCAGGTGCCGCAGCACTGCTGACCGGTCGGCTCGTGCCAGACCTGATCGGGGCGCACGCCGAGGGGCCGATGCACTTGACCGCGCTGCAGTCCGCGCCGCTGGGCTGACCGACGCAGAAGCCCGCCGCGTCGGCGTAGCTCTCGGTGATGTGGCAGACCTGGCCTTAGGGGCAGGTCAGGCCGGCGATGCCGCCGCACATGGTGGCGTTGGGGCCGCCGGGGCTACCGCCGCCGCTGCCGTTGCCGTTGCCGTTGCCGTTGCCGCCGGCAGCGCAACCGCCGAAGATCAGGGCCATCGCCATCATCGCACCGAGCGTCCAGTTCATGATCGCGTCTCTCCGGTTCCTGGGGCGCGGCGAGACACCGGCGCGAGCCGGTGGCGTCAAGCTCTTTTCGGCAGATGGCTCGAAGGCTTTTCAGTCCGTCGATTCGACCTAAAGCACCTATCACTCTGGCGATTTTTCCAGTCCCCCAGGCTCAACGGAGGATGCGTCGGCCGAGCGCGCTCTCGATCAGCCAGCGCCCGAGCTCGGCGGTCTGGTTGCGGACGTCGCGGGTCGGGTTCAGCTCGACGAGCTCCATCCCGCACAGGCGAGTCTCGCGCGCGAGCCATTCGCAGATCAGGTGACTCTCGCGCAACGAGAGTCCGCCCGGCACGGGCGTGCCGACGCCCGGGGCGTGCTGCGGGTCGACGCCGTCGAGGTCGAAGCTCAGGTGTACGCCGGCGGTGTGCTCGGTGACGCGGTCGATGGCCTCGCGCAGGCAGACGGCGATGCCGCGGGCGTCGAGCTCGCTCATCGTGAACACCCGCACCCCCAGTCGCCGCACGATCTCCGATTCCGTCGCGTCGACGTCGCGGACCCCGAGAATCGCGACGTCTTCGGGCCGCAGCGCCGCTCGCGACCCACAGATCGCGGTCGTCAGCGAGGCGGGCCCCTCGCCGAGCAAGCAGGCGAGCGGCATCCCGTGCACGTTTCCGGTCGGGCTGGTCGCGGGCGTGTTCATGTCCGTATGCGCGTCGACCCAGACCACGCCGAGCCGCTCACCGCGCGCCCGAAACGCCCGCGCCATCCCGCTGACGGTGCCGACCGCGACGCTGTGATCGCCGCCGAGCACGAGCGGAAAGCGCCCGTCGCGCACGTTCTGCTCGACGCGATCGGCGAGCGCTGCGACCACCTCGGCGATCGAAGCCAAGAAGCGCGCGTCGCTCGCGCCGCTGCCGACCGCCTCCATACTCGGCGTGCCGAGGCTGGCGATGTCGACGACGGCGTGGCCGAGTCGCTGCAGCGCCGGCAGCAGGCCCGCTACGTGCAGCGCCGAGGGGCCCATGTCGGTGCCGCGGCGGCCGGCGCCGAGGTCGAGGTGCACGTTGGTCAGCGCGATGTCCACGGTCCCTCCTCGAGCAGCGGCGCGAGCGTCTCCAGCAGCGCCGGCAAGACGATGCGCATGCCGGCTTCGTCCACGGCGCAGACCACGCTACCCTCGGTCCGCAGGGGTGCGCTCGCGAACGACTCGACGTGCGGCCCGAGCGCCGCGGCCAAATCCTCGGCGCTCACGCCCGCCCGCGGCTGCGGCAGCGCCTGCACCCGCACCGGGAAGGCGTCGGGCGCGTCCTGCAACGCCGCGCGCAGGCTGCCGCGCGTGCCCTCGCGCTCTTGCAGCAGCAGCCGGAAGCCGGCGCTGCCGCGCACGAAGCCGCGCGCCGCGTCGTAGACCAGCCGCGCCGCCTCGATCACCGAGATGCCGCTGTCGGCGCGCAGCTGCGCCTCGACCGCGCGCCGCGTCTCGGCGGCGAGCAGGTCGCAGCGCACGGTGCCGAGCACGTCGCCAAGGCTGCCGCCGGGCGCGAGCAGCCCCTGCGGCCCGTGCAGCACCGGCCACAGCCCCGCCTGCTCGCCGGCGAAGGCGAGGTGCGAGAAGTCGATGTCGACCGTGACGTCCTGCCTGCCGGGCCAGTCCAGGTCACGGAGCGCTGCGGACGCCGGCGCCCGCAGCGGTGGCGTTGCGGGTTGCGGGAAGAGCCGCAGCTGCGCCAACGCCGGCGCGGGATCGAGGCCGTGCGTGACGTCGGCGCCGTAGTCGATGGTCAGCATCCAGCCCGCCCGCAGCGACGCCGCCGCCCAGCGCGCGAAGGCCGGAATCTCGGGCGCGTAGAGCAACTCGGCCGGTCCACGGCCGCCGGCCTCGCGGCGCGCCAGCACCGGCGTCAGCGCCGCCAGGTAGGGATCTTCCGGCATCGGCTCGCTCGACCAGTGCGCCTGCACCGCCAGCGCCGGCGCTGCCTCGCCCGCCGCGAACGCCGCCCGCATCGCCGGCACCAACGCCTCGCGCGGGATCGCCTCGCCCTGCCCCGCCGGCGTGGCCCCGAGCCGCAGCCGCTCGCCGGTCGAGGGCCGGAGCAGCGTGTGCGGCCAGACGTCGAGCAGCTCGTTGTGCAAGATCACGCCGACCATCGGCTCGAGCGCGGCGGTGGCGTCGTCGGCGGTCTGCGGCAGGTGCGTCACCGGCAGCCCCGCGAGCAGCGTCGCCTGCGCCTGCCGCAACGCCGGCGCGCGCTCGCCGATGCGGTAGCGCAGCGTGCGCGCCAGGCCGGCGTAGGGCTCGGGCGCCTGCGCCATCGCCTGCGCCGCCCGCACGATATCGCGCGCCAACGCGCCGGTGCCCGCCCCGAGCTCGACCACGTCGAAGGGCGCGTCGGCGGCCAAGTCGCCCGCATCGACCAGCCGGGCGCGCAGGCCGGCGAGGTGCTCGGCGAGCAGCTGCCCGAAGGCCGGCGCGAGGCGGGTCGGGAACGTCCAGAAATCGGCGCCGTGGCCGAAGCGCACGCGCCCGGCGGCGTAGTAGCCGGCCTCGGGGTCGTACAGACCGTGCCGCATCCAATCGGCGAGGTCGGGGAGGTGTGCAGCGCTGCGGGCGGGTGCGTTCACGCCGGCGAGCGTGACAGAAGCCCGCGCCGATTCAAGACGCGCTGCGCCAGCGGCGCGCCTCAGCCGCGACGGAAGGGGGCGTCGGCGTCGTTGGTCGACGTGGGCTCCGCCACTGGAGCGCCTCGCCGCTCGGGCGCCCCGCGGGCGGGCACCGAGCCGAAGTAGCCGCCCGAAGAACGCGCGGCAGGAGCGACCGCCTGTGGCACCGCGAGCCCGGGATCGGTCTTGCGCCGGGCAGGCACCGCCCGCTTGCCGATGGCGGCGATGCTCTCGGCGCTCGCCGGGATGACGGTCTGGCTGATCGGGTCGAGCTCGCCGTCCAGATCGGCGATGCCGTGGACCCGGGCGACGTTGACGAAGAGCTCGGGCACGGTGTCGAGGTGGTCCGCGTTGCCGCCGCCACGCTCGGCCGAGATGGTGGCGCCTTCGACGCGCACGAAGCTGCGACCGGCCGCGAAGACGTCGCTCACCCGCGCGCGCTGCCCGAGCGCGACCGAGCCCACGACGCTGATCTTGTCGAGCAGCAGCAGGACGCGGCGCATCGGCACCGGATGGGCCATCCGATGCCGGGCGTGCGCGACCGCAGAGGTCTGGTCGCCGGTGTGGTCACCCGGCAGCACCAGGCTGACCGAACCGACGCGCACAGCGATGAATTCGATGCGCTCGCGCCGCGAAGGCAGCCACGCACCGGTCACCCGGAGCAGGCCGTCGTGGCCGTTGAGCAGCTCGAGGACGCTGCGCTCGCCGGGCAGCGAGAGGGCTCCCCGCACCCAGCCGATATTGGTGGCGATGCGCGCGGGATAGGGCCGGAAATCGGTCGGATCATAGTGCATGGTGCATTCCTTGGTGGTCGAGACACGTTAAAGGAAGCCACGACACAAGGCCAAGGCACGCACACATTTTCTTGCAATGCTCGGGTCGGCAAAGCGACGAGCGGCGTCGCGTTCCGGTCGGCGGCCGAGCGACCCGCCGGCTTCAGCGCGGCCAGCGCATCATCCCGCCGAGGTCCTCGACGCGCGCAAATCCGGCCTTCCGGAGGGCACCAGCGGCGCTGGCGCTGCGCATGCCGCTGGCGCAATAGACCACGACCGGGCGGGCCTTGTCGGCGCCGAGCTCGGCGACGCGGCCGGCGAGTTCCTGCACCGGGATGTTCTGGGCACCGGGGATATGGCCGCCGGAGAATTCACCGGGCGAGCGCACGTCGAGCAGCAGCGCGCCGTCCTGCACGAGCTGCTTGGCGGTGGCGGGGTCGGCCTTGCCGGCCAGCTTGCGCCACATCAGGAAGGCGATCACGCCGAAGAACACCCAGTGCATCCACTCTTGCATCGTTCGCTCCGTCGCGCCGTCGGGGGCGCGTCGCCCCTCTGAGTCGTCGGGCCTGCCCTGCGTTACGCAGCCGTGGCCGGCTCGGTCACGCCGGGGTCCGCGCGCTCGAAGGCGCCGATGGCGAGGTAGACCACGACCGAGGCGAGCAGCGACCAGACGTAGGGCGTCTCGAACAGCCCGAAGATCTCGCCCGCGACGTAGACGCCGAGGCCGACCATCATCGTCGCGACGGCGGCGATCTTGCCGCCCGGGCTGCCGGGCACGAGCGAGGCGACGACCAAGACGAACAATCCCGAAGTGCCGAGGCCCGAAGCCATCTCGACCAGCTCGTACACGCCCTCGCTGCTCTCGGCCATGATCCAGGCGAGCACACCGAAGCCGGCGACGGCGAGCCGATCGATGCGCAGGCGTCGACGCTCGTCGTGTACCGCGAGCATCGGCGCGATGACGTTGTGGCCCAGCAACGAGCCGGCGACCAGCAGCGCCGAGTCGACGGTCGACAGGATTGCGCTGACCAACGCGCCGGTGAAGACGACGTAGAGCGCGGTCGGCAGGAAGCGCTCTGCGGCGAGGACCAGGACCTGCTCGGGATCGTCCAGCGTGCCGAAGAGCTGCGGCGCGGCGAGGCCGATGCTGACGGGGATGAGACCGACGAATAGGTAGAGGACGCCGGCGAAGATGGAGCTGCGCGCGGCGACGTCGGGGTTCTTGGCGGCGATGACCCGCGCGACGAGCTCTTGCGCGACGATGGAGCCGACGACGGGCACGGCCCAGGCTTCGGCGGTCGCCATCGGGCCGCCTTCGGTGGCGAGGGAGAGGCGGTCGGTGGAGATCTGCACGCCGGCGGCGGCATCCGAGGTCCAGACCGCCACCCCGAGCACGCACAGGCCGACGAGCAGCGCGCCGCCCTGCACGAAGTCGGTGATCGAGTCGGCGAGCAGGCCGCCGAACATGGTGTAGGCCACGACCACCGCGGCGGCGATGCCGATGGTGACGTGCACCTCGAGCGGCGACGCGGCGGCGAGCACTTGGCCGAAGGCGCGGATCTGCGCCGCCGCCCAGAGCACCGACGTGGGGACCATCAGCAGCACCGCCAAGCGTTCGACGCTCGTGCCGTAACGCTCGCGGTAGAGGTCGCCCATCGTGCGCAGCTTCTTGCGCCAGAGAGCACGGGCGAAGAACACGCCCATGCCGACGAGGCAGAAGGCGTATCCGAACGGATCTGCGACGTTGCCCGAGAGGCCGTTGCTCGCAGCCTCGCCGGCGGCGCCGATACAGGTCTCGGCGCCGAACCAGGTGGCAAAGATCGTGGCGATGGCGAGCGGGTAGCCGAGGCTACGACCGGCGACGAGGTAGTCGTCCTCGGTCTGGATGCGGCGGCTGACGTAGAATCCGATGCCCAGCTGGAGCAAAATCCAGCCGATGATCCCGACGAGCGCGGCGCTCACGCGGCGCCCCCCGCGCCGCGCGGCCCCGAGAGCGCAACGCCCTGCGGCAGCGCGCGGCGGACCAGCGTGTCGAGATCGACGCCAGCGGGCAGCGTGCCGAAATGCCGCCCCGCGCCGGGCGCCAACCGACCGGCGCAGAAGGCCTCGGCCACCGCCGCCGAGCCGGTGCCGTCGCGCGCGGCGCCGAGCAGCACCGAGCCCTGCAGCGCCCGGGCCATCCGCTCGACCAGGCTGCGCGCGTTGCGCTCGAGCCCCGTCAGGTCGACGGTCTTCGGGTTCAGCGTGGCGAGCAGCGCGTCGACGTGGGCGTCGTAGCGCGCGTCGAGGCCGCGCGTGGTCTGCAGCTCGTCGGCGAAGGCGACCAGCGACTCCGGCTCGCGCGCCATCGCGCGCAGCACGTCCAGGCAGATCACGTTGCCCGAGCCCTCCCAGATCGAATTGACCGGGGCGTCGCGGAAATGCCGGCCAATCGGGCTCTCCTCGACGAAGCCGCCGCCGCCCAGGCACTCCATCGCCTCGTAGGCGACGGTCGGCGCGATCTTGCAGACGTGGTACTTCGCGACCGCCGTGGCGATACGGGCAAACGCGCGGCTGTCGGCGGCCCCCTCGGCGGCGCTGCCGTCCTCGAAGGCGCGGGCTTCGTCCCAGGCGCGGCCGATGCGGAAGCCGACCGCGGTCGCCGCCTCGGACTCGAGCTGCAAGTCGGCGAGCACGTTCTGCATCAGCGGCTTGTCGAGCAGCGTGTCGCCGAACGCGGCCCGGTGGCCGGCGTGCCACGCCGCCTGCACGACGACCTGCCGGATGGTGGCGGCCGAGCCGATGATGCAGTCCAGGCGGGTGTGCGCGACCATCTCGAGGATGGTACGGACGCCGCGGCCCTCCTCGCCGACCAGCCACGCCTGCGCGCCGTGGTATTCGATCTCCGAGCTCGCGTTGCTGCGGTTGCCGACCTTGTCCTTCAGGCGCTGGACCCAGATCGGGTTGCGCGTGCCGTCGTCGGCCCAACGCGGCACCAAGAAGCACGAGAGCCCGCGCTCGGTGTACGCGAGGGTCAAGAAGGCGTCGCACATCGGCGCGCTGCAGAACCATTTGTGGCCGACGAGCCGCCACACGTCGCCGTCGCGCACGGCGCGCGTGGTGTTCGCGCGCACGTCGCTGCCGCCCTGCTTCTCGGTCATCGCCATGCCGATGGTCAGCCCCTGCTTCTCGAACCAAGGCTTGTCCTCGCCGTCGTAGACCGGCGTCAGCATGCGCGGCAGGAAGCGGGCGGCGATGTCAGGCTGGTGACGCAACGCGGGCACCGCCGCGAAGGTCATCGTCACCGGGCAGCCGTGGCCCTGCTCGACCTGACCCATCAAGAAGCTCTTGGCGAGCCGCGCCACGAGCGCGCCGGGGCGGCTGTCGATCCAGGGCTGATCGTGGATGCGGTGCGCTTTGCTGGCGGTGAACAGCGCATGGTAGCTCGGATGAAAGACGACCTGATTGACCCGCTCGCCGAAGCGATCGAACAGCCGCAGTTCGGGCGTGTGGACGTTGGCGAGGTGGCCGTATTCTTGCCATTCTGGCCGGCCGAGCTGCACGCCGAGCGCGGTGATCGACGCGGCGTCCCAGCCGGCCCCCTCGCGGGCGACCGCCTCGACCAACGCTGCGTCGGAGCCGTAGAGGTCGAAATCCTGCAGCGGTCGCGCCTGGTTGAGCACCGTGTGGGTGGGCTCGGGCAGCGCCGGAGCGGCAACGTTCGGGGCCATGGCGTTACCTCCGTCGAGACGACTCGGACGGCGGAAAGCCTACCCCGAGGCGCGGCCCGGTGAAAGACGGACGGGCGAGCGCTTGCTAGTCTACCTGCGAGTTCGCGCTGGTGCGGGCTCCACGCGCGAGGCACCGCGGATGCAACCGCTCACCTCAAACTCGGCGCCCTCGGCGGTCGGGGCCGCGCGTCGGCCGCGTCGAGTTGGCGCGTGGGGCCGATGGACCGTGCACGTCTGGACTTGGACGATGGGGCTGGTGCCGGCGCCGGCGCTCGCGGTCATCGGCGATCCCGTCCCGCTGCCTGCCGGGGCCACCACGACGGCCGCCCCCGACTTCGGTCGCCCCCCCTTCGATGCGTGGCTCGACGCCGGCGCCTATTGGCCGCGTCGCGGGCCGGAAAAGCGGGCGTTGGCGGCGGGCGTGCTCCGCCGCGGCGATGGCGTCCGGGTGCTGGGTTGTCTGCCGCGCTGCGATCACCCGCGCGCGATGGCGGCGGTCGAGGGCGGCGCGGTGGTGCCGCTACGCCTGTTGCGGCCGCTGCCCCGCCCACCGGAGATCGCACGTCAGGTCGATGACGACGCGCTCCTGCGCGGCCGCGTGATCGCCTGGCGCGCCGCCGTCTACGACGCGCCGCGGACCAGCGCCAAGCGCCTGCGCAAAGAGCGCTTGGGCTATCTGGTCGCCTTCGTGGTCGATCCGGCCGCACCCGAGGGCTGGCTGCGGCGCTGGCAGGGCGGTTGGATGCGGGCGCGCGACGTGAAGCTACTCCAAGGTAGCGACTTTACCGGCCAAGACGCGCCCGAGCTGCCGATGGCCTTCACACTGCACACGATCCGCGCCGCGGAGGTCGACGGCGGCGAGACGGCCGCCGATCGCGACGCGCTGCTGGCCCGTCGACGCAAGACTCGTAAGGGCTCGGAGGAGCGCGCCGCCATCGACACCGCCCTGCAGGCCCATCGCATCGAGCGGCAATCGGCCTTCGGGGGGGTCAGGCTCGACCGCGGCCGGGTGCGGCTGGCCGATGGCCGTCGGCTCCCACGCTGGAAGGTCCGCGTGGCCTGGCCACGGGTGCGCCCGGCCCGCATCCCGGCCGACGCGCTGTGGCTCCACATCGATCTCGAGGAACAGACGATGGTGGTCTACCGCGGCGACCGCCCGCTGCGCGCCACACTCGTCTCGACGGGCAAGCCGGGCACGTCCACGCGGCCCGGGCTGTATCGGGCGCTCTCGAAGGTGCGGATCGCGACGATGAGCGGGCGCGTCCCGGAGCCCTACGTCGCCGAGGCCGTGCCCTTCGTCATCCACTTCTACCAGGGGCAGGCGCTGCACGGCGCGTGGTGGCACGACGGCTTCGGCACGGTCCGCTCGCACGGCTGCGTCAACGTGCCGCCGGCCGACGCGCGCTGGCTCTTCGAGCTGGCGCATCCGCCGCTGCCGGCGGGCTGGCGTGGCGTGCTGCTCTCGCATGGTGACCCGCGCCCCCACATCCTGATCGAAGCGGAGACCCCGCGCGCCAAGCGCCGGCTGCGCGAGCCGGCCGAGGCCCCCGACGATCGGCGCTGCGTCGAAAGGCGAACGGGCAGCCGGTTGCCCGACTGCCCGTTCGATGCCTTCGAAGGCAACGCGGCGGAGGAGTAGCTAGAGACGCGACCAGAAAATGCAGGTTCGCATTTTCTGGCCGAGTCTCTCGTCTGTTGTTTGGGGGGCTGGGCGCCCCCTGGTCGCGAGAAGCGCGGTTCTCGCGAACCATCCCCCTCCTCGAGTCGCGCCCAAAAAATCGCCCTTGGCGATTTTTTGATCGCGTCTCTAGGACCCGCAGGACCCGGTGGCCTTGTGCTGGCAGCCGCCGACCGGGTCGCAGAGGTCGAAGGTGCAGGCATCTCCGTCGTCGCAGTCCACCACCGCACCGCCCGCGCAGCTTCCGGCGGTGCAGACC
This sequence comes from Pseudomonadota bacterium, assembly GCA_041163625.1. Taxonomy (GTDB): domain Bacteria; phylum Myxococcota_A; class UBA9042; order UBA9042; family UBA9042; genus JACKFC01. Next base: position 12,437 of record JBEARB010000043.1, on the reverse strand, counting down.
TGGTCGATGGTGCAGATGTTGCCGTCCTCGCAGGCATCGCCCTCGGCGAAGGTGGTGAAGGTGCACTTGCTGCTCTCGCAAGCGTCGCTGGTGCAGACATTGCCGTCGTTGCAGATGCCCGAGGCGGCGTGCTCGCAGGCGCCGTCGTCAGCGCAGGTGTCGGTGGTGCAGGTGTCGCCGTCGTCGCAGTTGTCGTCGAAGCCGGGGACGCACTCGCAGACGAAGGCGGCGTCGACGCAGACACCCTTGCCGTCATCGCCCATCTGGCACTGCTGCAGGACGCAGCCGCCGGCGACCACCGGGCAGTCCTCGTTGGTCTCGCACTCGATCTTCTCCGGCGGGGGCTGCGGGGTCGGCTCGGTCGGGCCGCCCGGGTTGCTGGCCGGATCTTCCGGGTTGCTGCCGGGCTGGGTCGGGATGTCGCCGGCGGGATCGTGCGGCTGCTGATCCATGGCGGCGCGGTCCTTGTCGGCCAGGTTCACACCGGGGACGCGCGTGCCCTCGTCCTGGGTCTGGCGGTGCGGGCTCGAGGGGTCACCGTAGTCGCGCGACTCCTCCTCCTGCTGGCCTTCGCCCCAGACGGGGAAGTTGGTGGTGCCCTTGTCGTCCTCGGCGACCTTGACCGTGTCGTCCCCGCCGAAGCTGAGGTCGACACCCTCGTTGCCGCCACCGGCCACGCAAGCGGGCAGCAGAGCGAGCGCCCCCCCGAGGATGGCCACGGTGACGCGGTGGGTGATTTTCTGGACGACCTCGTTGCGGGCGTCGATGGTGTAGGGGGTGCGGCTCATGGCTTCCTCCGTGCGGCGCGGTCGCGCCATCCACAGTGAGGACGGAGCCCCCGCTCCACTCTGACACCCCCCCTCGGCACCGTCTCGGCGAACCCGACACGGCCCTGGCCCTTGGCGCGGGATCGCCCATGCCCTATGCTCCGGCCCCTTCTGGTCCATCGATCAGCCCGCGGAGCACCGACATGGCACGCATCGTTGCAATCACCAATCAGAAAGGCGGCGTCGGCAAGACCACGACCTCGGTCAACCTCGCCGCGACCCTGGCGATGCGCGGCCTGCGCGTGCTGCTGGTCGATCTCGATCCGCAGGGCAACGCGAGCTCGGCCGTCGGGCTGCCGCGCGCCGAGGCCGAGGGCGGCAGCTTTGATCTGCTGCTGGGCGAAGCGACCCTCGACGACGTCGCGCGCCTGACCGACGTGGCCGGCCTGGAGCTGGTCCCCGCGAGCGAAGCGCTGCTCGGCGCCGAAGTGGAACTGGTCGGCGTCATGGGCCGCGAGCGACGGCTCGAGGCTGCGCTCGAGCCCGCGCGTGAGCGCTACGATTGGGTGGTGCTCGATTGTCCGCCGAGCCTGGGCCTGCTCACCGTGAACGCGCTCACCGCCGCCGACGGCATCCTGGTGCCGCTGCAGGCCGAGTATTTCGCGATGGAAGGCTTGGTCTCGCTGCTAGAGACCTGGAAATCCGTGCGTCGTTGGCTGAACCCGCGCCTCTCGCGCGACGGCATCCTGCTGACGCTCTACGACGGCCGCACCAACCTCGCCCGCGAGGTCGAGGCAGAGGTCCGCGCCGCGTTCGGCGACGAGGTGCTGCAGACGATGATTCCGCGCAGCGTGAAGCTGGGCGAGGCGCCGAGCCACGGCCGACCGATCGCGCTCTACGCCCCGCACAGCCCGGGCGCGCGCGCCTACCTCGAGCTCGGCGACGAGCTGCTCGCGCGCCACGCGACGCGCGGCGAGGCGGTGGCGTCGTGAGCGCCCTCGGCAAGCGGAGCGGCGGCCTGGGTCGCGGCATCGGCGCGTTGATCCAGGGCGCTGGCACCGCCGGGGAGGCCGACGCCGACCTGCTGCGGGTGCCGCTGACCGCGATCCGCGAAAACCCCGAGCAGCCGCGCCGGCATTTCGACGCCGAGGCGCTCGGCGAGCTCGAAGCCTCGGTGCGCGCGCACGGCGTGTTGGTGCCGATCTTGGTGCGCGAGGACGCCGATCGCCCCGGTGATTACGTGCTGATCGCCGGCGAGCGTCGCCTGCGCGCCGCCCGTGCGGCTGGTCTCGCGGTGATCCCGGCGTTGGTGCGCCCGCTGCGCGGCCCGGCCGAGTCGCTCGAACTCGCGCTGATCGAGAACCTGCAGCGCCGCGATCTGGACCCGATCGAGGCCGCGCTCGGCTATGCCGCGCTGCGCGACGAGCACGGCTACGATCAGAACCAGCTCGCCGCTGCGGTCGGTCTGGCCCGACCGACGATCAGCAACGCGCTGCGCTTGCTCGAACTCGAAGCGCCGATCCGCGACGCGATCTCCGACGGCACGATCACCGCCGGCCACGGCCGCGCCTTGCTCGGCCTGCCCGCCGGCGAGGCTCGCCTCGCCGCCTTCGAGACCGTCCGCCGCCTCGGCCTCTCGGTGCGTGCCACCGAATCGATGGTGCGCCACGCCCTCGAGGCACCCGCCGCGGCGCCGACCGCCGCGCCGCTCGACAGCCGCCGCCTGGGCACGATGAAGCGTCGGCTCGGCAAGCGGCTCGGTCTGCCGGTGCGCGTGCAGACGCAGAAAGAGGGCGGCGCTCGCGTCACCCTCGAGATCGCCGACGCCGACGCTCTCGAAGCCCTGCTCGCCCGGCTGGGCTAGCCACGCGCCCGGCGGCTACGCCGATTTCGCCCGCCTATTGGCTGCGGACGGGTCACTGCAGCCGCTCGCGCCCCTGCTGGTGGCCGGCCGGGTGTTGGTGCACGAGCTGGTGCATCTGTGGAATCGGGCCGACGTGGATTGGCTCGGAGAGGGTGTCGCGCGCTATCTGGAGGTCGTCTTCACGGTCACGCTCGACGGCGGCGACGCCGACCGCTTCGGCGCCGATCTCGCCGACGCCTTTCGCACCTACCTGGACGAGGGGGCGACGCCCGGGTCGATCTCTTCGCATCGCCGGCCCGCGCCTACGCCGCGGGAGCCGCGTTGGCGCTCTGCCTCGACGCCCACCTGCGCGCGGCGGGCGCCGACCTGCTCGTCCTGCATCGCGCGCTGCGAGCGCCCGACCGCGTCGCGACCGACGGGATGCTGCGCGGCGCGGCCGTCGCCACCACCCTCGCGGCGCGCTGGCCGACACTCGCGCCGCAAGTCGAGGCGTGGCGCACCCGACCCGGGCGCTTGGACCTGGTCGCCTGCGCCGCGGCGGCCGGGGCGCGAGCGCGTTGGGTGCAGATTCCAGACGCACGCAAGCCGTCGGCGACGCGGACCGGGTTCGAACTCCGCGGGTTCGGTCAGCCCCGAGCGATGGCGCCCTGACGCGCGGGCTCAGAGCCCGCTGATCGGGGTGTGCATGCAGCCCTTGCTGGGGTGGCAGGCGTCGACGGTCGAGGGGTTGCCGTCGTCGCAGTCGTCCATCGCTTTTTCGGCGCAAACGCCGGCGTCCTTGCAGCTCATGTGGCCCGAGGGGTCGGCGTGCACGGCGTAGTGGAAGAGCTCGTCGCTTCCTTCCACCCCTCCGAAGGCCGAAAGTGAGAACGAGCCGTCGGCGTGCTGGTGCAGGTAGCCGGGCATCGCGTGCAGATCGGCGGGGCCCCAGAGTTGGGATCGATGGACGCGCTTCCAGATCGCGTTGCCGTCGGCGTCCAGACGCCAGAGCACCAGCGAGGCGATGCCGCCCTGCGCCTGTGTGCCGCTGACGACCAAGCCGGCGCCCGGCATCGGTAGCGCCGCGACGAGCCTGGTTCCGTCGACACCCGATTCGACGCGGCGCCACACCGGCTTGCCGTCGGGCTGATAGGTCGCGACGAGGCTGCGTTGCAGCGTGCCTCGGAGACGCGGCGGCCGAGGGCGTAGCCGGCGCCGTCCGGCCCCGCGGCGGCGGCGACGGCCTCGAGCTCGCAGTCCGGGCAGCCGGGCTCGGAGACCTCGATGGCGCCGAGCCACTCGACGGTCTTGTCGGCGAAGCGGCCGATCCACAACGCCTTGCCCGGCCCCGCGGCGACCGACGAGACCAGCAGGTTCCAGCCGGCCGGGCCACGCCGTACCCGCAGCGGCCCGGTGAACCCGAAATCCTGGATGCCGGTCGCCGTGGACTGCCGACCGAACGCGATGTCGATGCGCTGTCGTCCGACGTGGGCGGAGTCTCCGTTGACATGGCGCTGCCAGAGCATCGGCGCGTCGTCGGCCTCGATCACGCTGCCGGCGGAGAGTTCGGGCTTGCCGGCCGGGTAGCCGAAGACGAAGACGCGGCCGTAGTCGGTGACTTGGCAGCTGCCGGTCGTGCAGCTGCCGATCGTCGTACACGGCACGCCGGGATCGCAGACGGCTTGGGGCGTGGGCGCGTAGACACAGCCGAACTGCGCCTCACAACCGTCGCGCATACACGCCGTCCCGTCGTCGCACGCCGCGGCGTCGAGCCCTGCGCAGAGCCCTCGCTCGGCGCAGGTCTTGTACGCCCAGCGATCGACCACGAGCAGGTGCGGCTTGAGGGAGGCGCCGCCGCCGTAGCTGCCGGCGATGGCGACGCACGCCGCTCGCCGCGACGCACGTCTGCTTCAGGCAATCGGTGTCGAGCGCAGTGTTGCAGACCACTGCGGAGGCGGGCTTCTCGGCGCAGACGCCCTTGCCGCCGGATTTGTCGCAATGCTACCGGGGCTGCATTTGCCTGCAGCGCAATCGTCACCGACGGTGCAGGCGTCACCATCGTCGCAAGGGGCGCCGTCTTGCCTCGGCACCTCGATGCAGCCGTTCGACCGCCCCCAAACGGTGCGCGCCGCGGGATCGCGCGTCAATCGTGATGCGCTGCCGCCCCCCTCTCGTTCTTTGTTGCCGTGGGGAGTTGCCGACTTGCGGACCTGCGGGTACAGTCCCGCCCCCCGCCGGCCCCGGGTCACCCCCACGGACGCTGGCGAGGCACGAAAAGCAGTTGGAGATCCGCGTGGTGCAACCCCCACGCGCGAGTGGGAGGCGAAACGATGGAGCTCCTCGAGCAGTTGACCCTGGTGCCGGTCGCCGCAGGCGTGGTCGGTCTGGTGATCGCCGCGGCCCTGTACGTGCGCATCAAGGGCCTCGACGAAGGCAACGAGACGATGCGTCGCATCGCGGGCTACATCCGCGAGGGCGCGATGGCGTTCCTGATGGCGGAGTACAAGGTGCTCGCCGGCTACACCGTGCTGGTCTTCGGCGCGCTGGCCGCCTCGCTCGGCGTGATGGCCGGCGTGTGGTTCGTCGCCGGCGCCTTCCTCTCGCTGCTCGCCGGCTTCATCGGCATGAAGGCCGCGACCCTGGCCAACGTCCGCACCGCGCAGGCCGCGAGCGGCGGCCACAAGGGCGACGCGCTGGTGACCGCGCTCGACGGCGGCGCCGTCATGGGCCTGTGCGTCGCGGCGCTCTCGCTGATCGGTCTGTACGGCGTGTATGCGACCTACAAGGGCTCGGCCGAGCTCGGCACGATGCTGCACAGCTTCGCGGTGGGCGCCTCCTCGATCGCGCTGTTCGCGCGTATCGGCGGCGGCATCTACACCAAGGCCGCGGACGTCGGCGCCGACATCGCCGGCAAGGTGCTCGAGAACATCCCCGAGGACGACCCGCGCAACCCGGGCGTGGTCGCCGACAACGTCGGTGACAACGTCGGTGACGTCGCCGGCATGGGCGCCGACATCTACGAGTCGCTGGTCGCCGCCATCGTCGCGACCATGGCCATCGGCCTGACCGCCGAGGGCGACGTGGTCGGCAAGCTGGTCACCGACGCCAACATGTCGGTCGAGCTCGCCCGCACGACCGCCGTCGCGTTGCCGCTGATCCTGGCGGGCATGGGCTTGGTCGTCTCGATCGGCGGCATCTTCGTCACCCGCATGATGAAGAACAGCGCCCCGGCTTCGGTGCTGCGCATGGCGATGGTGCTGCCCCCGCTGATCATGGTGGGCGTGACGGCGGTGATCTTGCCGATGCTGCACGTCGGCCAGTCGGTCACCATCGCCCTGGCGGGCGGCGCGATCGGCGGCGCGCTGATCGGTCTGCTCACCGAGTACTACACCGGCCACTACAAGCCGGTGAAGACGGTCGCCGAGGCCGCCAAGACCGGCGCCGGCACCAACGTCATCCAGGGCATGGCCGTCGGCATGGAGTCGGTCTTCGTCTGCCTGCTCCTCATCGCGGGCGTCGGCCTGCTCGCCAACTGGGCGATGGGCGAGCTCGGCATGTACGGCATCGGCCTCGCCGCGGTCGGCATGCTCTCGGGCACCGCCATCGTGATGACCGTCGACGCCTACGGCCCGGTCGCCGACAACGCCGGCGGCATCGCCGAGATGAGCGGCCTGGACCCGGCCGTCCGCGAGATCACCGACGAGCTCGACGCCGTTGGCAACACCACCGCCGCCATCGGCAAGGGCTTCGCCATCGGCTCGGCCACGCTGACCGTGGTCGCGCTCTTCTCGGCCTACGCGCTCGAGGTCAAGCATGCCTCGGGCGGCAAGGCGCTCGACCTCTCGCTGACCGAGCCGAAGATCCTCATCGGCCTGCTCATCGGCGCGGTCCTGCCCTTCATCGTCGGCGCCTCGACCATGACCGCCGTCGGCAAGGCCGCCGGTGCCATCGTCAACGAGATCAAGCGGCAGTTCGACACCATCCCCGGTCTGCGCGAGGGCAACGCCGATCCGCAGCCCGCCGCCATCGTCAGCATCGCCACCACCGCCGCGCTCACGCAGATGCTGCTGCCCGGCGCGGTCGCCGTCATCGGCCCGGTCGCCATCGGCTACGCCATGGGCCCGGCCGCTCTGGCCGGCGCGCTCGCTGGCGCCCTCGCCGTCGGTGCGTCGCTCTCGCTGTTCATGGCCAACGCCGGCGGCGCGTGGGACAACGCCAAGAAGTTCATCGAGAAGGGCGGCGTCCCGGGCCATCCGAAGAAGTCGGACACCCACAAGGCGTCGGTCATCGGCGACACCGTGGGCGACCCCTTCAAGGACACCTCGGGCCCCGGCGTCTCGATCCTGATCAAGGTGATGAGCGTCGTCAGCCTGCTGATCGCGCCGCTGATCGCCAACGTCTAGAGCAGCTCGATGCGGATTTCGACGCCGACCTGGTGGGTCGCCACGTCGCTCCTGACCCTGACCTTGTCGGGGTGCGGGGGGCGCGAGAGCACCACCGGGTCGGCGTCGGCGCATCCGGCCGCCGCCGAGGCTGCCGCTGCGCCGCCGGTTGCGCCGGCCGAGCCCGCGGCTGCCCCTGCCCCGACCGCCGAGGCGCCGCGACAGCCCCGTCGCGCGCCGCCGCCCCCGCCGCCAGCGACCGCCGAGCCACTGCCGCCCGTGGCCGAGCCGCGCGGCAAGCCGCAGCTGGTGCTGGCGACCCCGGACGTGCCGCTCGACATCGTGATGGATCGCCAGATCGCCGAGGCGGCCGCCGCCGGGCAGGATGTCGTCGTCTACGTCGGCGCGTCGTGGTGCGCGCCGTGCCGCTCGTTCCACGATGCGCTGAAGGCGGGCCGGCTCGACAACCTACTCAGCGGTGTGCGCTTCGTCGAGTTCGACGCCGACGTCGACACCGAGCGGCTGCGCGGCTTCGGCTACCGGTGGCAGTACGTCCCGCTCTTCGCGCGCCCGGGCCGCGGCGGTCGCGCCACGGGCCAACAGTTCGCCGGCGTGCCCAAGGACGTCCTCGACGATCCGATCCCGCACCTCGCCGCCCAAATCGACGCGCTGCTCGGCCGCAAGCCGCCCGCGGCGCGTTGACAACCCGAACGACCTCGGTACTTTCCCGGCGCCATCGCGGCCGGACCCGGAACGGAGGAGATCATGGCCGGACATAGTCACGCAGCGAATATCGCGATCCGCAAGGGAGCCCAGGATCGCAAGCGCGCGAAGCTGTTCAGCAAGCTCGCCAAAGAGATCATCGTCGCCGTCAAGCTCGGCGGCCCGGAAGAGAGCGGCAACCCGCGCCTCCGCCTCGCGCTGCGCAAGGCCAAGGCGCAATCGCTGCCGAAGGACACCGTCGAGCGCGCGATCAAGAAGGGTTCGGGCGAAGGCGACGGCGAGAACTACGCCGAGATCGCGATGGAGGGCTACGGTCCGGGCGGCGTCGCGGTCTACTGCGAGGTCCTGACGGACAACCGCAACCGCGCGGCGTCGGAGATCCGCTACGCCTTCACCCGCGGCGGCGGCAACCTCGGTACCAGCGGTTGCGTCGGCTACATGTTCGCTCGCAAGGGCATCATCGTCTGCCGCGGCGACGAAGACGCCGTGATGCTCGCCGCGCTCGAAGCCGGCGCCGAAGACGTCAGCGCCGAGGGCTCCAACGAGGACGGCGAGAACATCTTCGAGGTCGTCTGCGAGGCGTCCGAGACCGAAGCCGTGACCACTGCCCTCGCCGAGGCCGGCGTGACCGTCGATTCGGACACCGTGCTCTTCGTGCCGGATACCCGCGTCAACGTCGGTGGCGACGACGCCGCGAGCCTGCTGAAGATGCTCGACCTGCTCGACGACTGCGACGACGTGCAGCAGGTGCACCACAACGCGAACATCGACGCCGCTGCGCTCGAAGCGTTCGCCAACAGCTGATGGGCGGCGAGGCCGGCGGTTCGCGCCGCAGCACCGAGCAGCGGCGTGCAATCCGCGAGGCGGTGCGCAACGCCGGCCGGCCGATGCGGCCCGAGGAAGTGCTCGAGGCCGCCCAGCGCGACGTGCCGACCCTCGGCATCGCGACGGTCTATCGCAACCTCAAGGCGATGCTCGACGCGGGCTTCCTGCGCGCGGTCGAGTTGCCCGGCGATTCGACTCGCCGCTACGAGCTCGCGGCACTCGACCACCACCATCACTTCCATTGCGGGCGCTGCGATCGCGTCTACGATATCGACATCTGCCCCGGCGACCTCTCGCGCCACGCGCCGGCCGGATTCTCGGTCGAATCACACGAGCTACTGCTGCACGGAATTTGCTCGGACTGCGCCGGCTGAGGGCAGTTCCGTCCCGCATTCGGGCGTCCGACCTCTTGCGACGGATGGCGTCGCGTCCTAGCTTTGTCGGCAGCGATCAACGCGCCCACGGGCGAGATGGAGCAGGATGGCCGGGGAACGGGCCGAGGTGGAGCCTTTGCGTGCCGACGAGGCGCTCGCGTTGCTCGATCGCATCGACGACGCCGCGTTCGTCGTCGATGCCGAGTTCCGTGTCCGCTGGGGCAACGCCCGGGCTGCCGCCTTCTTCGGGCTGAGCTTGGCGCAAGCGCACGGGCAGAGCGTGCTCGACCTCTTCCCCGACACGCGCGGCGGCCCCATCGAGGCGCTCTACCGATCCGTGCTCGCCGATGGTGCCCGCGTCAGCGAGGAGGTCGACTATCCGCGCACCAAACAGCGGCTGTCGATCGCGGTCGAGCCCTTCGGCGACGGTCTGGTCGCCTTCTACCGCGACGTCACACGCCGCCACCTCGCCGAGCGGCGACTGCGCGACAACGCCCGCCGCTACCGGGTGATGGCCGAGCACGTCAGCGACGTACTCTCGGTCGCCTCGCCCGAGGGCGTCTGCCTGTGGATCTCGCCTTCGGTCGATGCGGCGCTCGGCTTCCGGCCCGACGAGCTGCTCGGACGCAACCTGCGCGATCTGATCCACCCCGACGATCTGGCCGAGATCGATCGCATGGCCGCCCTCGGCACCGACCTCTTCGCGCCGATGCGGATGACGTTCCGGCAACGGCGCAAAGACGGCAGCTGGCGCTACGCCGAAGCGACAGGGCGCTTGCTACCCGGTCCGGACGGCCGACCGAGCGAGTCGATCTTCGTCATCCGCGACATGAGCGAGCAGCAGCAGGCGCGCGAAGCGCTGGAGCGCGCGCTCGAACAAGCACAGGCGACCGCGCGGGCCAAGACCGCGTTCCTGGCCAATATGTCGCACGAGATTCGGACCCCGATGAACGGCGTCATCGGCATGACCAGCCTGCTCCTCGGCACGCGGCTCGACGACGAGCAACGGCGCTTCGTCGACGTGATCCGGCAATCGGGCCACAGCCTCCTCGCCGTCATCAACGATATCCTCGACTTCAGCAAGGTCGAAGCGGGCCACTTGGCGCTCGAGCCGACGCCGGTCGACCTGCGACGCTTGGTCGAGGGCGCCGCCGACGTGGTCACCGGTAGCGTGAGCGGTCGTCCGGTCGAGTTGGTGGTCGATCTCGACCCGGCGGTGCCGCTGGCGATCGAGGTCGATGGGGACCGCGTCCGGCAGATCCTCGTCAACCTGCTCGGCAACGCGACCAAGTTTACCGAGCGCGGCGAGGTCGTGGTGCGCGCCTCGGTCGTGCCTGGTGCGCCCGAGGGGCAGAGCCAGCTCCGCTTCGAGGTCCGCGACACGGGCATCGGCATCGATCCGGCCGAGCTGCCACGCCTGTTCCAGCCCTTCACGCAGGTCGATGGCTCGCGGACGCGTCGCCACGGCGGCACCGGCCTCGGTCTCTCGATCAGCGCGCGCCTCGCGACGCTGCTCGGCAGCGAGTTGCTCGCCGAGAGCGAACTCGGCAAGGGCTCTCGCTTCTACTTCGACCTGACGGCGCCGATCTGCGCGCCGCCGACGCACCGGCGCGCGCCCGCCTCGCCGACCAGCATCATCGGGCTGCGGGTCGTGGTCGTAGACGACAATCAGACCAATCGCGAGGTCCTCGAACGGCAACTGCGCGGCTGGCGCGCCGATCCCGTCTGCTTCGCACGACCGAGCGAGGCGCTCGAGTGGCTGCGCAGCGGCGGCGAGGCGGACCTCGCGCTGCTCGACATGCAGATGCCCGAGATGGACGGGCTCGAGCTCGCGGAAGCGATCGCGTCGCTGCGCCCTACGCTCCCGCTCTTGCTGCTCTCCTCGCTGGGCCAGCGCGTCGACGCGCGACACGTCTTCGAGGTGCTGCTCAAGCCGGTGAAGCAGCGCGACCTCTTCGACGCCATCTGCGGCGCAGTCGACGGTGTGCTGGGCCTTGGCGTGCCGACGCCGACCGACCTCCCGGCGGTCGGCGTCGGCGCCAACCTCGAGGTCCTGCTCGCCGAGGACAACCCCGTCAACGCGATGGTCGCCGAGCTGATGCTGCAGCGGATGAACGTCCGCGTGGACACCGTCGCCGACGGCCTCGGCGTGCTGCGCGCCTTCGAACTGCGCCCCTACGACGTCGTGCTGATGGACATCCACATGCCCGAGCTCGACGGCCTCGAGGCCACCAAGCGCCTACGCGCGCTCCCGCTCGCTCGACAGCCCTACGTCGTCGCGCTGACCGCCAACGCGATGCAAGAAGACCGCGATCGCGCGTTTTCCGCGGGAGTCGACGATTACGTCGCCAAGCCGTTCAGCCCCGACGAGCTCGTCCAGGTCTTCGCGCGCGCCTACGAGAAGCGCGCGAACGCCGAAGCCTTCGCGCGCGATCAGTCCAGGGGATAGGCCGGCTTGCCGGCGCCGCGCTCGAGCCGCACCACGCGGTTGGCCCGCACGCCGACGAAGGTCTCGACCGTGCCGGCCAAATCGGGCCAGCGCACCTTCACGCTCTCGACGTCGCAGGCCGCGCCCAGGCCGATGTGCAGGAGCAGCCCGTTCTGCTGGCCGAAGTGGCCGTAGCCGCCCTGCAGCTCCAGCACGCGCGTCTGCCCGCCGGCGACGACCTCGACCCGCGCGCCGATCCCCGAGCGATTCGAGCGCGCGTCGCCCTCGCCGCCGCCGACCAGCTGCAGCGCCAGCCAGTTGCCGCGCGCGCCGGTGGCGCCGATGGTCTCGTTGCGCCAGAAGCGGACGCGCTCGTCGGGCGGGCAGTCCGCTCCGGCCGCGCCGCTGCAGCGGTTGCGCGAGGAGCCGAGCACGACGTCGAGATCGCCGTCGAGATCGAGGTCGACCACGGCCAGCCCCGCCGCGCGCGGGTGGTCGATGGCCATCGCGAAGGGGACCTCGACGAAGGTGCCGTCGCCCTTGCCGAGCCAGAGCACGGCGCGGGTGCCGGGGTAATCCGAGCCGGCGACGAGCACGTCGAGGTGGCCGTCGAGGTCGAAGTCGGCGACGGCGCCGGACATATCGCCCTCGTTCCAGCCCAGCCCGGTGTAGACGCGCTGCATCCCGCTCTCGCTCGGCTTCGGATGGTCGAAGAGAGGCAGCGTACCGCCCTGATTGCGCATGAAATGGGTCGAATCGGAGGAGGCGCCGACGTCGCTGTGGACGATGTTCCACTGCACGGCGTCCAGATCACCGTCCTCGTCGATGTCCGCGCAGACCGCGCCGGCGGTGGTGCCGCCGAGCCGCCACGGATCACGGTCGAGCGCGTGGTTCCAGCGGTAGGTGCCGCCGAACGACGCCTTGAGCGAGGCGCAGTTCACCACCGGCTTGCCCGCCTTGCCGCAATCGGGCGCGGTGGGGTTCTCGAAGCAATAGCACTGGGCGTTCCAGTTGCTCGTCCAATCGTCGTCGAGGTCGCGGTCCCAGCGGCTCTCGTGCATCACGTCGCCGAAGCGGCTGCCGCTCGTCAGCCCG
>JBEARB010000042.1:0-6409 GCA_041163625.1 Pseudomonadota bacterium | reverse complement strand
TCGGCTTGCACCTGCTCGGCGATCGCGGCGGCGCGTGCCATCGAGCCGCGCATGCCGTCTTCCTTGCGGGTCAACTCGACGCGCGCCCCGTAGGCCTGCATCAGCCAGCGTCGCTCGACGCTCATGTCCTCGGGCATCACCACCACGCAAGGGTGGCCACGACCCGCGGCGAGCATCGCGAGCGCGATGCCGGTATTGCCGCTCGACGCCTCGATGACGGTCGCGCCCGGCAACAACTCACCCCGCGCCGCGGCGGCGTCGAGCATCTCCCGGATCGGACGATCCTTGATGCTACCGCCCGGGTTGAGCAGCTCGAGCTTGGCGAGGATCTCGACGCCTTCGCCCCCGGCAGGCGGCGTCAGCCGCAGCATCGGGGTGTTGCCGACGAGCTCGGCGATGCTGTCCACGATTCGCGTCATCCGCGTCCTCCGCTCCGGGCCTCCCGCCGATGGCGCCGGTGTTCCCTGCGGCGGCAGCGTAGCGCCCGAGCGGCGCGACTGCTAGCCTGCCGGCGAGGGGGGCACGCACCGCGACTCGGTTCAGGTGGCGGAGGCTCCCGTGGCGTCAGGTTCCCCGCGAATGCGCAATCAGCCCCATCTTTCGGCCTCGACGCGCATGTGGCGTCGCCCCGAGTCGGCACCGCGGCGGCGCTCGCTCGGGCATGGCGGGCCGTTCGCCCGTGTGCTGGCGCTGGTGCTCGCGCTGGCCTGCGCGGGTTGCCCCTCGGAGGTCGCCCCAACGGACGACGCGGGCGCGCTCGACGGCGGCAGCGACGGCAGCGTCGAGGCGATCGAGGTCGTCGTCGGCGGATCGGACGAGCCCGGCCAGGTCTTCGTGCCGTGGACTGCGACCGGCGCCGTCGCGCCGATGATCCGGGGCCCGCAGGGCGGGCAACACGTCTGGGTGAGCGTGCGGACGCGCGGCCTCTGGCCGAAGAAGATGCGCCTCGATGTGACGATGACGGCGATCGACACCAACGTCGTGGTCAAACCCGGCAAGGTGCCGCTGCTGCTCTCGCTGGTGCCGGGGCCGGACGGCTACGACGAGGTGATCGGCGTCACCGCCTACGTGAAGTGCCCCTGCCAAGTGAAGGATCGCAAGCTACGGGTCGACGTCGACGTGGTCGACTTGTACGGACTCGTCGGCCACGGCGTCGGCTACGTCACGCCGACGTGGGACGGCGATTGCTCGATCGACCCCGTCGGGAGCTGCGCCCAGCAGTAGCCGCCTAGCGCTCGCCGTAGTAGCGGCCGCTGTAGTCCAGGACCATCCGGCGGGCCGAGAACCGCGGCGCCGTCGCGACGGCCGCCTTCCGGATCGCGCGGAAGCGGTCGGGCGTGTCGTAGTAGGTCGGCAGGATCTCGTTCTCGAGCACGCGGTACAGCGACTCCGCGTCGCGGACGTCGTCCTCGTCGTCGTGCGCCTCGACCAGCGCCCAGCCGTTGTCACCGTGCTGGCACGCCTCGGCCCACCACCCGTCGAGCACCGAGAAATTCGGCGCACCGTTCAGGCTCGCCTTCATCCCGCTGGTGCCGCAGGCCTCCATCGGCCGGGTCGGGTTGTTCAGCCAGATGTCGACGCCGCTCGTCAGCATGCGGCCGTGCCACATCGAGTAGTTCTGCAGGAACGCGACGCGCAGGCGACCGCGCAGGCTGCGCGCGGTGCGCACCAGGCGGGCGACGAGCTGGCGGCCACGCACGTCGTTCGGGTGCGCCTTGCCCGCGAAGACCAACTGCAGCCGGCCATCGGAGATCGAGAGCAGGCGCTCGATGTCGTGGAAGATCAGCATCGCCCGCTTGTACGGGGCCGCCCGGCGCGCGAAGCCGATCGTCAGTATCTCCGGGTCGAAGCCCAGACCGGTGCTGGCGTTGACGAACTCGCAGAGCTCGGACTTCGCGACGCGGCGCGCGGCGTCGAAGTCGGCGTCGAAACCGGCGTCCTCGAGGTCCCGCACGCCTTCGAGCGCGAAGGGATCGTCGCGCCAGCCGCCGACGTGTGCGTCGAAGACGGCGCCCATCTCGGGGTGGACCCAGGTATCGAAGTGCACGCCGTTGGTCAGACCGTCGATCTGGCGGCCCGGGAACATCTCCGACGCGACCTTCGCGTTCAGCTCGCTCACGCCGTTGCAGGTGTCCGAGAGCGCGAGCGCGAGCACGCTCATCGAGAGTCGCTCCGGTCCACCGAGCGCGATGGTCTCGGCGTCGATATGGTCGCCGAGGACCCGCTCGACGTCCTCGCGATCGAAGACGTCGTGGCCCGCCGGCACCGGCGTGTGGGTCGTGAAGTGGCAACGCGCGCGGGTGGCGGCGACGTCGCCGCCGCTCGCGCGCAGCAACTCGGTCGCGAAAAACGCGGTGTGGCCCTCGTTGAGGTGGGCGCGTAGCTCGGCCTCGGGGTACAGGGCGCGAATCGCCGCGTAGCCACCGATGCCGAGGATGGCCTCCTGCCGCAGGCGGTTCATCGTGTCGCCGCCGTAGAGCATTCGCGACACGTCCTGCCATTCGGGCTCGTTGCGGTCGTCCATGGTGTCGAGGAAGTAGATCGGCACGATCTGGCCGCCACGGCCGATCACGTCGTAGCGCCACACGCGCACGTGCACCGTCTGACCCTCGAGCTGCAGGTCGAGTTCGACGCCGGTCGACTCGACGACGTCTTCCGGGCGCGTCCGCGGGAAGTCAAGGTGCTGTTCGCCCTGCTCGTCGATGCGCTGCAAGCCGTAGCCCTGGTGGTACCAGAGCGAGACGCCGACGAGCGGCAGGCCGAGATCCGCGGCGGCCTTGGCGTGGTCGCCGGCGAGGATGCCGAGGCCGCCCGAGTAGGTGGGCAGGCGGGTGGTGAGGCCGAACTCGGCAGAGATGTAGGCGACCAACGTCGTCATGGAGGCGATCTCCCGGTAGAGGTTGCGGACCGGCGGCGGCGCAGGGGAGGGGCCCTGCGCCGTCGGACTCTACGGGGGCTGCGCGCGGGCTGGCAAGCCGCGTTGACCGCCCTCCCGATGCGACGCACCATCACTCGCATGGAGGTTCCGATGGCTACCCAGCGTCTCTCGTCGATCGTGCCGGCTCCCGCGGCCGCCCATGTTCCGTCGTCGTCCGAGGCGGGCCTTCGCGCCGCGTTGCCGGTCGGCCGCGCCGTTGGACCGCTGCTCGGCGTGCTGGCCCTCGCGCTGCTCTGCAGCGGCTGCGGCACCACGTCGGTCCGGATGCAGGTCGTCCGCCCGGCGGTGTTCAATGCGCGCAGCTACGGCGGCACGGCCTCGGTGGCCGGCTTCGTCGCCCAAGCGCCCAACCTCGTGCCGATCGCCGACGCGTTCCGGGTCGACGTCGAGCGCCAGATCGTGGCCGGCCACGGCGGGGTCGTGCAGCTCGTCCAGGGCGGCGCCGGTCTTGCGATCACCGGTCGGGTCGACGAGTACGGCGTCCGCATCGAGCGCGAGGAGCAGAACGCCACCTGCAAGCGTCGGGTCAAGGTCCAGCAGGGCGGCAAGTCCGAAGAGCAGCGCGTCGACCAGCCGTGCAAGCGCTACCGCGTCCGGTGGGCTGCGCGGATGATGGCGTTGGTGCGGATCACCAGCGGCCAGGGCCAGACGTTGTTCCTGCGCCAGTTGGTCGAGCAGGACACCGGAATCACCCCCTGGGAAGAGGACCACGCGCCGGAAGTGCGCGATCTCGACCGCAGCCTCGGGCAGGTCCGCGTCCGACTCGCGCAGCGCGTGGCGTGGCTGGTGGTCCCGCACCGGGAGCGCGTCACGGCGACGCTCTACGATTGCCCCGAGCCTGCCGCCAAGACCTGCGATCAAGGCGCACGCGCGTTGGCGAACAGCGACTACCAGGGCTCGCTCGCGCTCTACCAGCAGGCGATGGCGATGCTTCAGGGCAAGCCGGGCGTGCCGGCCTCGGAGATCGCCGAGATCCATTGGAACCGCGCGATCGTCGCCAAATACGGCCGGATGTTCGATCTCGCGATCGCCGAGCTGCAGGCCGCGCTCCGTCTCGAGAACAGCGGCACCTACCGCCGGGAACTCGAAGAGGTCCAGCGCGCGGCGGTCGAGCACGCGCAGCTCATCGACCAGGGCCTCGGCGGCCAGTAGGGACGAGCAGCCAACTTGAACGAGCACATCATCTCCCACGACGGCCCAGGCCATCGCTACCTCGCCAGCCTCTCCGCCCGTGGCGTCGTCCTCGGGCTCGAGCGGGTGCGCGAGCTCTGCGCGCGGCTCGGCGATCCGCAACGGCGGCTGCGTCCGATCCTCGTCGCCGGCACCAACGGCAAGGGCAGCACCACGGCCATGCTCTCGGCGATGCTCTCGGCCGCGGGGATGCGCGTCGGTACGTTCATCAGCCCGCATCTGGTGGAGACCCGCGAGCGCATCCGCCTCGGTGACGCCTGCGTCTCGGCCGAAGCGCTCGACGCGGCGCTGCTGCGCGTGCAGGCGGCGGCGGCAGCCGGCGCGGCGGGCGGGGCGCTCGACCCGACCCCCTTCGAGGCGCTCACCGCGGCGGCGTTCCTGGTCTTCGCCGAAGCGGACCTGCACGTCGTGGTGCTCGAAGTCGGCCTGGGCGGCCGCCTGGACGCGACCAACGTCTGCGATCCGTGGGTGTCGATCGTCACCCGCATCGGCCACGACCACCAGCACATCCTCGGCCAGACCCTCGCGGCCATCGCCGAGCAGAAGGTCGCGATCGGCCGACCCGGCAAGCCGCTCGTGGTCAGCCAGGGCGCCGTCACCATGGGCGCGCTGCGGCGTATCGGCCTGCACTGCGACGTGCGCAAGGTCGGAGTCGACCTGCGGATCGAGGACGCATCGGTCGCCGGGCGGACGCTGCGGACGCGCGGAGTGCTGGTCGGCCGCGCCGTCGGCGAGCCGCTGCACGTCGAGATCGACCTGCCGGGCGTGCACCAACTCGAGAACGCAGCCGCCGCGGTGCTCGGCTACGTCGCCTTCGCCGAGGCGCTGGTCGCCGCCGGGCTGCCGGGGTTGCCGGCGCCGGTGGAGGTGGTCTGGGCACTCGGCGAGGTGCAATGGCCTGCGCGCGCCGAGATCCTGCAGGATCAGCCGCTGGTCGTGCTCGACGGTGCCCACAACGCCGAGGGGATGGAGGTCCTGCGCGATCTGCTGCTCGCGCGAGGTCCGCGTTGGCAGGTCGTCCTGTCGCTGCGCGACAATCGCGACCCCGAAGAGGTGATCCGCGTGCTGGCTCCGCTGGCTGAGACCTTCTTCCTGCCGCGTCTGGAGGGCCCGACCCTGCGCAGCCCGAACGCGCTCGCTGAAGCGATCGAGACGATCTCGCCGGAGTCGCCGATCGCGGTCGGTCCGCCGGCGGCCTGCATCCGCGCCGCGCTCGACGAGGCCAGCCCGATCGGCGGCGTCGTCATCTGCGGCAGTCTGCACGCCGTCGGCGAATGGCTCGGGCGCGGGATGCTGCGCTCGCCGCGCCTGCAGCGCTGGCTGGGTTGATCGACCGCGCGCCGTAGCCGCCGACATCGGCGAATCCGCTTGCGCGTAACCCACCTTTCCGCTAGAACCGCGCGCCCGCCGCCCCCTCTGGGGGTGGCATCGAGGCCGGACGACGCCGCATCCCGTCGGATGCAGCCAATCGGAACCGGCTCCGAAACGCCCGCGCGACGACGCTGCCGAGTGGCGGCGTCCCAATCAGCGCGGGCCGGAGCAGCACCCCACGCACGGGGGCTGCCTGGAGTGTCTCCATGCCCATGGGAATCATCGGCCGCAAGGTCGGCATGACGCAGATCTTCGGCCCCGAGGGTGACCGCTTCGCCGTCACCGTCATCGACGCCGGCCCGAACACCGTCGTCAAGGTCAAGACCAGCGACGGCCCCGACGGCTACGACGCCCTGGTCCTCGGCTACGAGGACATCAAGGACAAGCACATCAACCGTCCGCAGAAGGGCTTCTTCGACAAGCAGGGCATCGCCGCCAAGCGCCACCTGCGCGAGGCCCGCGTCGCCCCCGAGGAGGCGCGTCTGTTCGAGGTCGGCAACGAGCTCACCGTCGCCCAGTTCGCGGTCGGTCAGTTCATCGACGTCGTCGGTACCACCAAGGGGCGCGGCTTCACGGGCGTCATCAAGCGCCACAACTTCGCCCGCCCGAAGATGAGCCACGGTACCCACGAGGTCTTCCGTCACGGCGGTTCGCTCGGTAGCAACACCACGCCCGGCCGCGTCTGGAAGGGCAAGAAGATGGCTGGTCACTACGGCAACGAGCGCGTCACCATCCAGAACCTGCTGGTCGTCGCGGTCGAGTCCGAGAAGAACCTGCTCGTGGTCAAGGGCAGCATCCCGGGCCCGAACGGTCGCATCGTTTGGGTGCAGAAGGCTGCCAAGCTCGGCTAGCCCTCGGCCTGCGCCACGCCACGGCGGCCCGCGTTCCCGAGTGGAACGCGGGCCGTCT
>JBEARB010000041.1:0-5172 GCA_041163625.1 Pseudomonadota bacterium | reverse complement strand
GCTTGAGCTCGGGACCGACCACGATGACCGAGCGCGCGGAGTAGTCGACGCGCTTGCCGAGCAGGTTCTCGCGGAAGCGGCCCTGCTTGCCCTTGATCATGTCGGTGATCGACTTGAGCGGACGGTTCGACGAGCCGAGCACCGGGCGGCGGCAGCGGCCGTTGTCGAACAGCGCGTCGACCGCCTGCTGCAGCATGCGCTTCTCGTTGCGCACGATGACCTCGGGCGCGTTGAGGTCCATGAGCTTCTTGAGGCGGTTGTTGCGGTTGATGATGCGGCGGTAGAGATCGTTGAGATCGCTCGTCGCGAAGTTGCCGCTCTCGAGGAGGACGAGGGGACGCAGGTCCGGCGGGATCACGGGGATCACGTCGAGCACCATCCACTTGGGCTCGTTCTGCGAGCCGCGGATCGCCTCGACGATCTTGAGCCGCTTCGACAGGTCCTTCTGCTTCTGCTTCGACTTGGTGGCAGCGAGATCGTCGCGGATGTCGCGCGAGAGGCTCTCGAGGTCGAGCTGCTGGAGGAGCTCGCGGATCGAGTCCGCGCCCATCATCGCGGTGAAGGCGCCGGTGCCGTACTTGTCGACGGCGGCGCGGTACTCGTCCTCGGTGAGGACGGCCTTGTAGTCGAGGTCCGTCTGGCCGGGGTCGGTGACGACGTAGTCCTGGAAGTAGATGATCTTCTCGAGGTCCGAGGTCTTCATCGCCAGCAGGTTCCCGAGGCGCGACGGCATCGCCTTGAAGAACCAGATGTGGACGACCGGGGCCGCGAGGTTGATGTGGCCCATGCGCTTGCGGCGCACGCGGCTGTGCGTGACCTTGACGCCGCAGCGGTCGCAGATGATGCCCTTGTACTTCGTGCCCTTGTACTTGCCGCAGCCGCACTCGTAGTCCTTCTCCGGGCCGAAGATCCGCTCGCAGAAGAGGCCGTCCTTCTCGGGACGGTAGGTGCGGTAGTTGATGGTCTCGGGCTTCTTGACCTCGCCGAAGCTCCAGCTTCGGATGTCGTTCGGGCTCGCGAGGGTGATCTTCACGGAGCCGTAGTCGTTGACGCGGTCGTAGACGCTTTCGGACATCGCTGTTGCCTTCCGGATGGACCCGCGCGCGGCGGGGGAGTCTGTCGTTGGTTCGGACGGAGCGGGGGGAGGGGACGGACGGCGCGGCCGGTCAGAGCAGCGCGGTCGACTCCGTCGTCAGCTTCTCGAGCTGGATGTTCATGCCGAGGCCCTTGATCTCGTGGCAGAGGACGTCGAACACGACGGGCATGCCCGCCTGGAGCGTGTTCGTGCCCTTGACCATCGAGTCGTAGATCTTGGTGCGGCCCTCGACGTCGTCGCTCTTGACGGTCAGGAGCTCCTGCAGCACGTAGGCCGCGCCGTACGCCTCGAGCGCCCACACCTCCATCTCGCCGAAGCGCTGGCCGCCGGTGCGGGCCTTGCCGCCGAGGGGCTGCTGGGTGATGAGGCTGTACGGACCAGTCGAGCGCGCGTGGATCTTGTCGTCGACGAGGTGGTGGAGCTTCAGGATGTACATGTAGCCCACGGTCGTGCGCTGGCTGAAGGGCTCGCCCGTGCGGCCGTCGTAGAGCTGGACCTTGAAGTTCGCGGGCATGCGCGCGAGCAGCTCGCGCGGGTGGCCCGGGTTCTGGCCGGTCTTCTCGAACTCCGAGACGCGCTTCTCGACGTGCGCGTTCGCCTCGGCGATCGCCGCGTGGATCTCGCTCTCGTGCGCGCCGTCGAAGACGGGCGTCACTGCCTGGAAGCCGAGGACCTGCGCCGCCCAGCCGAGGTGGACCTCGAGGATCTGGCCGACGTTCATGCGGCTCGGCACGCCCAGCGGGTTCAGGAGGATCTCGACGGGGGTGCCGTCCTCCATGAACGGCATGTCCTCCTCGGGAACGATGCGGGCGATGACGCCCTTGTTGCCGTGGCGGCCCGCCATCTTGTCGCCGACCGAGAGCGTGCGCTTCGTGGCGAGGTAGACCTTGACCATCTCGAGCACGCCCGACGAGAGCTCGTCGCCGCGCTTCATGTGGTCGAGCTTGCGCGCCTTCTCGGCGGCGAGGGCCTCGATGCGCGGCCAGAACTGGCCGTGCACGACCTTCGCCTGCTCGCGCGCCTCGGCCGAGCCCTTCATCCACTTCTCGGAGAAGTTCTCGATCTGCTCGACGATGACCTCGGGGATCTCGCTCGCGCCGACCTTCTGGCGCGTCGAGGTGTCGATCATCTCGGTGCCGAGGATGCGGTTCACCTCGCCGACCATCTTGCGGAAGAGGTCGATGCGCTTCTGGTCCATCATGGCCTCGTAGTCGGCCATGTCCTTCTTGAGCTGCTTCTTCTGCTCGTCGCTCAGGTGCATGCGGCGGCTGAAGCGCTTGGCGCCGATCACGACGCCCTCGGTGCCCGCGGGCACCTCGAGCGAGTCGTTCTTCACGTCCTCGCCGGCGCGGCCGAAGATCGCGTGGAGAAGCTTCTCCTCGGGGCTCAGCTCGCTCTTCGACTTGGGCGAGACCTTGCCGACGAGGATGTCGCCGGGGCCGACGCGCGAGCCGGTCGCGATGATGCCGTTCTCGTCGAGGTTGCGGAGGGCCCGCTCGCTCACGTTCGGGATGTCGCGCGTGAACTCCTCGCGGCCGAGCTTGGTCTCGCGGATCTCGACCTCGAAGCTGTCGATGTGGATCGAGGTGAAGACGTCGTCCTTCAGCAGTCGCTGGTTGATGACGATCGCGTCCTCGAAGTTGTAGCCGTCGAAGGTGTTGAAGGCCACGAGGACGTTCTTGCCGATCGAGAGCTCGCCCATGCGGGTGCTCGCGCCGTCGGCGAGGATCTGGCCGTCCTTCACCTGCTCGCCGAGGCGGACCACGGGCCTCTGGTTCTGGCAGGTGCGCTCGTTGAGGCCGACGAACTTGCGGAACACGTACTCGTCGGCGTTGTCGATGATCACGCGCTCGCTGTCGACGAAGGTCACCGTGCCGCCGCGGGTCGCGCGGACGATCATGCCCGAGTGGAGGCCCACGGCCTTCTCCATGCCCGTCGCGATGCAGGGCGCGTCGGTCTTGACGAGGGGCACCGCCTGGCGCTGCATGTTCGAGCCCATGAGCGCGCGGTTGGCGTCGTCGTGCTCGAGGAAGGGGATGAGCGACGCGGAGACGCCGACGATCTGCTTCGGGCTCACGTCGACGTACTCGACGTCGCCCGCGGGGACCTCGGCGAGGTCGCCGTCGATGCGCGCGAGGACCGTGCCCTCGAGCGTCTTCGAGCTGCCCTTGAGGACGTCGGAGGTCGCGAGGACGCGCTTGAGCTCCTCGTCGGCGCGGAGCAGCTGGATGTCGCCCGACACCTTGCCGCCCTTCACCTTGCGGTAGGGCGTCTGGAGGAAGCCGTAGTCGTCGATCTCGGAGTAGATGCCGAGCGACGCGATGAGGCCGATGTTGGTGCCTTCCGGCGTCTCGATCGGACAGATGCGGCCGTAGTGCGAGATGTGGACGTCGCGGACCTCGAAGCCCGCGCGCTTGCGGTTGAGGCCGCCCGGTCCGAGCGCCGACAGGCGGCGCTCGTGGACGAGGGTCGAGAGCGGGTTCGTCTGGTCGACGACCTGCGAGAGCTCGCTGCGGCCGAAGAAGAACTCGATCGCGCTCGAGATGGACTTCGAGTTGACGAGGTCGGCGATCTTCGCGAGCTCGCCCGGCTCCTTCGTCGACATGCGCTCCTGGACGGTGCGGCGGAGCTTGAGGAAGCCCTTGCGCATCTCCTCGGTCGCGAGCTCGTCGAGCGTGCGGAGGCGGCGGTTGCCGAGGTGGTCGATGTCGTCGACGTGCGCCTTGTTGCGCTTGGCGCGGAGGTCGAGCACGTAGCGGATCACCGCGAGGAAGTCCTCGGCGCGGATGTGCTGGCACTTCTCGTCGGGCACCTGGCCGAGCTTGCCGTCGACGCAGTACGCCGCGTCGTGCTCGAACTTGCGGTTGATGCGGAAGCGTCCCACGCGACCGAGGCGGTAGCGGTTCTCGTCGAAGAACTTCTCCTGGAAGAGCGCCTTCGCCTTGTCGATCTGGGGCGGATTGCCCGGGCGCAGGCGCCCGTAGATCTTGAGGAGCGCGGCCTCGTGCTCGGTGACGCCCGCGAGGAAGTCGAGCTTCTCCTCGGCGAGGGTGTTCAGGATGAGCGGGTCGCTCGCGTTCGTGATGACGCGGATGGTGCCGAGGTTCGACGCCTGGATCGTCGAGACGAGCTCGCCGATGGGCGCGCCGACGCGGCAGAGCTCCTCGCCGGTGTCCGAGTCGATGACCAGCTCGGCCGCGTAGTGCTCGGGCTTCAGCTTCTCGACCTTGATCTCCTCGACCTCGTAGAAGAGCTCGAGCAGGCGGTCGGTCGAGGAGAAGCGCTCGTCGAGCGCGCGGAGGAAGGTCGTGGCGGCGAGCTTCGTCGACTGGTCGATGCGCATCGCCAGGACGTCCTTCTTGCTCACCTCGAGCTCGATCCACGAGCCGCGCTCGGGGATGATGCGCGCCTGGTGCAGCGGACGGTCGCCGAAGGAGCTGACGATCGAGAAGTCGACGCCCGGCGAGCGGTGCAGCTGGCTCACGATGCAGCGCTCGGCGCCGTTCACGATGAACTCGCCGCCGCCCATCATGATCGGGATCTCGCCGAGGTAGATCTCCTCCTCGGAGATCTCGCTGGTGCCCTCGCGGATGAAGCGCACGCCGACGCGGAACGGCCGGCCGAAGGTCAGGCGCAGCTCGCGGCACTCGTCCGAGGTGTAGCGGGGCTCCTCGAGCTTGTAGTAGAGGTACTCGAGCTTCATCGAGGCGTCGTAGCTCTCGATGGGGAAGACCTCCCGCATGAGAGCCTCGAGCCCGAGGCCCGTGTCGCGCTCGTCGTACTTCTTGTCGAGCTGGAGGAATCGGCGGTAGGCGTCTGCCTGCACGCGCGTCAGCACGGGAACGGGAAGAGCATCACCGCGCTTCGAGAAATCCCGAATCGACTTGGACGACATGGACGAGTCCCCTCAATGGAAAGACGCCCGACCGGCGGCGGTTCCGGTCTGGCGATTGGCTCTCAGAGTGTGATCGACGGAAGGTTCAGCAAGCGTAGGCCGAGCCCGAACGGGGGATCACGAGTGTAGACAGGTTCCCGGGACGAGGCAAGCCCGATGAAAACCGCCCGGGAGGCGGATT
>JBEARB010000040.1:0-48270 GCA_041163625.1 Pseudomonadota bacterium | reverse complement strand
ACGTAGATCGCCACGGCGAGGTAGTACAGCACGGTTCAGACTCCTGTGGGCCGGTCTAGGCGGCCCGCGCGCGGACAATGGCCGCGAATTCGTCGGCCTGCAAGCTGGCTCCGCCAACCAGGGCTCCGTCGATGTCGGGCTGGCCGATCAGGCCAGCGGCGTTGCTCCCCTTCACGCTGCCGCCGTACTGGATGCGGAGCGCGTTGGCGAAGGCGGCGCCGTGCGTGGCTGCGACGTGCTCGCGGATCCAGGCATGGGCCTCTTGGGCTTGCGCGGGCATGGCGACCTGGCCGGTGCCGATCGCCCAGACCGGCTCGTAGGCCAGCACCAGCCGCTCCAGCGTCGCGGCGGTGTGGGCGGCGAGCGCGGTGTCGAGCTGGCGGCCGAGCACCTCGAAGGTGCGGCCGGACTGTCGCTCTTCGAGCCGCTCACCGATGCAGAGCACCGGGTTCAGCCCGGCGGCGAGCGCGACCGAGAGCTTGCGGGCGACCAGGGCGTCGTCGTCGCCGAAGACGTGGCGGCGCTCCGAGTGGCCGACGAGCACCCACTCGCAGCCGACCGAGCGCAGCATCTCGGCCGAAACCGCGCCCGTGAAGGCACCCTTGCTCTCGACCCAGAGGTCTTGCGCGCCGAGGCCGATCCGCGTCTCGCGCAGCCGCTCGGCGACCGGCGCCAGGAAGGGGAACGACGGGAAGATCAGCACGTCGGCGCCGCGATGGCTCGCGAGCCGGTTGCGGACCTCCGAGGCGAGCGCGAGCGCGCCCTCGAGGTCGAGGTGCATCTTCCAGTTGCCGCCGACGATCGTGGTGCGTGCCATCGACTACCTCCGCCCGCCGCGAAGCGCGACCAGACCCGGCAACATGCGGCCGCCGAGGAATTCGAGGCTCGCGCCGCCACCGGTCGAGATATGCGAGATCATCGACGTCACACCCGCCTTGCGGGCCGCTGCGGCCGAATCGCCGCCGCCGATCACGGAGGTGGCTGGCGCGCGGGCGACGGCGCGCGCGAGCGCCATCGTGCCGGCGGCGAAGGGCTCGACCTCGAACAGACCCATCGGGCCGTTCCAGAACACGGTCTTCGGGGCCGTCCAGCCGTTACCGGCGCTGCCGTCGAGCACCGCCGTGAACAGCGCGACCGACGCCGGGCCGATATCGAGCGCCATCTGCGACTCGCCGACCGCACCGACGGGCACGACCGCGGTTGCAGCGTCGGCGCTGGCCTCGCCGGCGACGACGTGGTCGACCGGCAGCCACACGCGAATGCCACGCTCTTCGCAGCGGGCGAGCAGGTGGCGCGCGAGTTGGGCCTTGTCGCTCTCGACGAGCGATTTGCCCATGGCGTGGCCCTGCGCCGCGAGGAAGGTATTGGCCATCGCGCCGCCGATGATCAGGCCGTCGACGACGCCGAGCAGCCGCTCGAGGACCTCGATCTTGTCGCTGATCTTGGCGCCGCCGAGGATGGCGACGTACGGCGACTCGGCGCCACCGGTCAGCTTGGAGAGGAACGCGATCTCACGCTCGACCAGCAGACCCGCGGCGCGGTCCGGCACGATGCGCGGCAGCGCCGACACCGAGGCGTGCTCGCGGTGCATCGCGCCGAAGGCGTCGGAGATGAAGACGTCGCAGAGGTCGGCGAGCTTACGCGCGAAGTCCTCGCTGTTGGCGGTCTCCGCGGCGTGGAAGCGCAGGTTCTCGAGCAGCACGATCTGGCCGGCGCGCTGGTTCGCGACGAGGTGCTCGGCGGCGTCGCCGATGCAATCGTCGGGCAGCAGTACTTCCTGATCGAGCAGCTCGGCGAGGCGGCCGGCGACCGGCTCGAGTGAGAACTTCGGGTCCACCTTGCCCTTGGGGCGACCGAGGTGGCTCGCGAGCACGACACGACCACCAGCGGCCTGCACGGCGCGGATGGTCGGCAGCGCCGCGACGATGCGCGCGTCGTCGGCGACGTGACCGGCGGCGTCGAGCGGGACGTTGAAGTCCACGCGGATCAGCACGCGCTTGTTGCCGAGCTGCAGCTCGTCGAGCGAGCGGATGTTCCAGCCCTCGAGGGTCGACGCGAACGCCATCTCAGCCCTCCGTGCCGCGCGCGGCGAGCTTGCAGAGCAGGGCGTACAAGCGCGACGCGTAGCCCCATTCGTTGTCGTACCAGGCCACGACGTGGGCGAGGTTCTCGCCGGGCACCGTGGTCAGCGCCGCGTCGATGACGGCGCCGGTCGACTCACCGATCAGGTCGCTGGAGACGACCGGATCGTGCTCCATCCGCATCACGCCGCGGTCGAACGAGCCGGCCGCCGCCGAGAGCGCCGCGTTGACGGCGTCGGCCGTCACCGGCTTGTTCGTCTTGACGATCAGGTCGATCAGGCTGACGTCCGGGGTCGGCACGCGGATGGCGGCGCCCGAGAGCTTGCCGGCGAGGCGCGGCACGACCAAGCCGATCGCCTGCGCGGCGCCGGTGGAGGTCGGCACGATGTTGGCGGCGGCGTTGCGGCCGCGGCGCGCGTCCTTGGCGTGCGGCACGTCGACCAGCGCCTGGTCGTTGGTGAATGCGTGGACCGTCGTCATCCAGCCCGACTCGATGCCGAAGGCGTCGTCCAGGGCGACGGCGACCGGCGCGAGGCACGTCGTCGTGCACGACGCGGCGGACAAGATCTTGTGCTCGGGCCCGATCAGATCGTCGTTGATGCCACAGACGACCGTCGCGTCCGGCGGATCCTTTTTGTCTCCAGGAGCCGAGATGACCACGCGACGAGCGCCGGCGGCGAGGTGCGCGGCGGCCTGGCTGCGACGGCGGAAGCGACCGGTGCACTCGACCACCAAGTCCACGTCGAGCTTGCCCCACGGCAGCGCGGCCGGATCTCGCTCGGCGGTGATCACGACGGTCTGCTCGCCGATGCGGAGGTTGCCGCCCTCGACGGTGACGGGCTGCTCGAAGCGTCCGTGCACCGAGTCGTAACGCGTCAGGTAGGCCAGCGACTCCACCGGCACCAGATCGTTGACCGCCACGAGCTCGAAGGTGCAATCGGGATCGCGCGCCGAGATCCGCGCGAGCGCGCGGCCGATCCGACCGAAACCGTTGATCGCGAGGCGTGCCTTGCGCTTGCTCATGGGCGCGTACTCCGGGTCGCCGCGGCGCGGGGATGCGCCGAACGGAAGGGGCGGGAGACTAGAGACGCGACAGAGAAATGTCCAGACACGCGGTTGGAGGGTGCGCGGACGGGGACCGGCCTCAGCGTTGGTGTGGGCCGCGTGTGGTGCAGAGCGCCTCGAGCAGGGCGGCGTGCTGCGCAGACAGGTGGGTGAGCTGCCGCAGCGCGACCGCGCCCACGACCATCATCAGCGCGATACCGACGCCGGACGCCGCGCCGATGAGCGCCGCCGCACCGGGTAGCAGCGCAGGCGTCGTCGCCAGCAGGGATCCGACCACCGCCGTCACGAGCACCGCCAGCGAGAGCGTGCCCAGCACGCCCGCGCCGACCTCGAGGGCGCGCGCCCATGCGAAGAGAATCCGCATTCGGCGGCGCTGATTGCCGATCATCGCCATCAACTGCTCGTGATCCAGCGGCAAGGTCGTGAGCGTGCTGCCCAGCGCGTGCATCGTCGGGGGCGGTGGCGCGGGTCGGGCGGCCTGCGGCGCGCCGGCGGGCCGAGGCGGACGCCGCTCCAGACGCGGACGCGACCGCGGCGCCACCGGCTGCGGTACCGCGGGCTGCGACGCGTCGGCCGAAAAGGTGCTGATGACGTCCGAGCTCTCGAGCGCGTGCGCGCCGACGTCCGGCTTGTGCGAGTCGGTGCGTGGACGGACGGGGGCGAGCACCCCGGGGCGCACCGTCTTGGGCCCGGCCGTGCCTGCCGCGAGCTCGCTCCCGAAGAGCGTGGGGCGGCGCTGCGCCGGAGCCGGCTCGCGGCGCTGGGCGTCGAGTTCCCGCTGTCGTCGCTGGCTGGCTGGCCCGGTCGAGCTGTCGTCGCGTGCGGCCGGCATCCCGAATCGCGTGTTGGTGGAGGTCCGCTCGGGCTCCACCAGGTGATCGGCCGGTGCGAGCTCCTCGAGCGAGACGAAGGAGGTCGCGTCCTGGTCGTCTTCCGTCTCCGGGAACGGCGGCGGGTCGTAGCTCATGGGTGCTTGCTCTTCGGGGGCGTACCGGTGCAGGCGGCCTTGGCCTCGCGCAGCGCCGCGAGCAGCGCGTCGCGCGCCGGCGGGGCCAGGCGGCTGGTGCTCGTGTCGCGCAGCGCCGCGTCGATCGTCGGGGCAGCCGCGCAGGCGTCCGCGGCCTTGGCCCGGTCCACCCGGTGAGCAGTCGCCATCAACGGCCCGACCACGGCGTTGCCGGGCAGCTTCGTCCGCGCGTGCTCGAAGAGCTGCAGCGGCGTGGCGTCCCACGCCGCGACGGCAGGCGCGGCCGGTTCGGCACCCTCGCCCTCGCCAGCGACGCATTTCGCGTACGCCAGGGCCATCGCCTCGGTCGCAGTGAGCGCGCTCACCGGCAGGGTCCGCGCCTTCTCGTGCGGCGCGTCGAGCATGCCGTGTCGGCGCAGCACCGCGAGCCACGCGATCTCGAGGTTGTCGTCGAAATCGACCCGGCGTCCGAGGATGGAGGCGTTCAGCGCGGCGATCGAGAGGTCGCCGTTCGGGTCGCGTGCGAGGATCGCGACCATCTTCACTTCGTCCAGGCGCTCGCGTCGGTCGATCGCGGCGATCGCCGGGTCGGCGAGGTAGGCTCGGTAGACCGGCGCCATCACGATGTGGGCGATCCCTCGGGCGTAGCGGCCCCCACGCTGGGTCGGGCGCGGCGGGCCACGCCGGCCGCCGTCACCGGTTGCGAGCCCCGGGACGGCCTCGGTCGCCGGCGGCGGTAGCCGGATCTTGTCGGCGAAGGCCTCGCGGTCCTTGGACTTGCAGGCTTTGCCGAGGCGGGCCACGGCGGCAACCGCGCCTTCCGCCGCCGCGACCGGCACGCTGGCGCTACGACCGGCGCGTGCGGTGCGCTGCGTCCGGAGCCACGCTTCGCAGCGCGCCTTTCCCTTGGCCGCGACGCTCTCGACGAGCGCGAGCGCGAGCGCCGGTGCCTGCGCGTCAGGGGCCTTGGCGCCCGCGTGGCGGAGCAGTTGCAGGGCGCCCGCGTCCCGGATCGAGGTGCCGACCTTGGCCAGCGCCTTGACGTCGGCGCCGACCTCGACCGCGCGCAGCCAGCCGAGCAGAAGGGCCTCACGGGCGGTCAGTTGGGCGAAGGGGATCGGCTTACCGAGCAGCGCACCCGAGGGGCCGATGCTGTGACGGGCCCGCAAGGCGCGGACCAGCGCGTCTCCGAGCGCCAGCCGCCGCACGTCGTCGGCGGGCACGGCGTCGACCACGGCCAACGCCCGGTCGAGCGGCATCGCGTCCGAGAGCGCCCGCTCCCGCGCCAGCAGCGGCAGCGCCTTGGCGGCCGCGACTTCACCCACGACGGGGTGGGATTTCCACGCGGCGGCGAACACGCCCGAACCGGGCAGCGCCATGGGCTTGCGTCCGCCTGCGAAAGCGAGACCGCTGGTCAGGACCAGCGCGGTCGCGAGCGCGAGGGCAACGAGGTGGCGGGTGGTGGGGACGACGGTCTGCTTGGGCATCGGAGCCTCCTCGGACGACGGTAGCCACGGGCGGGCGGGCTGGCAACCGGCGCGTGCCTCGGCAACGGGACAGCGTTCGGGCCGATTCGACCCGTGCACGACCTGGACAAGGCCCCGTGGCTGCCGGAGACTGCGCGCCGCCGCGCGACGCGGCGAAGAGGACCCCGAGACCGTGCCGCTGCCCGAGCCCTTTACCCGACGTTTCGTCGTGCTCTCCGGCAAGGGGGGCGTCGGCAAGTCGACGTTGGCCGCTGCGATCGCGCTGCGCAACGCCGAGGAGGGGCGCCGTACCTGCATCGTCCAGCTGAACACGCGGGACGCGATCGGGCCGCTCTTCCCTGGGGTCGGCGAGGTCGGCTACGAACCGACTCGCCTCGACCCGGCGCTCCCGCTGTGGGCCTGCAACCTGCGTCCCGGACCGGCCCTGCGCGAGTACGGCGTGATGAAGCTGCGCTTTCGCGCGCTGCACCGCGTGGTCTTCGAGAACGACGTGATGCGCCGCCTGCTCGCGATGATCCCGGGCATGACCGAGACCTTCCTGCTCGGCAAGGCGTGGTTCATGGAAGCGATGGACCAGGACGAGAGCGGTCGGCCGAGCTGGGACACGCTCGTGCTCGACGCCCCGTCGACCGGGCACGGCATCACGCTGCTACAGCTGCCCGAGGTCCTGCTCTCGGTGGTCCCGGTCGGGCCGATGGCCGAGGATGCGCGCCGGATGTCCGCGCTCTTGGCAGACCCGTCGCGGACGGCCCTGCACGTGGCGACGCTGCCGGCCGAGTTGCCGGTCAACGAGGCGCTCGACCTCGAACGACTCGCCCGCGAGCGCGTTGGGATCCCGAGCGGCACCATGCTCTGCAATCAGCTCTTGCCGGACTTGCTCGCGGACGTCGCGGACGATGCGCTCACGACCCTCGCGGCTACGCCCGACGTCGCGCTCGCCGCGGCCGGCCGCAACGCGCGGGCCTTCGCCGATTGGCGCGCCCAACAACAGCTCCAGCTCGGGCGATTGGCCGCATCGACCCGGATGCCCTTGCTGCGGCTGCCGCACCTGCTCGGCGATGTCGAACGGGCCGGACTGGTCCGCCTCGGCGACGCCATCGTCGCCGGAGGCACGGCATGAGGCGGCGCCCCTTCTCCGCGGCGGCGGTCACCTTGGCGGCGGCGCTCACGGCCTGCGTCGCCGGTCGAAGCGGTGCGCAGCCGGTGCAGGCGTCGGCGCCACAAGGCAACCAGGAGGCTTCGATGCAACCCGCAGCTCAGCGTGCCGAGGCCACCGGTGGCCTGCCGCTCGCGTCGGTGGACGATTCGGAGGCGCTCGCCGGTGCGCGCAAGTGGCTCGACGGGCTCCGCGTCGACGGCGCCGCGCCGCACGGGCTCGAGTTGCTCGGCGCCGGGCGCTTCGGCGCGTTCCGCTTCACGCATTGGCGGCTCGGCAACGGGCTGCAGATCGTGCTGCTGCCCGATCCGACCGCGCGCCTGCTCGCCTACCACACCTTTTTTCGCGTGGGTTCCGCGCACGAAGAGATCGGTCACACGGGCCTCGCCCACCTGCTCGAGCACCTGATGTTCAAGGGCAGCAAATCGTACCGGGCGGGCACCTTCGATCGCGTGCTCGAGCGGATGGGCAGCAGCCCGAACGCGGCGACGTGGCTCGACTGGACGATGTACCACCAGACCCTGCTGCCCGAAGCGCTCGCGCAGGTGGCGGCGATGGAGGCCGACCGCCTGCTCGGACTCCGTTTGGGTAAGGCCGGCTTCGAGAGTGAGCTCGACGTCGTGCGTTCGGAGCGTCGCGAGGCCGTCGACAACGATCCGGAGGGGCGTCTCGAAGAGCTCTTCGCGCGGATGCTCTGGGGGCAGGGCGTGGGCTACGGCCACCCGACCCTCGGGCGCGCCAAGGACCTCCGCGGCGCGACGCTGGCCGATGTGCGAGCGTTCTACGCGCGCTGGTATCAGCCGGCGACCGCGACCGTCGTCCTGGCGGGTGCCCTCGAGCCGGCGGCCGCGCTGCAGACGCTCGTGCAGGCCTACGGTCCGCTGCAGACCAGCGTTCCTGCCCCTGCGCTGGCCCGCGTAGCGACCGGCGCGTTGCGGGGCGGTCAGCGCGAGGTCTCGGTCGACTTGGGTAGCGAGCGCCTGCTGGTCGGCTGGCGCGGGCTGCCCGGCGACCATCCGGATCAGGCCGCCGTCGCGCTGCTCGCCGAGGTCCTCGGCAACGCCGATGCCGCTCGCTGGACCCACGACTTGGTCGACGAGACCCGCCTCGCTGCCGATGTCGACGTGGACGCGCTCGGCCTCGCCGGTGCAGGCACCTTTGAGCTGCGGGTGCGTCTGCGGCCCGGCAAGCGCGCCGAGGACGCTCTGGCGCGGGTCGATGCGATCCTGACTTCGATGCTCGGCGACGCGCCGATTACCGAAGCGGAGCTGGCAGCCGCTCGCAATCGCCTCCGCGCCGAGCGATACGCGAGCTTGGCCGGGGTCGACGGGCGCGCTGAGGTGCTCGGCGTTGCGGTCGCGAGTTTCGGAGACCCGCGCGTCGCCGAGGCGTGGTGGCGTCGCGTCGAAGCGGTCGATCTGGCGACCCTGCGGCGCGTCGCGACGAGCCTGCTGCGCGGCACGCCGCGAGCGGTCCTAATCGGGCGCGCGCGGGCTGCCACGCCGGCCGTGGAGCCGCGCGGATGAAGCCGCGCAAGGCCGGCCGTTGGAGCCGGTGCCTCGGCGCTCTGGCGCTGGTCGGACTCGGCGTCTTCGCGCCGATGGGAGGGGCCATGGCGGTCACGCGGGCATCGAGCGATCCCCTGGTGGTGGTGGAGCGTGCCTGGCCGCCCACGCTGCACGTGGTCGTGCAACTACAGTCCGGGGCGCTGGCCGATCCGACCGGTCTCGAGGGCCGCGCTGCGCTGTGCTGGGACGCCGCGGTGCGCGCCGGCGGCGGCCTCGACCGGAAGGCGTTCGCGACCCGCCTCGAAGCGCTCGGCGCTCGGCTCGACGCCGATGTCGGGCGCCACGGCACGCAGATCGCGATCTCCGGCCTGGCCGAGCACGCCGACGCGATGTTCGCGCTGCTGGCCGACGTCGTGCTGCGCCCGGGACTCGCCGCGAGCGACGTCGACGAGGCGCGCGAGCAGCTGCGCGCGGGCATCGCCGCTCGCGAGGACGACGACGAGGCGACCGCCTCGGACGCGCTGGTCCGCTACGCGCTCCGCGGAGACGTCGCAGGTCGGCCCATCGACGGTGACCCGGCGACGCTCGGCAAGATCGACGCGAAGGCCTGCCGTGCGCTGGTCGAGGCCGCAGTCGCCGGGGTCCGGGTCGACATCGGCGTTGGCGGCGCGCTCGACGCCAAGACCGCACACGCCCTCACGCGCAAGCACTTCGCGCCCCTGTTGGCACCGCGCCGCGCCGCAGGGACCGCCGCGAATCGCAGCAGCGCGGGCCCACGCCGCGACGGGCGCCGGCTGCTGCTCATCGACCACCCCGGCCGCAACGCGGCGCAGGTCGCGCTCGCGATCCCGACCTCCGGGGCGACTGCGCCGGGCGCGACGGCGCTCGTCGTGGCCGACGCGGTGCTCGGCGGCGCGTTCACCTCTCGCCTCTCGCACCAGATTCGCGAGCTGCGCGGTTGGACGTACAGCATCGGCAGCCATCTGCAGGCGGGGCCGCGGCACGGGCTGTGGTCGCTCGCGTGGGCGCCGCGCAACGCCGTCGTCGCCAAGAGCATCGATCTCGCGCTCCGGCAACTCGAGCTCGCCGCGCTCGACGGGGCGACCCGACGCGAGGTCGCGTTCGCACGGGATTTCCTACGTGGCAGTCAGCGGCAGGCCGTCGAAACGGCCGGCGAAGAGCTCGCCGCCCGGCTGCGGGTGCGCGCGCTCGGGCTACCCGACGATTGGCTGGCCGGGTTCGAAGGCCGGCTCGCGGCGGTCGACGGCAAGGCCACCGCTGCGGCGATGAAGCGGCTCGCGCCCAGCGACGTCGTGGTCGTGGTCGTCGGCGATGCCGCCCGGCTGCGGCCGCAGCTCGAGGCGATGGCGTCGGGGTTCGCGGTCGAGGTGTTGCCGCGCGGTGGTGTGCCTGAGCTGACTCGGCAGCCCGGTCGCGCCGCGGCGCCCACGCCCGCTCGGCCTCAGGTCCGCGAGGAAGGGGACGACGAGATCGGCCCCGATTTCGACGAGAAGGGCGAGGTGGTCGACGCCCCGCCGCCGGTCACGCCGACCGCGGACGAATCCGAGGACGACGGGGACGACGAGGACGCCGACGGCGACACCGACGCGGACGATGCGGCCGACGAGAGCGCCGACGCTGCGCCCGCCGCCGGCAAGGGAGCCGCCCGATGACGCCGCCCGATCCGGTTCGCAAGGCCGACGCCTACGCCGGGCTCGCCCACCTCGGGCAATGGCGCGTCGAGAGCCTCGGGGCGGCGTGCGGCGAGCCGTGGATCAGTCACCCCCGCGCGGTGGCCCGCTGGCTGGGCGAGATTCATCCCGATCCTGCACTGCATCAGCCATGGGTCTTGCAGGTCGCGCTGCTCCACACGGTGCTCTGGCGCTGCGAGGTCGATCCCGACCATTTCGAGCGCGTGTTCGGCGCCGAGATCGCCGCGGCGGTGCGCCTGCTCTCGCCTTGGATGCGCGCCCGACCCGAGACGCGGAAAGAACACGACACCTATTGGCAGCGGTTGCCGCGCGCGCCACGCGAGCTGCGCGCCATCGTCGCCGCCGCTTGGCTGGACCACCTCGAAGCCGCCGACCGTTGGCCCGATGCGTACGACCGCGACGCGATGGTGGGCGACGTGCACGAGCGCGTCCTGCCGCTTTTGCACGATGATCCGTGGCTCGCGGCGATGCTGGACGCGTCGGCGAGCTGAGCCGAGGCCGGCGTCGTTCGGCTTGTCACCAATCAGGCCCCCCCCTACACTCCCGGCCGTCTCCCCGCGCAGGCACGGTCGGGCTCGACCGCGTCGGCGAAACTCCGAATCGAGGAGGACGCTCGCGCGTCCCTCTCCCGTGCGGCCCACATCCGGGCCCCGCGAGGTTGCATGTCCCGTCGCGTTCTCCGCTCGCTCGTCGTCTTCGCGGCGCTGACCGCCGTCTCGCCCGCCGCGCACGCGCTCTCGGGGATCGCGATCCGCGCCCTCTGCGAGGACGAGGCCCGCACCGGTAGCCTCGACGCCGCCGCTGCCGCCGCCGCCCGCGCCGAGGGCGACGCCGCCTTCGCCAAGCGCGCGACGGCCGCCGAGGCCGACCGGGCCATCGCCGCCTACGAGCGCAGCCTCGCCGCCAATCCGGCGCAGCCCGAGGTGCGCGTCAAGCTGAGCCGCGCCTACTACCTCGTCGGTGACGGTCGCGGCGCGCGAGGCTACTTCGCCACCTACGTGCTGACCGCCGAACTCTACGCGCTCAAGGTCAAGGCGCGCCTGCCCGAGGGGGCGCGCTTCTGCCGCCTCGACAGCGCCGTCGGCGCCGACGCCAAGGCCGAGAACCCGTGCCGTCGGCTCTACCGCGTGATGCTCGAGCACGTCATCAAGGCCCCGAACACGCTTCCCGAGATCGCCGCCGAGCAGGAGGTCGAGCGCGAGAAAGCGCGCCGGCTGCTCGAGGAGATCGACACCTTCTTCCCGGCCGCGAGCTGAGGCTCCCGGTCATCGCTCGCGCTGCCCCTGCGCGATTTCCCGAGAGGAGTCCCGCCATGAATCACCGCATCGTACGCACCACGCTCGCTGCGCTGCTCGCCTGCGCGCTCGCCGCGCCGACCCTCGCGGTCGCCGACGAGCCCGCCGCTGGGCCGATCAAGCTCAAGCTCGCGACCATCGCGCCGCCGTCGACCCCCTGGGCGACCTTGATCACCCGCATCAAGAAGGCGTTCAGCAAGGAGATTCCGGCTGAGCAGCTGGCCGTGAAGGCCTACCTCGGTGGCGCGCTCGGCGGCGAGAAGGACCTGGTCTCGCGCTGCATGTCCGGTGGTCTGGG
Organism: Pseudomonadota bacterium; assembly: GCA_041163625.1. GTDB lineage: Bacteria > Myxococcota_A > UBA9042 > UBA9042 > UBA9042 > JACKFC01. Next base: position 36,701 of record JBEARB010000040.1, on the reverse strand, counting down.
CATGATCGGCGTGACGTCGGGCGCGCTCGCGACCGTCGTGCCCGAGCTGAACGTGCTCGAGCTGCCCTACCTCTGGGACGACGAGAAGACCGTCGACAAGGCCCTCGCCGGCGAGCTCGGCGACAAGCTCAAGGCCGCGATGGAGAAGAAGGGCTTCGTGCTCTACGTCTGGTCGGAGAACGGCTTCCGTCACTTCGCCACGCGCGACCGCTTCATCCAGGCGCTGAGCGACCTCAAGGGCCTGCGGATGCGTGCCCAGCCGAGCTACGTGCACACCACGATGTACAAGAACTTCGGCGCCACCGCGAACCCGATGCCGGCGCCGGAAGTGCCCGGCGCGCTCTCGTCGGGCGTGGTCGATGGCTACGACAACTCGCTGCTCTACGCCTTCGCGACCCAGTGGTACAGCAACATCAAGTTCCTGACCGTGAGCTCGCACATCTACCAGCCGGCGGTGATCGTCTTCTGCAAGAAGGTCTACGACAAGCTGAGCCCGGAGATGCGCGAGAAGATGATGGCGCAGGCGGCCAAGATCGAGGCCGCGGGCCGCGCCTTGGTTCGGAGCGGCAACCGCGCCGCGCTCAAGAGCCACGAAGCCGCCGGCGTCAAGGTCGAGAAGCAGAAGAACCGCGCGGTCTTCCTGAAGGCCGCTCGCCCGGGCTGGGACGAGTTCGCCAGCAAGACCCCGGACGGCAAGACCCTGCTCGACCTCGCGAAGAAGGCCGCAGGCCGCTAGCCGCGCACGAAACGGAGCGGCCGGCTTCTCGCCTCGCGGCGGGAGGCCGGTCGCTCGTTCCGATCGGAGGAGACCGTGGCCAACCCCTTGGAGCAGGGCCCCAAGCGCTACGACGACGCGCTCGAGCGTGTCGATCGGGTGGTGTACCGCGTCGAAGCCGGCGTGATGAGCTTCGCGCTGTTGGCGATGTCGCTGACGTTCTTCCTGAAGATCGTCTACGAGGCGGTCATCGCGGAGCGAAACTTCGTCGATGCGTTCCTGCTGCGTTGGCTGCACGGCACCGACACCGAGGCGCCAGACGCGCTGATCGCCACGGTACACGGCGTCTACACGCCCTCCCTGGTCGCGATCGCGCTGCTGATTCTCGGCATCGGTGCCGCACGCACCGCCACGCAGCAGATCGCCAAGGGGCGCGGCGACGCCGACCGTCCACCGTGGTCGGCGATGACCTTCGTCGCCGGAATCGCGATCGCCGCCGCCTTCGCCGCTACCGGTTGGTTGGTCGTCGTGGTGCCTTCGCGCGTCGCGACCGGCGCGCTCTACCTGCTCTTCCTGGGGATGTTCGCCGCGCGGGCGCGGCGCAACGGCGAACTCGGTCTGTTCCTGGCGTTGTGGATTCCGCTCTCGCTGCCCATCGGCGTGCTGATCTCCCGGATTCCCGAGCAGTACGCGTGGGTCAACGACCTCTCCAAGGTCCTCATCATGTACGTCGGCTTCCTCGGCGCGAGCATGGCGAGCCGTGAGCAGAAGCACATCCTGCTCAACTTCGGCCGCAAGCTCTGGCCGGCGGCGGCGCGACGCGGCTTCGAGGTCGTCAGCCTCTCGATCTGGCTCGGCTTCAACCTGCTGCTGCTCGCGCTGGGCTACCACCTCTTCGCGCTGCACCAGCAGGCGGGCTCGATGCTGTCGATCCTGCCGATCGCCGAGTATCACATCAGCCTGCCGGTGTTGCTCTCGTTCGCGCTGATGTCGATGCGCGTCGCGGTCGACCTGTTCCGGGTGCTGACCGGCGCGACCCCGGTCACTGCGGCTGCCCAGAGCGCCGCCGAGGAGGCCGCATGACCTCCCTCGTCACGACACTGCTGCTCGTCCTGCTCGATCTGCCGCTCTTCGTCATCCTCGCGGGCCTGACGATGGCGCTGTTCTGGGTCAACCCGCACCCGGGCTCCGAGGAGTTTCTCTCCAACTGGGGGGACTTCGCCAACAACTTCAACATGCTCGAGCGCGCGATCGGGTTGGCGCAGCAGCCGACGCTGGTGGCGATCCCGTTCTTCACGCTCGCCGGTACGTTGATGAGCCGCGGCACCATCGCCGACCGCCTGATCAAGCTCGCCGACGCGATGTTCGGCTGGCTGCCGGGCGGAATCGCCGTCTCGACGGTCGCCGCTTGTGCGCTCTTCGCGGCGATCTCCGGCAGCTCGCCGGTCACCGTCATCACCATCGGCACCGTGATGTACCCGGCGCTGCTCAAGCGCAGCTACCCGGACCGCTTCAGCCTCGGCCTGGTCACCTCGGCGGGCTCGCTCGGTATCATCATTCCGCCGTCGATCCCGATGATCGTCTTCGCGATCTTCGCCACCCAGGCGGGCGCGCCGGTGAAGGTCGAGGAACTCTTCATCGCCGGCTTCCTGCCCGGCTTGCTGATCTCGCTCGCGCTGGTCGGCTATTGCGTCGTCATCGGCTGGAAGTACGAGCGCGACCCCTTCGATTGGGGGACGCTCTTCACCGCCGCGCGCGAGGCGGCGTGGTCGTTGGTGGTGCCGCTGGTCATCCTCGGCGGCATCTACCTCGGCGTCTTCGACACCACCGCCGCCGCTGCGATCGCGGTCATCTTGGCGCTCGGCATCGAGCTCTTCGTCCACCGCTCGCTCACCTTCGACGAGTTGCCTTCGGTGATGGCCGAATGCGGCGTACTGATGGGCGCAGTGCTGGTGATCATCGGCGTCGCGCTCGGCATGAGCGAGTACCTGACGATCCACAATATCCCGGATCAGATCGTCGCCTGGCTGCGCTCGATCGACCTCTCGCCGACCGTCTTCATCGTGCTGCTCGACGTGATCTTGTTGGTCATCGGCTGCCTGATGGACATCATCTCGGCGATCATCCTCTTCGTGCCGCTCTTCGTGCCGATCGCGTTGGCGCTGGGCTTCGACCCGATCCACATCGGCCTGATCTTCATCGTGAACCTGGAGATCGGCTACCTCACGCCGCCGATCGGCCTGAACCTCTTTGTCGCCGCGGGCCTGTTCGGCAAGACCTTCGGCTACGCGCTGCGCTCGGCCGCGCCCTTCGTGGCGGTGATCTTCGCCTGCTTGGCGCTGATCACGGCGGTGCCGGCGATCCCCCTCTCGTTGGTCAACGCGGCGCGGCCCGAGAGCGAGCGCGTCTCCACCGACTTCCCGACCGGCGACAAGGTCGACCAGGCCGCCATCGCGTCGGCGGGCGCCGAGGAGCCGGTGGCGAAGGTCGACGTGATGGACCTGGTCGGCAAGGGCGATGCCAAGCCCGCCGTCGAGGACGACGATCCGACGATGAAGTCCGTGGCGCAGGTGATGGCGGAGGCCCGGTCGTCGGGCATCGTCGGCGACTCGATCGCGGGCGAGGATTTCACGCCGGTGGCGACGATCGCCGGCACGCTGCAGACCGACGCCGGTCCGCGATTCTCGGTGATGATGGCGGATCTCGACCTCTGCGGAGAGCCCGACGAAGGCCGCTACGCACCGATGGACGACACGATGGTGGTGACGATCACGCTGCCGACCACGATCGCCAAGCGCGCGTACAAGGTGCCGGACGAAGCGGGTCTGCAATTCGCCACCGTCGCCGACGGCAAGCTCGGCGCGCCGAAGATCGCGACCGCGGGCAAGGTGCTGATCAGCTCGCTGGCGGGCGACAAAGACGGGCTTTTCGGCGTGTTCGTCGTGACCTTGGACGGCAAGCAGGTGCAGGGCAAGTTCCTGCCGCGGCCGTGCGACGAAGGCTTCGTGCCCGCGTTCCTCTCCACGGCCGTTTCGCCGGTTGACGCGCCGCCCGCAGCCCCCTAGGTTCGCGCCCCGGGCTCCGGCCGGCTGTTCGCACGCCGGATCCCCTTCGGTCTGCCGCAGCGCGACCAGGAGGAGCCCGTGGGTAGCCGTAAGAAACCGACCAAGTACATCTTCGTGACCGGTGGCGTAGTCAGCTCCATCGGCAAGGGCCTCTCGGCCGCCAGCCTCGGCGCGTTGCTCGAGAGCCGCGGATTCCGCGTCACCAATCTCAAGCTCGACCCGTACATCAATGTGGATCCGGGCACGATGAGCCCGTTCCAGCACGGCGAGGTCTTCGTCACCGACGACGGCGCCGAGACGGACCTCGACCTCGGCCACTACGAGCGCTTCACCAGCGCGACGATGCGCAAGAGCAACAACTTCACCAGCGGCAAGGTCTACGACTCGGTGATCCAGCGCGAGCGCCGTGGTGACTACCTCGGCCGCACGGTGCAGGTGATTCCGCACATCACCGACGAGATCAAGGCGCGCGTCGAGGCCGGCGCGCAGGGCGCCGACATCGCGATCGTCGAGATCGGCGGCACCGTCGGCGATATCGAGTCGCTGCCCTTTCTCGAGGCGATCCGCCAAATGCGCCTGGACGTCGGCGCGCGCAACGCCGTGAACATTCACGTCACGCTGCTGCCGTATATCCGCACCGCCGGCGAGGTGAAGACCAAGCCGACGCAGCACTCGGTGCAGAAGCTGCGCGAGATCGGCATCCAGCCCGACATCATCCTCTGTCGCCACGACCACGAGCTCGAGGCCTCGGTGCGCGACAAGATCTCGCTCTTCTGCAACGTCGAGAAGAAGAACGTCATCCTCGCGCCCGACGTCGACTGCATCTATGACCTGCCGGCGAAGCTGCACGCCGAGGGGCTGGACACCGCGGTGCTCGACGCCTTCTCCGCCTACTCCCCCGAGCCGAACCTCGACCGGTGGGAGCGCTTCGCGCACGTCTTCAAGACCGCCGAGCGCAAGGTGACGATCGCCATCGTCGGCAAGTACGTCGAGCTCAAGGAATCGTACAAATCGCTGCACGAAGCGCTCGTGCACGGCGGTGTGGCCAACGAGGCGCGGCTGGACCTGCGCTACATCGACGCCGAGGACATCGAGTCCCAAGGCGCCGCCACGCTGCTCGCCGAGGTCGACGCGGTGCTCGTGCCCGGCGGCTTCGGCAAGCGTGGTGTCGAAGGCAAGATCTTGGCCGTGCAGTACGCACGCGAGGCGGGGCTGCCGTTCTTCGGCATCTGCCTCGGCATGCAGATCGCGGTCATCGAGTTCGCCCGCAACGTCGTCGGCCTCGCCGGCGCGCACTCGACCGAGTTCGACGACAAGCCCAAGCACGCCGTCATCCACCTGATGAGCGAGCAGCGCGACGTGACCGACAAGGGTGGCTCGATGCGCCTCGGTGCGTGGCCTTGTGTGCTGCGCGAGGGCTCGCTCGCGCGCGAGATCTACGGCACCGCCAAGATCGACGAGCGGCACCGCCACCGCTACGAGGTCAACAGCAGCTACGCCGCCCAGATCGAGGACAAGGGCCTCGTCATCTCGGGCGCCTCGCCCGACGGCAAGCTGCCCGAGATGTGCGAGATCCCGGGCCACCCGTACTTCGTGGCCTGCCAGTTCCACCCCGAGTTCAAGAGCCGCCCGATGCAGCCGCATCCGCTCTTCGTGCGTTTCGTCGGGGCGGCGCTGGCGCATCAGCAGCCCGCGGCGAGCTAGACCGTGGCCGAGCCCGCGCGCGGTCTGCTCGAGGTCGTCGCGACGCCGATCGGCAACCTCGGTGACCTCTCGCCGCGCGCGGCACAGGCGCTGCGCGACGCCGACGTGGTGCTCTGCGAGGACACCCGCCACAGCGCGCCGCTGCTCGCCGCCGCCGGGAGCAGCGCACGTACGCTCTCGCTGCACGCCCACAACGAGGAGGGCCGCATCCCGCAGGTGCTCGCGCTGCTCGTCGAGGGCAAGCGCGTCGCGCTGGTCTCGGACGCCGGTACGCCGTGCCTCTCCGACCCGGGCGCGCGGCTGGTCGACGCCGCGCACGATGCCGGCTTGCCGGTGCGGACCCTGCCGGGCCCCTTCGCCGTCGCCGCCGGGCTCGCCGCCTCGGGGCTGTGTCCGCTGCCGTTCGCGTTTTGGGGCTTCTTGCCGAAGAAATCGGCCGCGCGGCAGGCGATGCTACGCGAGCGGCTGGCGCCATCGCCGGGCGGTGGCGCGATGAGCCACGCCTTCTACGCGCCGGGCCGCGACCTGCGCGAGGTCCTCGGAGACGTCGCCGCCGTCGCCCCGGCCGCCCGCGTGGTCGTCGCTCGCGAGTTGAGCAAGCTGCACGAGACCTACCACCGCGGCCGCGCCGACGTGCTTGCGTCGTCGTACCCCGAGGATGCCCTGCGTGGCGAGGCGGTCGTCCTGGTCGAGGTCGCCGAAGGCTTGGCCGAAGTCGGGGCCTTCGATCTGGACGGCGCGTTGCGCGAGGCCGCCGCCTCGGCCGATCGCAAGGAAGCCTTGCGGGCGTTGGCCCGGCAGACCGGGCGCTCGCGGCGCGAACTCTACGCGCGAATGCTGACGCTGATCGGCGAGTCGTAGGCCGCCCGGCTCAGGGGGCCTCGAAGATCGGGCTGCACACCGCCCACACCTTGCGCGCCTGAATCGGCGGCCGCGGCTTGGTCGGGTGCGGTCGCAACACCGCCGACCACCAACCCTGGCTCTTGGCCGCCGGCGCGACGACCTCGACGACCGCCCGCTGCAGGCCCGCGACGACGGTCGTCTCGCCGAGGTCGACGGCGTGGACCTCCTCGCCGTTGCGGAAGATCGAGAGCGTGCCGATCGGCATCCAATCGGGCGCTTGCACCTCGACACGCACGCGTACCTCGCCGGCGGCTCCCTGTAGCGTCTCGCCGGCGGTAACCGTCACGGCGCCCGCGAGCGAGAGGGCGACCAGGGGGCCGGTGCTGGCGACCGTGCGGCCGGCGCGGATCGCATCGTCGGCCTCGGTAGCGGTGAACGCGCCCTGCACGTCGCGCGCCTTGCCGCCGGCGTCCATGCCGAGCCAGACGTAGGTGCGCGCGCTCCCGGCGCCCGCGGAGAGGCCGTGCGTATCGCTGGTGCCGGTCGCCGCCGAGCGGTGCCCGTGCGAGAGCAGCGCGAACCAATCGACCAGCACCTCTTCGGTATCGTCGATCCGCTTGCTGTTCAGCAGCTCGATGGCGTCGAAGGTCAGCAGCTCCTTGCCCGTCTTGCCGGGCTGCAAGGCGATGCCCTGGAAGTACGATTGGCTCCCGCGCGGGTGGTTGAGTTGGTGGATGCGCTTCGGATCGCCCTTGCGGATGGTGGCGAGCAGGGTGGCAGCGTCCTTGCCGTACCAGCTCGGCGGGCCGCCGCCAGCCTCGGTCGGGTCGGCAGGTAGCGGCCAAACGCCGTGGTGGCCGTATTTCGCGGTGCTCACCTCGACGCCGCTCGCCACCGTCAGCTTGCCCACGAGGCCGGCCTGCACGAGGAAGGGCTGGTAGTCGGTGACATAGTCGTGGTCGGTGGCGACGGCGTAGTCCAGCCCGGCAGCGACGGCGTCGAGCAGGCGCTCGCGATTGGGGACCTCGCTGTCGGAGCTGTGCTCGGCGTGGATATGGGTGTCCGCGGCGACCCAGCCGGTCGAATCGACGACGTGCGCGAGCGTGGCCTGCACTTCGACCTGCTGATCTGGCGCGATGGTCACCGTCTCGTGGTGCGCGGTCCACTCGGGCCCGTGGTTCAGCCAGACCGTCCAGGTGCCCGGCGGCAGCAGGAAGGTCGCGTCGCCGTCGCCATCGACGAAGATGCGGTCCCCGGCGGCGGCGACGTCTTTGCCGGGCAGCAGCAGCGCCTGCACCGGAATCGCCTGACCGTCGGTATCGCGGACGAGGATGTGCAGCCGCGCTGCCGAGGGAGCCGGCACCATGATCGGCGCGCTCGGCGGCCACGCGACATCGACGACCGCGCCCTCTTGGCCGCGGCCGCCGCCCTGACCGGCGCCGTTGCCCACCCAGCGGGCGCGCGCAGCGCGGGTGGCGTCGGGCGCAGGGCACGCGAACGCGCCCTTGTCGTCGGGCGTGCAGCGGGTCAGCGGCTTGCCGTCGGCGTCGTAGAGCTCGACCTCGACGCCCTTCCACATCCCCTCGACCTGTCCTTGTAGCGGCGTGGTCTTCAGTCCCGAGAGCGCGCCGGCGAGGGCCATCGCGTCGCCGAGGCTCGGTGTGGGACCGGCGGCGAGCGCGAGCCGCCGCACGAAAGTCTTGCCTTCGGCCGGGAGCACCCCAGGCGGCTGGACAAAGGCCAGGATGCCGCCGGCGTCGATGGCGGCGGGCGGTTGCTGAAAGCCCAGCGCGGCTGGGATCAGGGCCGGATCGTCGCGCATCGGCGTCATCCCGAGCACGCTCGACTTCTCCTTGGGCGTGCTGCCGGTATCGCTGTCCCCACCGCCGGGCCGGAACAGCCCGACCGAGCCGCCCCAGAAGGTGACGTCGCCGACCAGGGACGTGTCGGTGACGCCCGGGTCCGGCGTCACCGTCGTGCGCAACTCGAGCACCGTGCTGTCGGGCGCGAGGTGGTATTCGTGGACCACCGTGATCGGCGGCAGCTCGACGGGCAGGTAGGCGTGCACGATATCGAAGGGCTGCAGTGGACCGCGCACGCGGACCACGGCGTCCGGACCGCCCGGCACGATCTCGAGATCCTCGGGGGCGACCAGGTGCATCGCCACGATCGGCACCCACTCGCGCAGGCTGTCGTGGCCGAGCTGGGTGCCGTCAGCTCCGAGCCGCACGGCATCCACGACGTTGCCGCCGCGCAGACCGACGATGGCCTCGCCGGCGGGACCGCTGCGCAGGACGAAGCGGGCGACCGCGTTCTCGAGCACGACGTCGCCGACCCGGGCGGCGACGAGCGGACCCGACGGCAGGTCGGCGCTGCAGCCGAGCACGCGGGCGCGGGCGGTGCCCATCGGCGCGGCCGGTGGCGGGCAGGTCGCGCCCGCTGCGTCGCCGACCGCGCCGAGATCGCCGACCGCGACGTCGTCGCTGCCGCCGCCGCTTCCGGTATCCGCGCCGGCGCTGGCCGCTGGCGTCGATTTGCCGCCACAGCCGACGGCGCCGAGCAACGCGGCCGCCGCGAGCAGCGGGAGGGGCGAGAGTGCGCGCGAACGCGCAAAAGGCAGTCGACGCATGCTGAATCCGAGGGTGCGGGGCAGGGCAGCGCCCGCGATCGCGGTCGCCGATGGCCTCGGAGTCTGCGGTTCTCCCGTGGGCCGGTCAATCTCGAAGTGGTTGCGCCGTCCGTTCAGGCCGGGGTCAGGAAGCGGGCGAGGACCTTGCGGACGCCCGTCCGGCCGAAGCGCACGGTGATCCGCGCGGTCGGTCCGTAGCCGGCGACGTCCATCACCTCGCCGACGCCGAACTGGGCGTGACGCGCCTTGCCGCCGACCTGGAAGTCGCCGCTCGCCTCACGCTGGATGACGCGTTCGCCGGTGTCGGCGCTCGGCGCGGTGGCGATGCGTTCGATGCGGCTGCCGTCGTCGCGCGCCTCGACGCGCGCGACCTGCGACGAACCGCCAAAGCGAAGCCGGCCGGTCGCCGTGCGCCCGCCGCCCCAGGAAAACGCGCTCGCGGGGCGCCCGCCGCCCATGCTGCGGCTGCCGTAGGAAAAGCCGCCCGGATCTGCCGACTCGTGGACGTGCTCGCGCGGCAGATGCCGCAGGAAGGGCGATGGCTCGCCGATCTCCTCGCGGCCGAAGCGCATCCGCATCCGCGCGTAGGTCAGCGACATCCGCTTGCGGGCGCGGGTCATCGCGACGTAGAGCAGCCGCCGCTCCTCGTCTTCGTTGCCGTCGACGTTGTTGTGCGGGATCAGGTTGGACTCGAGGCCGGTGACGAACGTCACGTCGAATTCCAGACCCTTGGCGGCGTGCATCGTCATCAGCGAGGCGTATTGCTTGCCGGCCTTGAGCGCGTCGATATCGCTGACCAGCGCCACGGTCTCGAGGAAGCCGAGCAAGCTCGGGTCGTCGGCCGTGCGAGCGTGCTCGGCCATGCCGCTGAGCAGTTCCCCGAGGTTCTCCAGCCGCGACTCCGCCTCGTCGCCGCCTTCGGCGAGCAAGGCGTCGCGCAGCCCGGATTCGCGGAGCACCAGCGAGCCGGCTTCGTCGGCGGGCAGCCCCGCGATGCGGGTTCGCATCCGCTCGATCAGCGAGACGAACAGCGCGAGCTTCTCGCGAGACCGTCCGCCCTCGCCGCGGGCCACCAGGTCGTTGGCCGCAGCCGGCACCGAGACGCCGCGCAGCCGCGCGTGCTCCTCGACCAGCTCGACCGTGCGCGCGCCGATGCCGCGCGTCGGGGTGTTGACCACGCGCAGCCAGGATGCCGTGTCCTCGGCGTTCACCAAGAGCCGGCAATAGGCGAGCAGGTCCTTGATCTCGGCGCGCTCGTAGAAGCGCAGGCCACCGACCACGACGTAGGGAAGGCGGAAGCGGTTCATCGCCTCTTCGATCACGCGCGACTGCGCGTTCGTGCGATAGAACACCGCGATCTCGGCCAGCGGTACGCCGGCCTTGAGCTCGCGCTCGATGGCGCGGGCGACCCAATCGGCCTCGTCGCGGTCGGTCGCCGATTCGTGCAGCGTCACCTTCTCGCCGCCCACGGTCTCGGTCCACAGCGTCTTGTCGTGGCGCTTGCGGTTCTGCTTCACCACCGCGCCGCTGGTCGCGAGGATGACGTCGGTCGAGCGGTAGTTGCGCTCCAGGCGCACGACGGTCGCGCCGGGGTGCGCCTCGGGGAAGCCGAGGATGTTGTCGATCTCGGCGCCGCGCCACGAGTAGATGCTCTGGTCGTCGTCGCCGACCACCGTCAGGTTGTTGTGCTCGGACGAAAGCAGCTCGAGCAGCTCGTATTGCGCGGCGTTGGTGTCTTGGAACTCGTCGACCAGGATGTGCACGAAGCGCTGCGCCCAATGCACCCGCAGGGCGTCGTTGGCGCGCAAGATCTTGACCGGCAGCATCAGCAGATCGCCGAAGTCGACGGCGTCGGCGCGCCGCATCTCGGCTTCGTAGGCGGCATAGACGCGGTGGGCAACGCGGTCGAAGACCTCGTCCTCGGGCAAGTCGGGGTGGCCGGGTTCGCGGCAGGCGTTCTTGGCGGCGTCGATCCAGCTCGAGATGGCGCGCGGCGCGTGGGTCTTTTCCGATACGCCGAGCGCCCGCATCACGCGCACCAGCATCCGCTTCTGATCGTCGCGGTCGTAGATGGTGAAGCTGCGGCCGATGCCCGCGTGCTCGCCGAGTTGGCGCAGTAGCCGCACGCCGATGGCGTGGAAGGTGCCGAGCCAGACCTGGCCCGCGTCCGGGCCGATCAGCGACTCGAGGCGGTGGCGCATCTCGCCCGCCGCCTTGTTCGAGAAGGTCACGGCCAAGATCTGCCACGGCTGCACGGCGCGTTCGTTCTCGACGACGCGATGGCGCTCGAGCACCCAAGCGATGCGGTGCGTGATCACGCGCGTCTTGCCCGAGCCGGCGCCGGCGAGGACCAGCACCGGGCCGCCGGGGACCAACACGGCCTGACGTTGTTCGGGGTTCAAGCCGTCGACCAGCGGATGCGAGATCGCACTCGGGGCGGCGGGCGTGGCGGGGCGTTCGTCGAAGAGGTCGAAGGTCATGGCCGCCGGAGTCGAGCAGAATCGATCTGCCCGCGCAAGCGCGTCGGGCCGCGCCCGCACGACCTGGACACGCTCCGCGACCGCCGCCATCCTCGGCCGCCGCTCGGCGCCCACGCCGCCGCCACGGGAGCACCATGACCCTCCGCGAAGCCCTGGATCTCGGCCCCCGCGACCTGCTGCACCGCATCATCGTCGCGCCGTGGGCCCGCATCGACGACGCCACCCGCGCCCCCTCGGTCGGCCGCCTCTCGGCCCGCGAGGCCGCCTTCGTCACCACCCTGACGGTGGCGCTGATGCTGACCTTCCTGCGCTTCGTCGTGATGGACCGCAGCGTGCAGGCCGGCGTCGCCTCGACCATCTGCGAGCTGGCGGGCCTGCTCTCCGAGCCGCTCGGCCAGACCTGCTACCACTACCACCGCTTGTTGGTGAACTGTTCGTGGGTGATCGGCTGCGTAGTCTGCTACACCGTGGTCCCCGGTGTGGTCGTGCGCTCGGTCTTCGGGTTGACGCTCTCGGAGTTCTACCTCGCGCCACGCGACTACCTCTCGCACCTGCCGATCTACGGCCTGCTCTTCCTGCCGGTCGGCTTGCTGATCCTGGTCTTCGCCGGCTCGCCCGATTTCTCCGCTCAGTACCCCTTCTACAAGGACCAGCAAGGCTGGGCGGATCTGCTCGTCTGGGAGGCGGCGTACGGCGTGCAGTTCTTCGCGCTCGAGTTCTTCTTCCGTGGCTTCCTGCTGCGCGGCCTCGCCGCCGAGATGGGCAGCATGGCGGTACTCGTGATGATGATCCCGTACTGCATGATCCACTTCGGCAAGCCGCTGCCCGAATGCCTCGGCTCGATCATCGCCGGCCTGGTCCTCGGCGTGCTCGCGATGGATACCCGCAGCATCTGGGGGGGCGTCACCATCCACGTCGCCGTCGCGTGGGGCATGGACTTCGCGGCGCTGGGGCAGAAGGGCGTGCTCGACCGGCTCTGAATCGACGACTGCGCGCCGTCGCTCCGTGCGGGCACGGCGTGAGCTGGGGCGTCTTGACCCCAGCGCGGCGGGGAGCGAGTCTGAGCGTGGTGGGGCGCTCGGCCCCGGGCGGGAGGCGACGTGTCCGAGTTGATCCCGGCAGCCCTGACGCTGCGGCGCTGCAAGCTGGTCCGCACTGCGGTCGACGGCTCGGTCGCCGAGTACATCTTCGACCAACCCGTCGTCACGCTCGGCAGCGCCGAGGACAACGACCTCGTGCTGGACGACGACAAGGTCAGCCGCGTCCACGCCCGCATCTTCCAAGAGGGCGACGATTGGCTGATCGAGGACCTCGGCAGCACCAACGGCACCTTGGTCAACCACGTCCGGGTCCGCGTCGCCTTCCTCAAGTCCGGCGTCAACGTGCGGATGGGCGGCAGCCAGCTGCGTTTCTCGCTGTTGTCCGAGCGCGTCGAGATCACGCCGAGCGCGCGAGAGAGCCTCGGCCCGATCGTCGGCAAATCCGAACGGATGCGGCAGCTCTTCGGTGTGATCGAGAAGATCGCGCCGACCGGCGTGACCGTCGTCCTCGAAGGCGAGACCGGCACCGGCAAGGAGGTCGTCGCCCGCACGATCCATCAATACTCCAGCCGCGCGAACCAGACCTTCATCGTCTTCGACTGCGGCGCCGTCGCCGAGAATCTCATCGAATCCGAACTCTTCGGCCACGAGAAGGGCAGCTTCACCGGCGCGCTCGCCGCCCGGCAGGGCCTGTTCGAGATGGCCCACGGCGGCACGATCTTCCTCGACGAGATCGGCGAGTTGGCGCTGGATCTGCAGCCGAAGCTGCTGCGTGCCCTGGAGCAGCGCGAGATCCGCCGCGTCGGTAGCAACCGCCCGGTAAAGATCGACGTCCGCGTCATCGCCGCGACCAACCGCGACCTCGCCGAGGAGGTCCGCGAGGGCCGCTTCCGCGAGGACCTCTTCTACCGCCTCTCGGTCGTGCGCCTGCAGTTGCCGGCGTTGCGTGAGCGGCGCGAGGACATCCCCTCGTTGGTCCGCCACATCCTGCGGACGGGCAGCTTCAACCGCACGGCCGACGGACCGCGCGTCAAGGGCATCGCCAGCGGTGCCCTCGAGGCGCTGATGCGCTACGAATGGCCCGGCAACGTGCGCGAGCTGACCAACGTGGTCGAGCGTGCATGCAGCTTCGCCGAAGGCGAGTTCATCCAGCTCGAGGATCTACCCGACCACATCGCCGGCGTCCGCGTCGGACGTCGCCGGTCCGAATCGCAGGAGCAGGCGACCGAGCCGATGCGCCCGACGACGGCGATGCAGATCCCGCTCGACAAATCCTTCAAGGACGCCAAGGAAGCGTGGCTCTCCACGTTCGAGAAGGAGTACCTGCAGACCTTGCTCGAGAAGCATTCGGGCAACCTCTCGCAGGCCGCCCGCGAGGCCGACGTCGACCGCAAGCATTTCCGCCGTTTGGCCCGGAAATACAGCCTGGTCGCGGGTCCCGGCGGCGACGACGATTGAATCCGCCGATGCGTCCCGACGATCCACTGCGCGCCCGCTGGATGGGCCTCGGTCGCCGCCACCGTCGTCTGGACGTGGCGCTCGGCGCGTTGCTCTTCTGCGCGACCCTGCTGGCGCTGCTCGCGACCGACCAGATGGGCTTTGCCCGCGACGAGGCCTTCTATTTCGGCCACGCAGAGACCTACCAGAACTGGCAGGTCGAGGTCGAAGCCGGGGGGGCGCGGCGCGAAGCGGCGCTGGCGCGTGACGAGCTGCTCCGGGTTTGGCGCCAGAACAGTGAACACCCGCCGCTCGACAAGGTGCTCTTCGGCTGGTCGTGGCGGATCTTCGGGCGCAAGTTGCGGGAGATCGGTGCGCCTCGGGCCGACGCCGAGGGCGGCGTGCTGGTCGACGTGCGTGGGCTCGGGCCGGCGCATGGCTTTGCCATCGGCCGCCCCGTCGAGCTGCTCCGGCCACAGCTGGTCGGCGGCGCGCCCGACGTCGGGCCGCGCCGCTGGCTTCGGGGCACGGTCCTGTCGCGCACGCCCTACGCCGCGACAGTGCACTTGCCCGACGCCACCCTCGACGCCGTGCGCGCGCGCTGCGTCGGTCCCGGTCACCACGACCCCGACGGCGCGCTGCTGCGCACCGGCTGCGAGGCGCTCGAGTCCCGCGCCCTGTACGTCCTCAGCGAGAGCGCCGCGATGCGGATGCCCGGGATGCTCTTCGGCGCGCTGCTGGTCCTGGTCCTCTGGGCCTTCGCGCGTGGGCTGCTCGGCGGCGAGCCCCTGCTGGCGCGCCCATTCGCGCTGGTCGCTGCCCTCGGCACCTTGCTGATCCCGCGCGTGTTCTTCCACGCGCACCTCGCCTGCTTCGACATGACGATCACCACGCTGCTCGTCGCGACGACGTTGGCCTACCACCGCGCGCTGGTGGACCGCCGGTGGTTGCTGCCGACCGCCGCGCTCTGGGGTCTCTCGCTGTTGGCCAAGCACAACGCCTTCGTGCTGCCGGCCGCCTTCATCGGCCATTGGGCCTGGGACGCGCTGGTCGAGGGCCGCATCCGACTCCAGGCCGCCCCGGAGCCCGAGGGTCGCCTCGCCACCTGGCTGGCCCGACCGCTCGGGCTCGCGGTCGCGACTGCGCTCGCGCTGGTGGGTTTCGGGGCGCTGCTCTCTCCCCTGGCCGGGGCGGCGGCGGCGGCCGTCGTGCTGGCCGGCGGTCCATTGCGGCTGGTGCTGCCCGGCTTGCCCACTGCCTGGTTCGTGATGTTGCCGGTCGGCTTGGCGATGTTGGTCGCCGGTTGGCCGCTACTCTGGGTCGATACCCTGAACAACCTGCTCGCGTGGCTGGAATTCCATCTGCACCACGAGCACTACATGCAGACCTATTTCGGCGCCGTCTTGGCCTACCCGCCGTTCCCCGTCGCGATGCCCTTCGTGCTGACGCTGCTGACCTGGCCGCTGACATTGCTGATCACCTCCGGGGCCGGGCTCTTGCTGCTCGGCGCGGTCGGACTGCGTCGGCTGCCGACCTCGATGCGCGCGGCGCTCGGACGCGGCGGCCCGGCCGACGTGCGCGCGCCGGACGCCCACGCACGCAGCCTCGACCGCCTGCTGCTCGTCACGGCCATCTGGCCCATCGCGCTGATCGCGATGCCCAATACCCCGGTCTTCGGCGGCACCAAACACTGGATGACGGCCTACCCGGCCTTGATCTTGCTCGGCGCGCGGGCGCTGCAATGGGCGTGGTTCGGGCTCTCGCGCGCCTGGCTCGACGGGATCGCACGCGAACGCGCGGTGGCCGCGGTGGCAGCCTGGCTGTTGGTCGCGCTGACGCTGCTGCCGGCCGCGTCGGCGACGCTCGCGCATCATCCGCAGGGGACGATGCACTACAACGAGCTCGTCGGCGGCGTTCCGGGCGCGGCCCGCGTCGGCTTGCAGCGCCAATTCTGGGGCTATCAGGCGCGCGACGGCCTGCCGACCATCAACGCGCTGGCCCCGACGGGCGCGCGCATCTGGATGCACAACAGCGCGTGGGGTTCGTTCATGATGTACCAGCGCGAGGGCTGGTGCCGGCGCGATCTCCGCTACAGCGGCGGCGCCGCCGGGACCGCGCTCGGCCTGTTCCACCACCAATACGACCACGACGACTACGAACTCGAGCTCTTCGAGGACTACGGTACCGTCGCCCCGGTCGCGCAGACGGCCTTCGAAGGCGTGCCCCTGCTCTCGGTCTACGAGCGGCCGAGCAACGTGGCGCAGCGTCCTTCGCCGCACGCGCAGGCAGCGCCCACGCCGACGCCGGGGCGTGTTGAGCTTTCGCGGCCTCGCCCCTAGACTCCGCGACCCTGCTCGCCCGGAGTGCCCGTTGTCCTTGCCCCTGTACCGCCCTCGCACGACTCGCGCGCTCGCGTTCGCGGCGGTGTGGGCGTATGCGACGCTCGGTTTCGCGATGCCCGCGGCGGCGGACGAGCCCACGGCGCCAAGCGCGTCGGCGCCGGTGCAAGTGCTCCCGGAGGAGGCGCCGGACGGTAGCCCCGCCGCCGTCCTGCGCTGGGGTGGGCTGATGCGCCTGCGCGGTCAGTGGATCGAGGACGGCAGCCTCGGCAACGGCACCAGCGGTCTGCCCGCCACGCTCTCGGCGCCCGATCGCCTCGCCCAGGCGGACCTCCGCCTGCGCCTGACGCCGACGCTGGAGCTCGGCAGCTACGCGCGCATTCAAGGCATGGTCGACGTCGCGGGCCGCACCGTGCTCGGCTCGGACGCTCGCGACGACAGCATCGCTGGGCGCGCGCTCTCGTTCGAGGGGAGCGGCCCGGTGCGCGACGCGTTCGCCGCCCGCCGGCTGTGGGCGAGCTTCGACGTCTTCGGCCTCGCCACGGTCGACATCGGTCGCATGGGCGATCATTTCGGCTTGGGCATCGCCCGCAACGACGGCCGCGACCCGCGCGCCGACTGGCAGAGCGACGTCGATCGGGTGCGGGTGGCAGTCGAGCTCTTCGGCCTGCGGATCCGGGTGATGCGCGACAACATGGCCACGACCCCGATGCTGAACAAGGGCCTCGGCGCCGAGGACCCGGTCTATCCGCTCGCGGACTCGACCGACGTCGTGCGCTGGCTGGCCGAAGTCGAAGACGCGCGCCCTGCCGACGCGCCCGGGCTGCACTGGGCCTTCGCGCTCGGTTATCAGGATCAAGCCGTGGCGCTCGCGCTCGAGCACGGCGACGATCCGCAGGGCAAGCTGCAGAGCGACTGCATCCCGCGCGGCACCTGCGTGCAGTTGGTCACCCGCGGCGCGACGCTGGTCCTGCCGCAGGTCTACCTGGCGTGGAATCGCAAGCGACCCTGGGGCGAGCTGCACTTCGCGGTCGAGGGCGCGGCGCGCCTGGGCACCATCGACAACACCGACGCGCTCGCGAGCACCGACACCTCGAAGACCATCGTCGCCGGCGCGTTCGCGGCCGAGGCCGGCCTGCGTCTGGGCCGACAGCACCTGCGCGTGCAGGGCGGCTACGCCAGCGGCGACGGCGAGGGCGGCTTCGGCGTGCTCGATCGCCAGAACCTGACCCGCACCACACCGGCCGGCGAGGTCCATCGCAGCTTGATCACCGGCTATGCGATGCACCGCGGCTACCTCGTCGACGGCTTGCTCTTCCGCGAGGTCATCGGCGCGGTCGCCAACGCGGCGTGGGTTCGGCCCGCCTGGCGGATGGAGCTCTGGCTGCCGACCCGCGACTCCGGGCTGACGCTCGAGGCGGCCGCGCTGCTGGCGATGTCTGCGCGCATCGGCGCCACCCCGGGCCGGGCCCGTTGGCTCGGGATCGAGCCCGAGCTGCGCGTCGATTGGCGCACCAGCGCGCGTACCGACCTGATCCTGCAGGGCAGCCTCCTGCTGCCGGGTGACGCGTTCGACGCCGGGCAGGGCGGCAAGGCAGCCTCGATGGCCGGCCGCGTCTCCCTCGATTGGATCCTGCGTTTCTGACGCACGACCGGACTATCTCGCGAACTTTGGCGCGCGGGTTTGTCACACCCCCCGGCCCGATGGTACCATGCGGCGCTCGCGGCTGAGCCGCGCCGTCGCACGCCGGACGCCCTCCGGCCGAGGATCTGCGAATGTCCCGCCTGCCCCTGCGCCTGCTGGCGCTCCTGTCCATCTTGGCCCTCGCTGCGTGTAGCACCGACGGCTCCAGCGCAGCCGGCCCCGACAGCGCCACTCAGAGCGAGACCGGTGGACAGGACGTCGCGACCGACACCGCCGCCGACACCGCCGACACCGGCGGCGGCGCGGACGGCCAGGCCGACACGGCCGACGTCGACCCCGGTGATGTGGACCCCGGCGACACCGCCGACGACACCAAGGACGCCAACGCAGACGTCGAGGACACTGCGGACACCGCCGACGCGGCCGACATCGAGGACACCGCGCCCGATACCGTCACGCCCGACACCGTCGCGCCGGACACCGCCGACAGCAGCGACACGCAGACCGACGCTGGCGGCACGATCAAGGAGATCACGGTCCACAAGACCGCCTGCAGCGCCGACGGGGACTGCCTGATCCCGTGCGCGAGCAGCGGCAGCTGCGTCGCCGGCACCTGCAACTACGTCGGCAAGGCCGGCACCTGCCTCGTCGACTCGGCGGCTGGCGAGGTCACCTGCTACGGCAACGGCATGCAGGACACCGCCACGCCGTGCCTCTCCTGCAATGCGGGCGTCACGACCACGCAGCTGACCTCGATCCAGACGCTGCTCCCGATCGACGACGACAAGCACGGCCTGACGGTCACCGACCTCACCGACGGCAAGGGCAAGCTCACCTGGCAGCTCAGCGACGCGCGGGCCGTCAGCGGTGGCAAGAGCTTCTACTTCGGCGACCCCTCCACCAAGACCTACGCCAACGACGCGCACGTCAGCGCCGCCTTCACCACCGCCCCGATGGCCGTGCCGATGTACGACGGCGTGACCGAGACGTTGAGCTTCTGGCTGTGGCTCGATACCGAGGAGAGCAAGGGCTACGACACGCTCACGGTCGAGGTCGTCGAGGACGGCAAGCCCAAGGCGCTGTGGAGCAGCGACGGGATCGGCGGCACCACGCACAAGGTCTGGGAGTTGGTGCACATCGACATCGGCGCTTGGGCCGGCAAGACCGTCGCGTTCCGCTTCGCCTTCGACAGCAAGGACGCCTTCGTCAACGCCTTCGAGGGTGCCTACATCGACGATATCTCGATCCGCACCGGCTGCTGCGGCGGCCTGTCCGACTGCGACGACGGCAACGCCTGCTCGGCCGACAGCTGCGCCGCCACCGCCGGCTCGAACAACCTGCCGATTTGCAGCCACGCGCCCAAGGCCGAGTGCTGCTCTTCGGCCGCGGACTGCGACGACGGCAAGCCCTGCACGCTCGACCTCTGCTCGGGCCCCGGCGGCACCTGCAGCCACAACGCCAAGCCCGGCTGCTGCATGGACGAGAAGGATTGCGACGACAGCAACGCCTGCACCATCGACCATTGCCCCAAGGCGGGTTCGACCTGCCAGCACACCGACACCTGCTGCAAGACCGACAGCGAGTGCGTCTCCGCCGACCCCTGTCTCAAGGGCCAGTGCGCCGGCGGTGAGTGCGCCTACACCAGCACCTGCTGCCTCAGCGACGCCGAATGCGACGACTTCAACCCCTGCACGACCGACGCGTGCTCCGAGGGCAAGTGCAAGCACGCCCCGAGCCTGCTGCCCGGCTGCTGCTCGCCGGAGCCTTGGGTCGCCGGGTTCTCGTCGGGGCTGGAGGGCTGGACCAGCGATCCCGCCGTGAAGGAACTCGTCTGGCACCAGGCGATCTTCCCCCACGACGAAGGCGGCAAGAAGGGCGACGGCGCGGCGCTGCTCGGCATCCCGGGCAAGGACATGGCCGGCATCACCAGCAGCAACTACGTGATCATGACCAGCCCGGACATCACGCTGCCGCCGGGCCAGGACATGACCTTCAAGTTCAAGGTCCGCTTCGACCTGTCGTACAAGACCTCGTCGCAGAACGTGACGGCGTATCTGGTGCACCAAGGCAAGCAGACGACGCTCGGTTCGGTGACGTGGGGCACCTCGGGCAAGGACGGCTGGCTCGACTTCAGCAAGGACGTCAGCTCGATGGCCGGCGAGACCTTCCAGGTCAAGCTGCGCGGGCGCGTCTACGGCTTCGGTAGCGGCACTTCCGGCAAGGGTATCTGGGTGGACGACGTGCGCTTCGAGACCTCGTGCAACCCGCTCAAGTGCACCACCAACTCGCAGTGCGCCTCGGTGGCGTCGTGCCTCTCGGGCATCTGCACCGATGGCGTGTGCACTTACAAGAACTCGTGCTGCACCTCCGACGGCGATTGCGACAGCGGCAACCTCTGTGTCGCCGCCACCTGCAAGTCGGGGAAGTGCTCGTTCACCGAGAAGAAGGGCTGCTGCATGGGCCCGGGCGATTGCGACGACGGCAACCCTTGCACCACCGACGTCTGCCCGGGCGCCGGCAAGGACTGCTCCTTCGCCCCGGTCGCGGGCTGCTGCCTCTCCTCGAGTGAGTGCAACGACAACAACGCCTGCACCGACGATCTCTGCATCGGCAACAAGTGCGCGAACAACAACTTCTGCTGCAAGACCGACGCGGAGTGCGCTGACGGCGAGACCAAGTGCACGACCGACTCGTGCGGTAGCGACGGCAAGTGCATCCACAAGCCGACCGGCGCCCCGGGCTGCTGCGAGCCGCTGCCCTTCAACGACGACTTCGAGAAGGGCGCGGGCAGCTGGCAGTTCACCAACACCGCCGGTACCGGCAAGGGCTGGCAGATCACCGGCAGCGCGCTGCAGTCCAAATCGCCCAAGGGCGCCCTCTACTACGGCGATCCCGGCGCGGGGAACTACAACTTCGGCAAGTCGAGTGGCACCGCGATCTCGCCCTCGTTGCCGGTGCCGTCGGGCACCAAGAGCGAGCTGCGCTTCTGGCTGTGGGTCGATACCGAGAGCGGTTCGTCGTACGACAAGCTCTCTGTCTACGTCGTCGACGGCGGGACCAAGAAGCAGATCTGGTCGAAGTCGACCTCGGGCTTCGGCACCAAGAAGTGGATCGAGGTCAAGACCGACATGAGCACCTACGCGGGCAAGTCGGTGCAGGTCGAGTTCAACTTCGACACGGTCGACAGCGTCGCCAACAGCACTCAGGGCGTCTTCGTCGACGACTTCCAGCTCGTCGTCGACTGCGGAAACTAGGCGCTCGCGGACGCGCCTTGCCCGCGTTGCGACTCCCTGGCTCGCCCGCTAGACTGCCCCATCGCTCGCCCGTGCGCGGGCAAGATCGGGGAGTGCATGAACGGGCAGCCAGCATGGTGGGGGACGCCGCGCGCGTCGTGGATGGGAGTTGCTGCGCTGCTCCTCGCGCTCTCTGCCTGCGGCGGTGAGAACGACAAGCCCGCAGACAAGGACACCGGGAGCGCCGCCTCTGGTGACGCCGCCGAGACGGTTGGCAGCGACGCGACCGACACCGTCGGCGATGTCACCGACAACGAGACGGTCGACGCATCCACCGACAGCGACACCGGCTCGCCCGACGCCGCCGAGACCGACACCGGTGGCAGCACGGATACCGACGGCACCGACATCGGCACCGACGTCGTGGGTCCCGAGTGCGAGACCGCCGCCGACTGCAAGGACAAGGTCTCCCCGAAATCCTGCGAGCAGGCCGCCTGCGATGCCGGCAAGTGCACGGCCGCGCTGATCCCTGGCAAGTGCTGCGTCGACGCGCATTGCGACGACGGTGCCGAGTGCACCAGCGACACCTGCGACGCGGCCAAGGGCTCGTGCCTGCACACACCGGTGCCGAACTGCTGCAGCGGTAAGGTCTCGTTGCTGAAGGCCGGCTTCGAGCAGGGCATCGGCGAGCTGAGCGCGCTCGAGGGCGCGACCAACGGCAACGTCGCGTGGCAGCCGAGCAAGGTCCGCGCCCGGGTCGGGACGCAGAGCCTGTACCTCGGCAACGCTTGCGGCACCTACGACAACTCGATGAAGCCCGACGCCAACTGCGAGGCGGGCGAGGGCGCGATGCCGGTGTCGTCGACGCTGCAGACCAAGGTCCTGCAGCTGCCCAAGGACAAGAGCTCGCAGTTGCACTTCTGGCTGTGGCTCGACACCGAGCCACCGTACAGCACCACGCTTCCCAAGGGGAATTGCTCGCCGGCGTGCTCGGAGGGCTTGGCCTGCGTGAGCGTCAACGGCGCCTCGCAATGCCTGCCCGAGAAGGACGTGTTCACCGTATGGGTGGCGCCTGACGGCGCGACGCCCAAGAAGGTCTTCGACTCGACCAGCATCGGCAAGACGACCGCCGGTGATTGGAAGCACGTGGTCCTCGACCTGGACGCATTCCAGGGCCAGGGCGTGCGTATCCAATGGCAGTTCCAGACCGGCACCGGTTTCAAGAACGGCTTCGAGGGCGTGTACCTCGACGACGTCGTGCTCGAGACGGTCTGTCCGGTCGTCGGCACGCTCTGCACCGCCGATCAGGCCTGCCTCGACGACGGCAGCGTCTGCACCGACGACGCGTGCACCTTCTACTCGAACGCGACCAACAAGGGCTTCTGCTTCCACGATGCCAAGCCGGGCTGCTGCCTGGTCGACGCCAACTGCGACGACGGCAAGCCGTGTACGGTCGACACCTGCAAGCAGGGAGCCTGCGTGTTCACGCCGGACGCGAGCAAGCCCACGTGCTGCAAGCCGTCGGTCGAACTCTCGGACGATTTCGACTCCGGTGTGCTCGACAAATGGCTGCTGCTCGGCGGCAACTCGACCGATGTGAAGTGGCATATCGACCCGAAGGCCGGCACCAAGGGCAGCCAGGCGCTGATCTTCGCTGACGCCGCGGGCACCTCCTACGCCGACGCCTCGCTCGGCGCGGGCGTCGGTCCGACCGGCTCGGCGTGCACCCCGCCGGTGAAACTGAAGGTCGGCACGCTCTACAACCTGCTCTCGTTTCAGCTCAACCTCGAGACCGAGTGGAGCTACCTGCCGCCGGGCGCGTACATCAACCCGCCGATCGGGACGACCCAGAAGTACGATCACTTCTGGGTCGGCGTGCGCGAGGACGGCGTGCCGAACGCCAAGATCGAGCCGCTGTGGTCCTCGGACGCCATCGCGGGTACGACCAACGGCGAGTGGCTCGAGCTCACGCTCGCGCTCGATGCGTGGCAGGGCAAGACCGTCTCGGTCTGTTTCGGCTTCGACGCCGGCGACGATCAGGTCAACGATCGCCTCGGCGCTCGGGTCGACGAAGTCCTGGTCCGGGTCGCCTGCACCAAGCCGGAGTGCTTCCTCGACACCGACTGCGGCCAGATCACCTGCGGCGCGTGCGAGGCGCCGGCGTGCACCGACGGCACCTGCGGCTGCACAAAGACGCCGGGCTGCTGCACCAAGGCTGCCGATTGCGACGACGGCGACCTGTGCACCTCGGATTCCTGTGACGCTGGCGTCTGCAAGCAGACGCCGATCAGCTCCTGCTGCAAGATCGACGGCGATTGCAGCTCGGACGACGTCTGCCTCGCCGCGACCTGCGACCTCGGCAGCAACTCCTGCACGCTGACGACGGTGCCGAACTGCTGCAAGGTGGAGTCGGACTGCAAGACCGAGAAGCTCTGTGCGACGATTGCCTGTGATCTCCAGAAGAACCTCTGCATCGAGACGCCCAAGCCGGGCTGCTGCACGTCGGATCTGGAGTGTGACGACAGCGATGCGTGTACGACGGACAACTGCATCGACCTGAAGTGCACGCACAAGCCGTCGGGTGCGCCCGGCTGCTGAGCCCCTCGGACGAGCGCCTCATACCTCGCTTTCCTCATGAATGTCGCGGTTGCGTTGCAGCGATCGCGCTTGACCGGTATGCTCCCGGGGCGCAAGACGTGTCTCTCTCTATCCAGGTGACAACATGAAGATCGCTTCGCCCTTTCTGGCATTGCTGGTGCTGGTCTCGTTCGTCGCAGCGTGTTCGACCGAAGGAGGCACCACCGATACCGGCGGCAACACCACGCCCGACACCGCCGATACGGCCGCCGAGGACACCGCTGGCGGCGGTGACGCCGACGCCGCGGCGACCGACACCGCCGACGCCTCAGGCGACGTGCAGGACGTCTCCGCGACGGATTCGTCCGTGGTCGACACCAGCGAGACGACCGACACCTCGCCGGTGGCCTGCACCAGCGACAAATACTGCGAGACGCTGCTCAAGGCGACGCTCAAGCCCTGCGAGGCGGCGGTCTGCAAGGAAGGCGTCTGCGAGGCCGTCTACAAGACCGGCACCTGCTGCAACGACGCGCAATGCGACGACGGCGTCACCTGCACCGTCGACAAGTGCGACCTCGCCACCAACACCTGCAGCAACAAGACCAAGGCCAACTGCTGCGAGGGTCAGCAGACCTTCCTCGACGTCGGCTTCGAGCAGAGCAGCTTCGAGGACTTCAAGGCCGTCGAGGGGCCGAGCAACGGCAACGTGAAGTGGCAACTTTCGACCAACCGCGCGCACACCGGCAAGACCTCGATGTACCTCGGCAACGGCTGCAACGTGTACGACAACTCGTACACGCCCGAGGGCGGCTGCGCGCAGGGCGCCGCGCCGAAGTCGGTGCTCTCGAACCTCTCGTCCAAGGAAGTCATCTTGCCGCAGGGCAAGCAGGCGGTGGCGCACTTCTGGGTCTGGATTCAGGCCGAGCCGATGTACACCAAGGACCTGACGCCCGGCACCTGCACGCCGGCCTGCGCCAAGGGGACGAGCTGCGTCAAGCTCGACGACACGCCCGGCGTCTGTCTGCCCGAGAACGACGTGCTGCGCGTGTACGTCGACACTACCGGTCCGGCGGCGGACCCGGTCTGGATCTCGACCGAGGTCGGCAAGAGCACCGAGGGTTGGCACCACGTCAGCGTCAACCTCGCGGCGTTCCAGAAGGCGGGCTCCGATACCGCCGTGAAGCTGCGCTGGGAGTTCGCCACCAACAACGTCAACAACGACAAGGAAGGTGTGTACATCGACGACGTCGTCATCGAGACGCTCTGCGCCGGCAACGACACGCTCTGCGAGGGTTCGGCGAGCTGCAAGGACGACGGCAACCCCTGCACCAGCGAGGCGTGCACCGTTTTCGCCAACGACAAGTCGACCGGCATCTGCTTCTACGACCAGACGCCGAACTGCTGCGTCGGCGCCGGCGACTGCAACGACAAGAACGATTGCACCGTCGACACCTGCAAGAAGGAAGAGAGCGCTGCGCAGGGCTCCTGCGACCACGTGCCCGACGCCTCGAACGTCGCTTGCTGTCAAGAGTCGACCATCTACAGCGACGGCTTCGAGTCCGGTTCGATCTCCAGCTGGCAGCACGTCGGCACCAACAGCAAGACCGTGAAGTGGCAGCACAACAGCAAGGAAGGCAAGTCGGGCTCGGCGAGCCTGTACTTCGGCAACGGCCAGTTCAGCGGCTACGACGACCCGACGCTCGGCAAGGGCAAGGGGCCGCGCGGCTCGGTCTGCACCAAGCCGCTCAAGATCAGCGCGGGAACGGTCTACAACGTGTTGACCTTCCAGCTGAAGCTGAAGACGGAGTGGTCCGGCCAGCCGGCCGAGAACTACGTCAACCCGCCGGTCAAGGCGGGCGAGGGCGCGCCCAAGCTCGACGAGTTGCGGGTCGAAGTGGCGTTGCCGACCGGCCTCGTCCCGGCGTGGACCTCGGATTCGGTCAAGGGCACGACCGGTGGCGAGTGGCTGCCGATCGTGGTGCCGCTCGACCAGTTCGCCGGCAAGGAGGCGGGCATCTGCTTCACCTTCGACGCGGGCGACGACCTCGGCAACACCGACGGCGGCGTGTGGATCGACGACGTCGCGTTCGGCGTGAAGTGCACCAAGCAAGAGTGCAGCATCGACTCGCAGTGCGGCGACAAGTGCGGCGCATGCACCACGCCGAGCTGCAGCCAGGGCGCCTGCGTGTGCACGCCGATCCCGAGTTGCTGCAAGGGTCCGACCGACTGCGACGACGGCGACAGCTGCACGAACGACAGCTGCGTCGAGGGCAGCTGCAAGCACGAGCTCAGCGACCCGAAGTGCTGCAGCGACAAGTCGGGCGACAAGGCGCTGCTCAGCGCCGATTTCGAGAACAACGGGCAGCTGCCGGCCGGCTGGAAGCCCACCAAGTTGAGTGGGCAGCCGCCCTTCGGCAGCGGCGCGAGCTACGATCAGACCATCGTGTGGTTCGCCTCGCCCAACAAGTCCAAGCCCGGCGCGGGCAGCTACTCGATGTGCTTCTCGGACGTGAACGGCACCATGAACGCGGGTGACAAGGTCCCGGCGGGCAAGGTCGCGACGCACATCATCGAGGTGCCCGCGAACGGCAATACGGTGGTCACCTTCGATCTCTTCCTCTCCACGGAGTGGGACGACGTGGCCGCGTTCAAGCTCTACCCCTTCGCGGTCGACCAGCTCGTGCTCAACGCGGTCGACACCGAGGAAGCCGACCCGACCAAGGCGCGCACGCTGCTCTGGGACTCGTACGACATCGAGGGCACCACCAAGGGCAAGTGGAAGGCTATCGTGGCGTCGATTCCTGCCTCGCTCGCGGGCAAGAAGATTCGCTTGGAGTTCTACTTCGACGCCGGCAACAAGAACGCCAACAACTACGACGGCGCTTGCGTCGACAACCTCGTGGTCGAGACGTTCTGTGCTGCGCCGGCGTGCCTTTCGGACGCGGACTGCAAGCCCGGCACGCCCGACGCGTGCAAGTCCTACGCCTGCAGCAAGACCGGCGCGGTCTTCGCCTGCACGACCGAGTTCAAGGAAGGCCCGGGCTGCTGCCAGCAGACGGTCGCGCTCGCCGGCGAGAACGGCGAGGGCGGCTCGCTGGTGAAGTGGGCAGGAACCTCGAGCTCGGACGCCGTGAAGTGGCAGGTGATCGACCACAAGTACCTGCTCGACAAGAAAGAGATCTACTTCGGCAATCCGGTCAACTGGAACTACGCCGACGGGTCCGGCAAGGCGTGCGCATCGGACTCCGATTGCAGCTCAGGGGAGACGTGCAAGGGTTCGCTGAACAAGAAGATCTGCGGAAAGCCGGTGAAGGGCTCGCTGACCAGCGACGCGTTCCAGCTCTCCACCGACTCCGGCAAGTCCGCGCAGTTGCGCTTCCGCATCTACCTCGACGTCGAGCCTTCGTTCGAGACGTTCCAGATTTGGTACGTCGACGAGACCGGTGCCGAGAAGTCGCTGCTCTGGGACAAGAACAACGACAAGGATTTCAAGGCCACCGACTTCAAGTCCGTGGTGGAGAAGGTCGTGAACATCGAGCCGCTCAAGATCGGCGCGGACGTCCGCCTGCGCTTCAAGTTCGACTCGGGTGACTCGAGCAAGAACGAGCAGTTCGAAGGCATCTTCCTCGATGAGGTGATCATCGAGGAGCCGTGCAAGCTCTAAGCCGATGCCCAGCCTTCGCGATCAGAGCTTCAATCGAGAAGCATGGCTCAAGCTCGGCTTCGTGGCTGCGGGTGGCGGCCTGTTGGCCGGCCTCGTCTACCTTTCGGTCCAAGCCCACCACCACTACGTCGAAGTCCCGCACCTGCTCGAGAACCGGCACAGCGAGCCGGTCGGCCATCCGGGTCGCGTCACGACGTCCATCGCGCAGCTCGGCGGCGAGGCGGTCGGTACGCTGATCGACGACATCGGGTCCGAGTCCGAGGGTGCGAAGAGGCGAAAGTCGCTGGAGATCTTGTCTGGCATCGAGGACCCGCGCGTGCTCCCGGCGCTCGCCGCGGCCCTATCGGACCCGGACCTCGGCGTGCGGATGGCGGCGATCGCCGGCATCGCGCGACACGGCGATCCGAAGGGGGCGGATGCGCTGTGGAAGGCGCTCGACAGCGCCGGCGATTGGCTCTCGCAGCGGATCATCGTCGCCATCGGCTTGGTCGGAGCCGACGCCGACGTCGACAAATGCGTCGAACGGGCCAACGCCACGCGCGGCCACGAGCGTCATCTCTTTGCCTGGTGCGCGGGGCAGGGCCAACGTCGGCAGAAGGAACGGGACCAGATCGGCCGTACGCCGCCCGCGCCGGCACCCGTCGACGCGGACGACGAGGTGCGGATCCAGGCCGAGATCGACCTTCTGATCAATGAACTCGACGCGGGCCCCGTCAATCGGGACAGCGCGCTGCGTTTCGCACAGCGCACCGCCATCGAGTTCGGAACTTGGGACTACGGCCACCAGATCAGCTACCAGACGATCGCGATTGCCGGTCCCTTGGTCGTCCGCGGCGCTGCACGGATGGACGCAGTCCCCGTCCCCGTGCGAAAGAAGAAGCCCGCGCCAACCCCAACGGCGCCCTAGGAGATCTCCGATGGCTCGAATTCTTCTCGTCGACGATGATCACCGGCTCGGCCAGCTCATGGAAAAGCTGCTCAAGCCCGAGGGCTTCCAGGTCGAAAACGTGACCGATGGTCTGCAGGGCGCCCGTCGAGCCTGCAGCGAGGTCTTCGACCTGATCATCCTCGACGTGATGCTGCCGGGCCTGGATGGCTTCGAGGTGCTGCGTCGCATCCGCGCGCAGGGGGACGTGCCGGTCATCATGCTGACCGCGAAGGGGGCCGACAGCGACCGCGTCGTGGGGCTCGAGCTCGGTGCAGACGACTACCTGCCCAAGCCCTTCAACCCTCGCGAGTTGGTCGCACGCATCAAGGCTGTCCTCCGTCGCAGCGACGGCGCTGGCGCGGCCAAGCGGCAGCCGATCCTCGCCGCCGGCGGCGTCGAGCTCGATCCCTCGCGCCGCGAGGTGCGGGTCGAGGGCGAGCAGGTCCACCTGACCACCACCGAATTCGACCTGTTGCGTTGCTTCCTCCGCTACCCCGGTCAGGTCCTGAGCCGCGACGCCTTGATGGACATGCTCCGGGGCGTCGGCTACGCCGCCTACGATCGCTCGATCGACGTGCACGTGAAGAATCTGCGCGCCAAGATCGAGCGTGACACCCGCAATCCCAAGCGCATCAAGACCGTCTGGGGCACGGGCTACATGTTCGCCGCCGACGACACTCCGTCGGAGGATTGAGGCCGGCGTGGCGCAGGGCACCAGCCGGCTCGACCTGCAGCTGCTCGGCTTGGCAGCGTTGGCGCTGGCCTCGGCTGCCGCCGCCGCTGCGTTGGTGGTGCGCGGTGCCGCCGGTTTCCACTGGACGGGACCGCTCGGGCTCGCCGTCGGATTCGTCGCGCTCTGTGCGCTCTCGGCGGTCGGCTCGTACGTCGTCGTCGGTCGCGCCCGCACGGCCTTGCGGCGTCGCACTCGCGCGATGCGCGAGGTCGCCCGCGAGCTCGGCGGCGGCGACCTCACCGTGACGCTGCCCGAGGGGGAGGACGATCTCGGCAGCCTCGCCCGCTCGATGAACGCGATGTCCGCGCGCATCGCCCGCCTGCTGCAGGCGCAGCGAGATCTGCTCTCCGGGGTGAGCCACGAGCTGCGTTCGCCCCTCGCGCGGATCTCGGTCGCCCTCGAGTTGATCGAGATGGGACGCGCCGAGGGCGATCCAGAGCTCACCGAGTTGGTCGAGGGTGTCCGCGAGGAAGTCACCCTGCTCGAGCGCCACATTTCGCGCCTGCTCGAGGCGCAACGCGTCTCGAGCCGACGGGTGCTGCTCAAGCGTCGGCCGCTGGTCCTGGACGAGTTGGTCGCCTCGATCGTGGCGCGCGAACGCAACCGGCTGGATCGACTCGGTTGGCGCCACCACCTCGAACTCGCGGCCGACCACGCCGAGGTATTGGGCGACGAGAACGCGCTCGACCGGGTGATCTCGACGCTGATCGAGAACGCGATCCAGCATGCCGGCCCGCGCGGCGAAGACGCTGCCGCGACGCCCGAGACGGCGCGCTTCACAACCGGCGGCGGCCCGGACCCTGCGGCCCCCAAGACCTCGCCGTCGCTCCGCGTCCAGACTGGCATCGACGCTGGTGGCCTCTACGTGCGCGTCATGGATCGCGGCCCTGGACTCACCGCGGAGCAATGTGCGGCCGCCTTCGAGCCCTTCGCCCGCATCGACAGCAGCCGCTCGTCGCGAACCGGCGGGACCGGCTTGGGCTTGTACCTTGCGCGCACCATCTGCGAAGCGCACGGTGGATCGGCTTCCGCGCATCCGCGTCCGGGCGGGGGCTTGGTCGTCGAGTTGCGCCTACCGCGGCGCGGCCAGAAGGACCTGAAGGAGACGATGCGCGTCTCGCTGGACGCCGGCTTGCTCGAGCAACTCCGGCAGGAGGAGGGCGCATGAACCCGATCGACCCCGGCCGCGCCCCGGTCGTCACCCACGGCTTCTCGGTCGACGTCGAGGATTGGTTCCACATCATCGACTGCGAGGGCGCGCCGGACCCGACGGCGTGGGACGAGCTCGAGGCGCGCGTCTGGCTCGGGACGCGCGCAATCCTCGACCTGCTCGAGGCCCATGGCCACCGCGCCACCTTCTTCACGCTGGGCTGGGTCGCCGAGCGGCACCCCGAGCTGATCGCCGAGATCGCCGCACGCGGGCACGAGCTCGGCTCCCATTCTTACGGCCACGCGATGGTCTCGAGCCTCACGCCCGACGCGTTTGCGCGCGACCTCGATCGCAGCCTAGAGGCCCTCGCCGCTGCCGGGGCAGGGCGGGTGCGGACGTTCCGGGCGCCGGGCTTCAGCATCGGACCCGACGAGGTCTGGGCGCTCGAGATCTTGGCGTCGCGAGGGATCGAACTCGACAGCAGCCTGTTCCTGGCGCCCCGTGCGCATGGTGGCTGGCCGATGACGCGCCGCCGCCCCTTCGAGCTCTGGCTGCCGAGCGGCGCTCGGATGCTCGAGGTGCCGGTCGTGCCCCTGCGTCTGGGCAAAGCCAACTTGCCGTACTCCGGCGGTGGCTATCTCCGGCTGCTGCCCGAGGCCGCGCTGATGCGGATGTTCGATGCCAGCGAGGCGGCCGGTGAGCCGGCGATCGCCTACCTGCACCCGCGGGAGCTCGATCCCGCGCAGCCGCGCATGGCGCTGCCGGCAGTGCGTCGCTTCAAATACTACGTCGGCCTGGACGGCGTGGAGCGAAAGCTGCGCGCGCTCTTCGAGCGGTTTCGCTTCGACACGCTCTCCGGCGTGCTCGAGGCGGCCGCGAAAGATCCCCCGGTCGTGCTGCGGAAGGCGGCGTGAGCGTGCGCCGCGCCAGCGCGCTCGTCGCGGCTTGCGCGATGCTGTGTCTGGCGCTCCCCGCTGTGGCCGGCACGCCGGAGCTCTATGGATTCGGGCCGCGCGCGCACGCGCTCGCCGGTGCCGTCGAGGCCGATACGGCCGGGCCGCGCGCGACGTGGGACAATCCGGCGATGCTCGGCCGTCTGCGCAACGCGGGCGGCGACCTCGGCCTGCTGCAGTTGATGCCGTCGCACGAGATCGAGCAACTCTCGGGTCACGACCGCTTCCCCGCCGCGGTCTCCGGCCCCGTGACGCTCGGGAATCTCGCGGTGGCTGCGCCGGTCGGAGGCTTCTTCGCAGAGCGGCTCGGCGTCGGGCTCGCGCTGCACATCCCGATGTCCGGACCGACGCGGATCCTCTCGCGCGATCCGCGACAGCCGCAGGTGCCGCTCTTCGAGGGCCTCGCCGACCGATTGTTGGTCGCTTTCGGCCTGGGCTGGCGGCCGATCGATGCGTTCAGCATCGGCGTGACCGGGCAGCTCTTGGCCGAACTCAACGGCGGCGGGACGTTCCGCGTCTCCACCTTGGAGCGTCGATTCACCGATCAGCAGCTCGCGGTCGACCTGTGGAGCCGGGTGACCTGGACCGTGGGCGCCACCTACGAGCCGAACGAGCGCTTCCGGCTCGGTCTGGTCTGGCGACAGGAGGCGAGCGTCCGCTACGCGTTGCCGCTGACGGTCTCCATCGCGGAGATCGGCGACGTGCGCATGGACGTCCGTGGCGTCGGTTTGTGGTCACCGATGACGCTGGCATTGGCCGGGATGTTCGCGCCCACGCCGCGCTGGCGCATCCACGCCTCGGCCCGCTGGGAGCGTTGGTCCGCGCTGCCCGCGCTCGGGCCGGCGCTGCGGATCGACCTGGACGACGCCGCGCTCGCGCGGTCTCCGGACACCGTGCGGGACATCGCGTGGATGGAGAGCGTCCCGGTCGCGATGAGCGCGCATGACCGCGTGGTACCTCGGCTCGGTCTCGAGCATCTGCTGCGACGCTGGGTCACGCTGCGCGCCGGCGTGGGCTATCGCGCGACGCCGCTGCCACGCGCCTCGGGCCGCGCCAACTACCTCGACGCCGACACGCTCGATGTCGGCGTCGGCGCTGGTTTCCAATGGGCCGATCCCGACAGGGTTGAAGTCGACCTGCTCGGCGTGGATATTGCGCTCGGCTGGTCGCATCTGTGGCGGCGGACGGCCCAGAAACGCGATCCCTTCGACCCGATCGGCGGGACGTCGCTGCAGGGCGAGGAGCTTCGGTTCTCGATCGCCCTGCGTCACGCCCTCTAGGAGCTCGCGCCGGCGCGATGTCGATTCGTCCACAGACCACCGACCCTGTCGCCGGGCCACGCGCCGCGATGGCTGCCGCTGTGCTGGCGCTTGCGCTGGGGCTGGCCGCCGCCTACAGCTCGTGGGCTGCCGCCGAGCGAGCCGACGCGGTGCCCGACGGAGACGCGCTCGGGCGGGCCGCGGCCGCCATCGCCGAGGACCTGCAGTCCGGCGACGGATTGGCGCTGCTGCCGGCGTGGGCCGCGGCCGAGCGCTGGCGCTTCGATGCGGTCTTCCGGGCACGAGATCTCGACCTCGCGACCGCGTGGGTGCCCGCGGATCCGCCGACCGCGTGGGATGTCGACGGATTGCAGCGGCTCTGGCTGGTGCGGATGTCGCGCCTCGGGCCTGCGGTCCGGGGCGAGGAATTCGGGCGGATCGTGCGCGAACGCGATGTCGGCGACGGCGTCGAGGTCGCGCTGGTCGAGTTGGCGCCGAGCGAGACCGTGCAGGACTTGCGCGCGACGCTCGGTGAGGCCGAGGTCGCACGGCTGGGGCCGCGCGCGGGCGTCCGGGCCGCGTGCCGCTGGAATGGTCAGCGCCACGTCTGCGACGGCGCGTGGTGGACCGACGTCTTCGTCGCGCTCAACGAGGTCGGTAGCACCCGCCGGCGCTGCATCTTCGCGCAGCCGCACCCGGGCGGAGCCACCCTGCAGGTCCGCTGGCCTGCGCCGGCGGCCGCGCGCTCGCTTCAAGGCCGATTCGGCAACCGACTCTGGGCGGTCCGCTACGACAAGGGCAGCGACGTCGCGGTGCGCGTCCGCATCGGCGGCGAGGTCCGACACGAGTCGATCCTGAGCCGTGGCGACTTCACCTGGCACGCCTTCGAAGTTCCGCTCGCGACTGCCGATCACGGACAGCCGATCGCCATCGAGTTCTCGGCTGCCGATACCGCTTGGCGGCAGCTCTGCTTCGACGCGCGTTTGGTCGGTCGGTTGCCCGGCGCCGCGCCGGCCGCCGCGCCGTGACCGTCGACGTCGCGCGGCAACGCGCGTTGCTGACGTGGTACGTCGCGAACCAGCGGCAGTTGCCCTGGCGCCACGCACCCGGCGGACCGCACCCCGACCCCTATGCCGTGCTGGTGAGCGAGTTGATGCTGCAGCAGACGCGGGTCGACAGCGTCTTGCAGCCCTTCGCGCGCTGGATGGCCCGATTTCCGGACTTCTCGAGCCTCGCCGCGGCTCCCGTCGACGACGCCGTCGCCGCGTGGGCGGGCCTGGGGTACTACCGCCGAGCTCGGGCCTTGCACGCCGCAGCCTGTGCCGTCGTCGAGCGCCACGGCGGTGCCCTCCCGGAAGACGCCGCCGCGCTCGCGGCCTTGCCGGGCGTCGGGGCCTATACCGTCGGAGCGCTGCGCTCGATCGCCTTCGCACGGCCGGCCGCGCTGGTCGACGGCAACGTGGCTCGAGTCCTCGCCCGCTGGCACGCCGCGCGTGGCGACGAGTCGACGCTGCGCAAGGCGGCGTGGGCGGCGGCAGAGGCCGAATTGGCTCCCGAAGACGCGCCGGCGCGGAGCGACCCGTCGCGTTGGAGTCAAGCGCTGATGGAGCTCGGCGCGCTGGTCTGCCGCCCCGGCCAGCCGGATTGCGCGACCTGCCCGGTCCGCGCCGGCTGCCGTGCCGCAGACGCCGGCGTCGCGGCCGAGATCCCACCGGCGCGAAAGCGCGCCGCCCCGCGCGACGTTCACGCCGTGGCGGTCCTGCTCCGTCGGGGTTTCGGTGCGAGCCGCACGGTCTGGTTGCGGCAGCAGCCCTCCGACGCACGCTGGGCCGGTCTCTGGCAGCCGCCGATGTTCGAGTCGGAGCATGTCGGCCACGCGCAGCAACAGGCGCGGCGGTGGTGCGACGCCCACGGCCTGGTGGCCGAGCCGGTCGCAGAGGTCGAGCACGTATTGACGCATCGGCGCTACCGCGTCGAGGTCTGGCAGTGCGATACATTTGGCGATGAGCCGAGCTTCGACGCCCAGCCGACGCGCTGGACGCCGGTGACCGAGGTGCGCGGACGCGGCGACGGCGTGAGCCGGCTCGGGGTGCGCGTCGTGCACGCAGCCCGCGAGCCGGCCCGAGCCTCGCGCGCTACTTCTTCAGGCAAGTCTTCATGAACGCCTTGCGATCAGCACCCTTCAGGCCCTTGTCCTTGGCCTGAGCGTTGCAGTCCTTCATGCGCTGCTGGGCTGCGTTCTTGGGCGTGGCGGCCGGTGCAGGCGCGTCCTTCTTGAGGCAGGACTTCATGAAGGCCTTGCGCTCCTCACCCTTGAGCGCCTTCTGCTTGGCCTCGGCATTGCAGTCCTGCATGCGCTGCTGAGCGGCGTTCTTCTTGCCGCCCTTGGCCTGCGCGCTGCCCAGGGTCGGCACGAAGAGCGCGGTGGCGAGCAGGAGAGCGGCGGAACCAACGGCGCGAGCGCGGAAGAGCTTCATCTCG
Organism: Pseudomonadota bacterium; assembly: GCA_041163625.1. GTDB lineage: Bacteria > Myxococcota_A > UBA9042 > UBA9042 > UBA9042 > JACKFC01. Next base: position 1,826 of record JBEARB010000040.1, on the reverse strand, counting down.
GAACCTCGTGAACGGCCCACTCCAGGGCCGCAAGGCAGGGTCGCAACGGCGAGCGACATGCTCGCCGCCAGCAGGAACGCAGCTTGCCCCAGGTCGATTCGGAGGGCATCCGAAATCGCGCTCCGGGCCTGCGGTGCATCACTCGCGGGCTTGCCCCTCGGCGGGGCTGTGTCACAATCCGGGCCGCAGCCGCGACCTCCCCGCGGCTCCCACCCGCGCGCAGGAGTCCCGATGGGCATCACCTTCGTCGAGAAGGGCGGCGACCGGAAGCGCCCGGACGCCAAGACCGCGCTCGTCCTCGCGGGCGGCGCGATCTCCGGCGGTGCCTTCAAGATCGGCGGCCTGATCGCCCTCGACTCGCTGCTGACCAACCGCTCTGTCACCGACTTCGACACCTACGTGGGCATCTCTGCCGGCGCCTTCCTCGCCGCTCCGCTCTCCGCAGGCGTGGGCCCCGAAGAACTGCTCCGCTCGATCGTCGGCCGCAGCAACAAGATCACGCAGTTCTCGCCGCTGCACTTCTACCGTCCGAACGTCCGCGAGTTCGCGAGCAAGCCGCTGCTCTTCGGTCGCGACGCCGCCGGTCTGGTGCCGGCGGTGATGGCGGCGGCGGTGCGCATGGGCGGCAGCAACCGCAGCCGGCTGATCCACCTCGCACGGCAGTTCAGTCAGCGCCCGAGTTGGCAGACGGCCGAGGCGCTGGTGATGCCGATCGTCACCGATATCTCGCGCAACTCGGAGCTGCAGTCGGGCCTGTCGTACCTGCCCAGCGGGATGTTCGAGAACAGCGGCATCGAGGAGTTCATCCGCACGAATTTCGAGCGCAACGGACTGCCGAATCATTTCCGCCTGCTCAAGCTCGAGCGCGGCACCGACCTGTACATCGGCAGCACCAACCTCAACACCGCCGAGGCGGTCGTCTTCGGCCACGACGAGGATTGCTCGGTCACGATCAGCGAAGCGGTGATGGCGTCGACGGCGATCCCGGGCTTCTTCCGTCCGGCGCGGATCAACGGCAACGACTACATCGACGCTGGCGTGCGCAAGACCGCGAACATCTCGCAGGCCGTGAAGAAGGGCGCGCAGCTGATCATCGCGTACAACCCCTTCCGGCCCTACGTGAACTACCACGCCGACCAGCTGCTCAACGATCAGCGCTCGATCTCCGACCTCGGCATCGTCTCGGTGATCAACCAGGCGTTCCGCACGCTGCTGCACACGCGCCTGATGATCGGAATCGAGAAGCTCAAGCTCGATCAGGACTTCCACGGCGACGTGATCTTGCTCGAGCCGTCCGAGGACGACCTGGCGTTCTTCCACATCAACCCGCTGGCGTTCTGGCGGCGTGCCGAGAGCGCGCTCTACGGCTTCGTCAGCGTGCAGGCCGCCATCGAGCGGCAGTACCCGCGCGTGCAGCGCATCCTGGAGCGCTACGGCATCCACACCGATATCGAACGGTTGCGGCGGTCGACCGAGGAGATTCGCCGCGCCGGCTACGACGGCACCGCGATCCTCGACGTGCTCGAGGCCGAGCTGCATCCCCGGCGGCCCGAGGGCGTGCGCCCCGGCCAGCCCAAGCTGCGTGTCGTCGGCGAATAGCCCGCGCGCTCCTGGAGTCCCCGACATGGAACACACCGAGCGCCGATACTTCGGCACCGACGGCATTCGCGGCGAGGCCAACGCCGGCGTCATGACGGTCGAGACCGCCGTCGCCGTCGGCCGCGCCATCGGCTCGATCTTCGTCTCGCGGCACGAGCGTCCCCGCATCATGATCGGCAAGGACACGCGCCGCAGCGGCTACCTCTTCGAGATGGCCTTGGTCGCGG
>JBEARB010000039.1:0-9227 GCA_041163625.1 Pseudomonadota bacterium | reverse complement strand
CCGACGCGCTCGACCATGCGCGAGAACTACCGCACCGACGCCGCGCTGCTCGACGCGATGAACGCGCTCTGGGGCGGCGAACGCGGCGTCTTCGGCGCGGTCGGCTTCGATTATGTCGAGGTAGAGGCGCCGAGCGGGCGCGCGCAGCCGGCCTCGCGCTTGCAGGGGCGCGTGCGCGAGGGGGCGACCTGGCGGTCGCGCCAACCGCTGGAGCTGCGTTGGCTCGCCAAGCGCGCCACGCCCACCGGGACGAGCGAAGACGGCGCGGACGAAAAACCGGTCAGCTCCCTGGACGAGGCGCGCCCGGTCGCGGCCGAGCTGTGCGCGGACGAGATCGTTGCGTTGTTGGCGGGCGACCACAGCGTGGGCGGCAAGGCCGCGCGGCCGGTGCAGCCGAGCGATATCGCGGTGTTGGTGCGCACGCATCGGCAGGCCGGCATGGTCGGCGACGCGCTGCGCGGGCGCGGCGTGCCGGTGGTGGCGCCGGGGCGGAGCAAGGTCGTCGACGCCGTCGTGGTCGATTGGGTGCTGGCGTGGCTGGACGCGGTGGCGGCGCCCTCGGACGAAGCGGCAGCGCGGACGTTGGCGCTCTCGCCGCTCTGCGGGTGGACGCCGGCGGCGTTGGACGCGGCGTTGGCCGAGGCGAGCGGCGCGCGCTGGGACGCCTTCCGCGCCGGCATCGCGGCGGCGGCCGAGCGTTACGAGCGGCGCGGGTTCTTCGGGGCGTTCGACCGCGCGCTGGAGGACGCTGGCGGGTTGGCGACGATCTTGCGCTTGGTGCAGGGCGAGCGGCACGGCACGGATCTGCGTCACCTGATCGAGCTGCTGCACCGCGAGGAGCGGCGCGCGCGGCCCTCGGCGGCGGGACTGGCGGCGTGGCTGCGGCAGCGGCGCGCCGGCGGCGGCGAGGGCGAAGAAGACGAGCAGCGGCTCGAGAGCGACGCGCGGGCGGTGCAGATCGTGACGATCCACCGCAGCAAGGGCCTCGAATATCCGATCGTGCTGCTGCCCTACGCCTGGGACGGGCAGCCCCGCCGCGGCGAGCTGCTCTTCCACGACGAAGACGGCCACCTCTGCCTCGACCTGCACCCGGACCATGCGCCGGCCCGCGACGACGCCAAGGCGATCGCCGAGCGCGAGCACGAAGAAGAGCAGATGCGCCTGCTCTACGTCGCGATGACCCGCGCGGCGCAGCATCTGGTCGTCTGGCACGGCATCGCCGGGCGCAACGCGGTGCCGGCGGCGCGGTCGGGAGCCCTCGGCCGGCTGCTGCATCCGACCACGGACGACGACGCCCCGACCGGCCCGCTCGGCGTCGCGACGCGGCAGCGCGCGGCGGCGATCGGCGCCGGCTTCCGCGTCGAGCAGCCACCGCTGGGCGCGCGTTGGCAGCGCCCGAACATCGACACCTCGCCGCGACCCGGCGGCGCGAGCCCGCTCGCCCGCGAGCGCTGGGACGACGGCTGGCAGCTGACCAGCTACACCGGCGTCGCGCGGGGCCTGCCGCACGCGCGTACCGCCGCCTCCGAGCTCGAATTGGCCGAGCAGCTCGCGGCGGTGGCGCTCGACGAGCGCGCGTTGCGGGCCTTGGACAACGCCGCGCCCGACGCCGAAGCCGGCGAAGGGCCGACGCAGCCGGGCGACCGCGCGTTGGCGGCGCAGGCGCGGGCGCAGCTGCCCGACGCGCTGCTGCGCGAGCGATCGCTGCACGAGGAGCCGGCGCTGGCGGGGCTGCTGCGCGGCAAGGACGTCGGCGTCTGGGTGCATGCGGTGCTCGAGCACCTCGATTTCCGCACGGCGCGCACCGGCGCACTGCGCGACCGCGACGGCGGCGACGGGACGGCGCTGGTCGAGCGGCTGGCGGCGCGCCACGGCATCCGCGACCCGCGCGCGGCGGCGGCGCTGCTCGACGCGCTGCCGGCGATGCTGACCACGCCGCTCGACGGCGGCGACCTCGGCTTGCCCGCCGGCTTCTGCTTGGCCGACCTCGAGCCGATCGACCGCGTCGACGAGCTCGGCTTCGACCTCGGCGTCGGTCAGGGGCCGGAGACGCCGGTGCAGGCGGCGGCGGTGGCGGCGGCGCTGGCGAAGACGCGCGCGGCGCTGCCGGGCTGGGACGGCCTCGGCTGGCTCGACGCGCTGCTCGCCCATCCGGAGCAGCTCTTTCCGCAGATTCACGGCGTGCTCAAGGGTTTTGTCGACCTCTGCTTCCGCTTCCGCGACGCGCAGGGCGAGCAGCGCTACGTGATCTGCGATTACAAGACCAATCGGCTCTCGCTGCCGGGCGACAGGCGCCGCAGCCCGCGCTTGGCCTACGCCCGCGAGAGCCTCGCCGCCGCGATGGCCGAGCACCACTACCCGCTGCAGGCGCTGCTCTACACCGTCGCGTTGCATCGGCTGCTGCGCCATCGCCTCGGGGAGGCGTACGACCCCGAGCGCGCGCAGGCGGGCTACCTCTACCTCTTCGTGCGCGGGATGGAGGGGCCGACCACGCCGCGTCATCGCGGCACCGCGCTCGGCGTCTACGCGGGGCGCTGGCCGCACGCGGTCGTCGCCGCGCTCGACGCCGCGCTCGAAGGCGAGGCCGTCCGATGAAGCCGAACCTGCCCGCGGCGCTGCTGCCGCTCGCCCACGCCGGCTTGGCCGAGCGCCTCGCGCCCTTCGTGGCCGCCGGCATCGTCGCGCCCGAGGACGCCTTCGCCGTCGACCTGCTCGCGCGTCGCCTCGGCGAAACGGACCGCGAGCGCCTGCTCGGCTTGGTCTTCGCCGCGCGCGGCCCACGCGTCGGGCAGGTCGGCGCGCACCTGCGCACGCTCGCGGCGCAGCTGGTCGACGAACGCGGCGAAGCGGCCGCACGCGACGACGCGCTCGGCGCACCGACGCTGCCGGAGGACGCGGTGGCGTGGGAGGCGAGCGTGCTCGCGTCGACGCTCTGCGGCGCCGAAGCGGAGGGGCGGCCCTTCGTGCGGCAGACGCTGGCCGACGGCTCGGCGCTGCTGATGCCGGCGCGGATGGCGGCGCTGCAGCGGCAGGTGGCGCGGGCGCTGCGGGCGATGGTGGCGGATGCGCCGCGGCCGGCGATCTCGGCGGCGACGATCGCGTCGGCGCTGCCGCGGCTGTTCCCGGACGATCCCGCCGGCGAGGCGGCGACCGCTGTGCGGACGGCGGCGACGCAGCGACTGACGGTCGTCACCGGCGGCCCGGGCACCGGCAAGACCTACAGCGTCACGCGGACGCTCGCGCTGCTGCTGCAGGTCGATCCCGCCGGCCTGCGCGTGGCCTTGGCGGCCCCGACCGGCAAAGCCGCGGTCCGGATGCGCGAGGCGATCGCCGAGAACCTGCGCGCGCTGCCCGAAGACGTCGTCGACGTCGAGGTGCGGGCGCGCGTCGACGCGCTCGGCGCGAGCACGCTGCATCGGCTGATCGGCCTGCGCCCGGACGGGAGCGCGCGCCACCACGCCGGCAACCCGCTGCCCTACGACGTGGTCGTGGTCGACGAGGTCTCGATGGTCGACCTCGCGATGATGCAGGCGCTGACGGCGGCGATGCCGGCGGGGGCGCGGCTGGTGCTGCTCGGCGACCGCGACCAGCTCGCCAGCGTCGACGCCGGCACCGTGCTCGGCGACGTCGTGCGCGCCGGCGAGGCCAGCGGCAGCGCGCTCGCGGGCGCCGTCGTGCGCTTCACGCGCTCGCGACGCTTCGCGGGCGCGCCGACCATCGCCCACGTCGCGGCGGCCTTGCAGCGAGCGAGCGCCGAAGACGACGGCTCGGCGGCGCAGACCGCGGCGATCGCCCGGGCCCGCGCCTGGCTCTGCGGCGAAGCGAGCGCGCCGGACGAGACGCTGCCGAACCGCGTGCGCTGGCTCGACACGGCGCTCGCCGAGACGGACCGCGCGCTGCTGCACGAGCGCTTGCTCGACGCGCTCGGTCAGCCCTACGACACCTTGTTCGCGGGCCTGGGCGAGGTCCTGGCGCGGCAGGGCGTGGCGGCGCTCGCGGAGCCGGCGACCCAGCTGCGCGCGCTGCTGGCGCTCGAGCGCTATCGCGTGCTGGCGACCCACCGGCGCGGGCTGCGCGGGGTGGCCGGGCTGCAGCGCGGGCTGGAGGCGCGGGCGCTGCGGGCGCTGGAGCGCGCGGGCGCGAGCGTGCCGACGCGTGGCGCGCATTGGCTCGGTCGGCCGCTGCTCGTGACCCAGAACGACCCGGCCACCGGCCTGATGAACGGCGACGTCGGCATGGTGCTGCCGGTCCACGAGGACGGCACACTCGGCGCGGTCTTCGTCGACCGCGAGCAGGGCGAGCCGCGCGTGCGGACCGTGACGCTGAGCCGGCTGCCGAGCCACGAGAGCGCGCTCGCGATGACGGTCCACAAATCGCAGGGTTCGCAATTCGAAGAGGTGGCGTTGGTGCTGCACGACGCCGATTCGCCGATCCAGACCCGCGAGCTGGTCTACACTGGCATCACGCGCGCGGCCGTGCGGCTGCGTTGGTCGGGGCCGGCCGAGGTCCTGCAGCGCGCGCTCTCGCGTCGGGTGGCGCGCGCATCGGGGTTGGCGGAGTGGCTCGCAGCAGACCGATAGCGCGAAGACGAGGGCGAGGGCGAGGCCGTGCCGCGCTGCTGCTGGCGCTGGCGCTGGCGAGCGCGGGCTGCTCGACGTTCTTCGTCCGCCCGCCGCCGCCCGAGGTGCTCTGGCCGCGGCTGCCCGACGCGCAATGCACGCACAGCCGGCTCTGGCCCGCGATCGACGCGGTGCTCGCGCTCGGCGTGCTCGGGCGCTTCGTGCTGCTGGCGCCCGAAGGTGGGATGAGCCGCCTCGCGACCGAAGACAAGGTCACGTTGAGTCTCGGCGTCGCCGCCTTCGGCACCGGCGCGGTGGTCGGCTTCGCGCGGACGGGGCGCTGCCACGCCTACGACGCGTACGTCCATGGGCAGCGTTGGCTGGCGCCGCCCTTGCCGGAGCAGCCGCGACCACCGCTGCCGCCGGGGCAGCTGCCCGAGTCGGTGCAGCCGCCGGGGCAGCCCGACGATCCCGGCGATGCCCCGCCCGCGCCGGAGGCCTTTCCCGACGGGATTGTCGCAGGGATGGGCAGCAAGGCCGCGGTGTTGCAATCTCACCGCCTTGTCCGGCCCGGGCGCGAGGACTAGGCTCGCCCCACGCTCGCGAAGCCCCGAACTTTGACGCGCGACGATTCATTGGCCCTGCCATGGGCCCACGCACGACCTCGAGAGGGGTCTCAGCAGGGAGGGCGGCTCATGCCCCTGGACTCCCGCGCCGACGCATCGGCGCGCAGCATGGCGATCGGCCTGGACATCGGCAGCACCACCGTCAAGGCGGTGGTCGTCGACCCCGAGAGCCGCGCGGTGCTGTGGCACGGCTACGAGCGCCACCACACCCGGCAGCCCGAGAAGGCGCTGGACTTCCTGCAGCGGATCGAGGCGGCGTTCGGCCCGGGCAGCGAGCACGACCTGCCGCTGGCGTCGATGCGGCTGTTCCTGACGGGTTCGGGCGCGGGTCCGCTGATCGAGCCGACCGGCGGCCGCTTCGTGCAAGAGGTCAACGCGGTGACGACCGCGTCGCTGGAGCTGCACCCGGATGTGCAGGCGGTGGTCGAGTTGGGCGGGCAGGACGCCAAGATCGTGGTCGCCAAGCGCGACGAGAAGACCGGTCAGCGCCAGGTCTTCACCTCGATGAACGACAAATGCGCCTCGGGCACCGGCGCGACCATCGACAAATGCGTGCTGAAGACCGGCGTGCCGGCGGCCGAGGCGGCCAAGATCCGCTTCGATCCGAGCACGCTGCACCACGTCGCGGCCAAATGCGGCGTCTTCGCCGAGACCGATATCGTCAACCTGGTCAAGACCGGCGTGCCGGGGCCGGAGATCTTGTCGAGCCTCGCCGACGCCATCGTGATGCAGAACCTGAGCGTGCTGACCCGCGGCCACACGCTGCTGCCGCGCGTGCTGCTGCTCGGCGGCCCCAACACCTTCTTGCCGATGATGGTCGACTGCTGGCGCCTGCGCATCGCCGAGGTCTGGAAGGAGCGCGAGGTCGAGGTCCCGGACCGCCCGATCGAGGAGCTGATCTTCGTACCGGAGCGCAGCGAGCTCTACGCCGCCCTCGGCGCGGTCTTCTGTGGCCTCTCCGAGCCCGGCGACCAGGGCCGCTACCAGGGCACCGGCGCGCTCGCCGCCTTCGCCGACGGTGGTCGCGCCGCCAAGCTCGCCGCCAGCGCCGGCCCGCCCCTCTCGCAGAACCGCGAGGAGACGATCCAATTCGCCGGCCTGTACAGCGTGCCGCGCTTCCAGCCGCCCGAGATCCCGGCCGGCTCGACGGTGCGCGTCGCCCTGGGCTTGGACGGCGGCTCGACCAGCTCCAAGGCCGTGCTCGTCGACCGCGACGGCAACCTCGTGCTGATGACCTACCGCCTCAGCAAGGGCAACCCGATCGAAGACATGCGCGAGATGCTCGGCGAGCTGCGGCAGCAGGCCGACGCGCGCGGCTGGACGCTCGACATCGCCGGCTTCGGCGTGACGGGCTACGCCGGCCCGGTCCTCGAAGGCGCCCTGCGCGCCGACGCCCACGTGGTCGAGACCATCGCCCACATGCGCTCGGCGGTGCATTGCTTCGGCGACGTGGACGTGATCTGCGATATCGGCGGCCAGGACATCAAGGTCCTGTTCCTGAAGAACGGCGACGTCGACAGCTTCAAGCTCAGCAACCAATGCTCGGCCGGCAACGGCAACCTGCTCGGCGCGATGGCCGACCAATTCGGCGTCGCCATCGAGGACTACGCCGAGCGCGCCTTCGAGGCCGAGCTCAGCCCCGAGTTCAGCTACGGCTGCGCGGTCTTCCTCGACGCGGACCGCGTCAACTTCCAGAAGGAAGGCTACAAGGCCGACGAGATGCTGGCGGGCTTGGCGCGCGTGTTGCCCAAGAACGTCTGGCAATACGTCGTCGGCGTGCCGCGCATGGCCGAGCTGGGCCGCACCTTCGTGCTGCAAGGCGGCACGCAGCGCAACCTGGCCGCGGTCAAGGCGCAGGTCGACTACATCCGCGCTCGCGTCCCCGACGCGGTCGTGCACCTGCACCCCTACCCGGGCGAGGCGGGCGCGATCGGCGCGGCGATGGAGGCGTTCCGCGTCGTCGAGCGCGAGGGCCACAGCACCTTCGTCGGCATGGACGCCGCCATCGCGCTCGACTACGTCGCCACGACCAACGAGAGCACGCGCTGCCACTTCTGCCCGAACGAGTGCACCCGCACCTTCATCGACACGCGCACGCCCGACGGCGACATCGTGCGCTATATCTCGGGCTTCTCCTGCGAGAAGGGCACGGTCGAGGACCAGGCGGCGCTGAAGAAGCTGCTCGCCCGCCGCGCCGAGCAGAAAAAGCGCGCGCCGAACCTGCTCTCCTGGCACGCCGAGCACGCCTTCCGGCACCGCTACAAGACCGCCGCGATGCCCGAAGCGGGCGCGATGAAGCAGGCGACGGTGGTGCACACCGACCGGCTCGGTCGCGTCACCCGCGAGACCATCTGGCGCGGCTTCGAGCGCTCCTCGGCCGAGGCCGCCGAGCGCCGCAGCAAGCTCAAGGTGGCGATGCCGCGCGTGCTCAACGTCTACTCGACGGCGCAGCTCTGGCGCGGCTACTTCGAGGCGCTCGGCATCCCGCGCCAGAACGTGCGCTTCTCCGAGCCGACCACCGAGGAGATGTGGCTCGAGGGTGGCCGCTACGGCTCGATCGACCCCTGCTTCCCGAGCAAGGTCGCGGTCGCGCACATGCACACGCTCGTCTTCGAGGAAGACGCCCGCAAGCACGCGGACATCATCTTCTCGCCCGGCATCACGCACGTGCCGAGCGAGCTGATCAACGTGATGGACCACGCCGCCTGCCCGATCGTGCAGGGCAGCCCGGACGTCTGCAAAGCCGCGTTCACGCGCGAGCGTGATTGGTTCGCAGCCAAGGGGATGACCTTCGTCGGCCCGGCGCTCTCGCTGACCGAGATGACGCTCTTCCGCGACCAGATGTTCCGCGCCTTCGGCGAGCAGCTCGGCGTCACCCGCGACGAGTCCGACTTCGCCGTCGAGCAGGCCTGGGCGACGCAGAAGGCGTTCGAGCGCGAGATCCAAGACGCCGGCCGGCAGCTCCTCGAGCACGCCGAAGAGACCGACGGCATCGTCGTGCTCGTGCTCTCGCGCCCCTACCACGCCGATCCGGGCCTGGAGCACGAGGTCACCGCCGAGATCCAAGCCCTCGGCTACCCGGTCCTGTCGATCTCTTCGATCCCGAAGGACCGCGAGTGGCTGCAGCGCTTCTGGCAAGAAGACCTCGACAGCGGCCTGACCCCCGACATCTTCGACATCAACTTCATCTGGCCCGAGAACTTCTCGGCCAACTCGGCGATGAAGCTCTGGGCCTCGCTCTTCGCGGCGCGCCACCCCAACGTCGCGGTCCTCGACCTCTCGTCGTTCAAATGCGGCCACGACGCGCCGATCTACCACCTCGTCGAGCGCACCCTCGAGCGCAGCCACACGCCGATGCTCGCGCTGCACGATCTGGACGCCAACAAGCCCGGCGGCAGCATCGGCATTCGCGTGCGGACGTTCGCGTATGCGCTGGAACGGCAGCGCGAGCGGTTGGTGGATTTCCGTCGGAAGCAGCGGCAGGTCGAGGCGACGGTGGAGGCGCGGCGGGCGGCCCTGCAGGCGGCGATCGAGGCGGAGCTGGAGCTGCTCGCGGCGGCGAAGCTGGCGGCGGCGGAGCATCAGAGGCCTTGGGCGGCGCCTCCTGCAGAGGTGTTGCGGGAGGCCGCGGAGGAGGCTCGCGGCCTGGCGGGCCGGGTGACGGGGGCGATTCCTCTTGGGAAGTTGCGGATGGGGGCCAAGAGCCTACTTGGGAAGGTTCGGGAGCGGGTGGGGGCGTAGCCTCTCTGGACTGTTGTCCGAGGGGCGAGGCGCCCCTTGATCGCTTCTCTAGCGCACCTCGTCACCGGGGGCCAAGCCGCGGAGTTCGCGGTCTGTGCCGAGCAGTCGGTCGAGCAGCCCAAAGGTCCCGAAGGCCTCGCGGTAGCGGAAGTGATGCCAGTCGTGGTGCACCGGCGAGCTGACGAAAGGCAGCGCATAGCCGCTGTGGTGGACGACGAAGGTATAGGTCCCCAGCACCGCGTAGACGTAGATGGTGAACAGCGACGGCGCCAATGCGACGACGCCGAGGCTCATGGTGCCG
>JBEARB010000038.1:0-14829 GCA_041163625.1 Pseudomonadota bacterium | reverse complement strand
GACGCGATGACGCTCTACGACGAGCCGAGCGCCGGGCCCTTCTTCTACGAGCTGATCCAGCGCTGCGGCGACCAAGGCTTCGGCGGCGGCAACTTCCGTGCGCTGTTCGAGGCGATCGAGCGCGCGCAAATCGCCGAGACGAGGGCGGCATGATCGGCTACCGCAGCGAAGGGCGCCTGCCGCCCAAGCCGCACACGGTCTTCCGCGACGGGACGGGCGAAGCGGCCGCGCCCAAGGGCAGCGCGCCGATCTTTCACGAGCATTGCTTCACCTCGGTCGGCTTCGACGGCCCCTTCGCCATCCTCTACCACCGCAACCCGCCGCAGGCGCACGGCGGTGGCCGCCTGCTGCCGCCGCTCTGGCCCGAGCGCCGCGCCGACGCACCCTTGCGGGAGCAGGCGTTGCGGCGTCGGCACCTGCGCTCGCCGGCGCTGCCCACCGGCGGCACGCCGACGCAGGGCCGCGTGCCGCTGCTCTTCAACGCCGACCTGACCGTCGGCGTCGTGCGGCCCGACCATGCGGACGACGCGCTCTTTGCCAACGGCGACGGCGACGAGCTCTTCTACGTCCACCAGGGCAGCGGCGAGCTGCGCTGCACCTTCGGTCGACTGCGCTTCCGGCAAGGCGATTACGTCTTCGTGCCGCGCGGCACGCTCTACCGCCTGCTGCCCGACGCCGGGCCGCAGCATTGGTTGTGGATGGAGCTGCGCAGCGGGATGCACCTCCCCAAGCAATACCGCAACCCGGTCGGGCAGCTCCGGATGGACGCGCCCTACACCGGGCGTGATTTCGAGGCGCCCGCCCTGCCCGCCGCCGCCGCGATCGACCCGGATCTGCGGCCCGCCAGCGACGGCACCTATCGCGCCGTCAGCAAGCGCGCCGAACGCTTCACCGAGCATCGCTACGCCCACGATCCGCTCGACGTGGTCGGCTGGGACGGCGCCTACTACCCCTTCCGCTTCCCGATCCTCGCCTTCCAGCCGAAGATCGGCCAGGTCCACCTACCGCCGACGGTGCACGGCACCTTCGCCACCGGCGGCTCGCTGATCTGCAGCTTCGTGCCGCGCCGGGTCGACTTCCACCCGGCGGCGATCCCGTGCCCCTACCCGCACAGCAACCTCGAGGTCGACGAGGTGCTGTTCTACTGCGACGGCGACTTCACCAGCCGCCGTGGCATCGACGCGGGCAGCATCAGCCTACATCCGGCAGGCGTACCGCACGGCCCGCATCCGGGCGCCTACGAGGCCAGCATCGGCACCGATTGGGCCGGCGAATTGGCCGTGATGATCGACACCTTCGAACCGCTGCAGGTCACGCCCGAGGGCGCCGGCGTCGAGCAGCGGGGCTACGACGAGAGCTGGGGCATCGGCGCCGGCGAGGAGGACGCATGAAGCTCGCGACCCTACGCGACGGAACCCGGGACGGCTGCCTGCTGGTGGTCTCGCGCGACGGCAGCCGCGCCGTTCGCGCCACCGGCATCGCGCCGACGATGCAGGCGCTGCTCGACGATTGGGAGGCGTGCGCTCCGGCGGCGTTCGCGCTCGCCGACGCGCTCGAAGCCGGTGAGGCCGAGGACGCCTTCGCGCTCGACGTGCGCAGCCTGCACAGCCCGCTGCCGCGCGCCTACAGCTGGGTCGACGGCTCGGCGTACATCAACCACATCGTGCTCGTCCGCAAAGCCCGCGGCGCCGAGCCGCCGGCGACGCTGGAGACCGATCCGCTGGTCTACCAAGGCGGCTCGGACAGCTTCCTCGCGCCGACCGATCCGATCCCGCTGCAGGACGAGGCCTTCGGCTGCGATCTCGAGGCCGAGATCTGCGTCGTCACCGGCGACGTGCCGCAGGGCGTGGCCAAAGCCGGCGCGCTCGACCACGTGCGGCTGGTCATGCTCTGCAACGACGTCACGCTGCGGAACTTGATCCCGCCCGAGCTCGCCAAGGGCTTCGGTTTCTTCCAGTCCAAGCCCTCGTCGGCGTTCTCGCCCTTCGCGCTGACGCCCGACGAGCTCGGGGACGCCTGGCAGGACGGCCGCGTGCACCTGCCGCTGCTATCCTGGCGCAACGACGAGCGCCTGGGCGACCCGGACGCCGGCCCGGAGATGCACTTCTCGTTTGCCGACCTGATCGCGCACGTCGCCCGGACGCGGCCGCTCTGCGCCGGCAGCATCGTCGGCTCGGGCACCATCAGCAACGCAGACCGCTCGCGCGGCAGCTCCTGCATCGCCGAGGTGCGGATGATCGAGAAAATCGACGAGGGCGAGATGAAGACGACCTTCCTGCGCTTCGGCGAGCGCGTGCGCATCGCGATGCACGACGCCGACGGGCGCGATCTCTTCGGCACCATCGACCAGACGGTGGTGCGCTACGAGCCGCCGACGGCGGGCTGAGGGGGACCGCGATGCGCCTCGCGCTACACGGCTATTGGCGTTCGTCCTGCACCTGGCGCGTGCGCATCGCGCTGCACGCGAAGGGGCTCGACTACGAAACCGTTCCCGTGCACCTGCTGCGCGACGGTGGCGAGCAGAAGGCCGCCGCGCACCGGGCGCTCAACCCCGCGGCGCAGGTGCCGGTGCTGGTGGTCGACGGCGAGCCGATCGTGCAGAGCTTGGCGATCCTGCGCTTTCTCGAAGACGTCGCGCCGACGCCCGCGCTGCTGCCGACCGATCCGCTGCGCCGCGCGCACGCCATCGCCATCGCCGAGCAGATCAACGCCGGGACCCAGCCGCTGCAGAACCTCTCGGTGCTCTCGGCAGTCGACGCGCTCGCTGGCGCTCCTGCCGGCGACACGAGCGCACGCAAGGCCTGGGCGCAGCGCTTCATCCGGGACGGGCTGGCCGCGGTCGAGGGCATGGTCGCCCGCCACGGCGGCGCGTTCTGCGTCGGAGACGCGCCGAGCTGGGCCGACCTCGCGCTGGTGCCCCAGCTCTACAACGCGCGTCGGTTCGGGGTCGACCTCGCCCCGCTTCCGCGCCTGCTCGAAGTCGAGTCGCGCTGCGCGACCTTGCCGGCGTTCGTCGCCGCGCGGCCCGAGCGCCAACCCGACGCCGAACTTGACGCATAGGCACCGACTCGACCGCCATTGCCGCCGTGAGGGGGCTTGCGGCAGGCTTAGTACGGTAGGAGTGCTGTGCGCGACCAGCACGTAGGCGGTCTGCGTCGTAGGACGTTGCAGTTGACCTGCCCTCGCAACTTGGAGCCAAGATGCAGAGCCTTCGACAACGATTCGGCGCGCTGCTGCCGAGCGGTCTGGACCACGCCACGCTGCGCGTTGTGCGCGAGCGTAGCGAACTACTCTCGGTACGACTCGGCGTGGTGCAGCCCCCCGAGCGCAGCGACGATCTCGGCGCGATGGTGACCGTCTACGAAGGCGGCGGTATGGGCTACGCCGCGACGAGCGACCTCGGCGACGCCGGGCTGCTCGACGCCATCGAGCGAGCGCGCGCCTGGGCACGCCGTAGCGCGGCGCTCTCCGCGGTCGATTGGAGCACGGCGGCGCCGCGTCCGGGTGACGGCCAATGGCGCGGCCCGCTGCAGACGCCGTGGCGCGACGTGTCGCTCGACCGCAAGCTCGCGCTGCTGCACGACGCCGATGCTGCCCTCGGTGTGAACGATCGGATCGCGCTACACGCCGCCACGCTCTGGCACACCCGCACCGAGATCGCCCTGTACGACGCCGCCGGCCACGCCATCGAGCAGCAGACCGAGCTGTTGGTGCCGGACCTGATGGCGGTCGCGAGCGTCGGCACCGACGCCGCCACACGCACGCTCTCGGGCCGCGGCGTGTGCCGTCAGGGTGGCTTCGAGATTCTCGACGGGGTCGACTTGGTCGCGGAGGCCGCGCGCGTCGGCGAGGAGGCGACGGCCCTGCTCGAGGCTGCGCCCTGCCCGGTCGGCACGATGGACCTCGTCTTGGACCCGGACCAGATGCTGCTGCAGATCCACGAGTCGATCGGGCACCCGCTCGAGCTCGACCGAATCCTCGGGGACGAGCGCAACTACGCCGGGACCAGCTTCGTCACGCCCGAGATGTTCGGCAGCTATCGCTACGGTTCGGAGCTGCTCAACGTCACCTTCGCGCCGGACGTCCAAGGCGAGTTCGCCAGCTACGGCTTCGACGACGACGGCGCGCCGGCCGAGCGCGCCTGGCTGATCCGTGACGGCATCCTGCTGCGACCGCTGGGCAGCGGCGTCAGCGGCGCCCGCAGCGGCCTGCCGGCCGTCGCCAACGCCCGCGCGACGAGTTGGAACCGCCCGCCCATCGACCGCATGGCGAACCTCAACCTCGAGGCTGGCGACGCGTCCATGGCCGACCTGATCGGCGGCGTCGAGCGCGGCGTGCTGATGCAGACCAATTGCAGTTGGTCGATCGACGACTCGCGCAACAAGTTCCAGTTCGGCTGCGAGCTGGGCTGGCGCATCGAAGACGGCGAGCTGCGCGAGATGGTGCGCACGCCGTGCTACCGAGGCGTCTCGGCGACCTTCTGGCGCAGCCTCGACGGGGTCGGCGACGCGTCGACGGTCGGTGTGTACGGCTCCCCCTACTGCGGCAAGGGCGAGCCCAACCAGGTCGTGCGGGTGGGACACGCCTCGCCGGCGTGCCGGTTCCGCGACGTCGAAGTCTTCGGCGCTGCCTGAGTTCACCGGGAGGAATATGCGAGCCACCTTCGACACGGTCGCCGACCACGCGCTCGGCCGCCTCGCGCCCGGCGAAGACCTGCTGCTCTGGTGGGCCGAAGAGCAGAGCACGTTCTGCCGCTTCAACCACGCACGCGTGCGGCAGGTCGGCGCGGTCGACCAGCGCAACCTGACCCTGCGGCTGATTCGGGGGCGCCGCCACGCCAGCGCGTCGCTGACGCTGGGCCGCGGCGGCGACGAGGACCGCGGCCGCGTCGACGCGACCCTCGCCGAGCTGCGCGCGATGCTGGCGCATCTGCCCGAAGACCCGCACCTGCTCTGGAACGAAGCGGGCGGGCTGCACATCGAGAGCGCCGACGAGGACGCCGCCATCGACGCCGACGCCATCGTCGCGGACGTGGCGCGCCTCGGCGGGGACCTCGACTTGGTCGGGATCCTGGCCGCGGGCCCCATCGCGCGTGGGTTCGCGTCCAGCCGCGACTCCCGCTGTTGGCATCAGCGGGCGAACTGGCACTTCGACTACTCGTTGCACCTGCAAGCCGACAAGGCGGTCAAGGCCAGCGTCGCCGGGACGGCCTATGCGCCGGGCGGAGCCGACGCCGACCGACTCGCAGTGTCGATTCTCGGCGCACGCGAGCGACTCGCGCTGCTCGCCCTGCCCGTCGTCACCGTCCCGCGGGGCGCCTACCGCGCATGGCTCGAGCCCGCCGCTGTCGCCGAGATCCTGGGCTTGATGTCCTGGGGAGGCTTCTCGGCCGAAAGCCAGCAGACCCGGCAGAGCCCGTTGCTCAAGCTCGCCGCCGGCGAGCGCAGCCTCGCTTCCTCCGTCGAGCTCGAGGAGGACACCGCCGGCGGCTTCGCGCCGCGGTTCACGCCGGAGGGCTTCTTGCGGCCGGACCGCGTGCCGTTGGTGCGGGCGGGTGCGCACGCCGGCGCGCTGGTCGCCCCCCGCAGCGCCGCCGAATACGGCCTCGACAGCAACGGAGCCGGAGCCGACGAATCGCCCGAGTCCCTGTCGATGGCCGCGGGGTCCCTGGATCCGGCGCAGGCCGCCGCGCTCGTCGGGGACGGCGTCTGGATCGGCAACCTCTGGTACCTCAACTGGTCCGACCGCATGGCGGCGCGCATGACCGGGATGACACGCTTCGCGAGCTTCGCGGTCCGCGACGGCGCCATCGTCGGGCCACTCTCGGTGATGCGCTTCGACGACAGCGTCTATCGCGTCCTCGGCGAGGGCCTGGCCGGCCTGGGCAACCACGCCGAGTTGATGCCCGATGCCGGCACCTACGGAGCCCGCTCGACCGCGTGCGCCCGCGCACCAGGCGCGTTGATCGAGGACTTCGCCTTCACCCTCTGAACCGAGGAATCCCCCCATGAGCGTCTGGATCAAGCGCGCAGGTGTCGCATTCGCCATCACCGCCGGAGCGATCGTGCTCGTCGGCTTGCTGCTCGGGCGCGAGTGGAAAGTCGAGGTGCGCCACCACATCGCCGCGCCCCCGGCCGAGATCCATCCGTGGATCGACGACCTCCGCAAGTGGCAGGCGTGGGCCGCGTGGAACGCCTCGATGGACCCCGAGGCGAAGCACCGTTACGAGGGGCCGGACCACGGCGTCGGCGCGACCTGGGCGTGGGACGGCCCGGTGATGGGCCACGGCCGCATGCGCATCGTGCGCAGCGAGGTCGACGGCGGCGTCTGGATCGCCGAGGCCATCGAGTCCGCGACCGACAACGCCGAAGGCAGCCTCACCTTCGAGCCCGACGCGACCGGCACCACCGTGGTCTGGCGCGACCGCGGCAAGCTGCCGCCGGTGATCGGCGGGTTCTTCCGCAAGACCATCAACGAGATGCTGCGCGCACACTTCACGACCGGGCTGCAGCGACTCGGCGAAGTCGTGCAGGCGCAGCAGAAGACGCCCTAACTCCCGACGATCAGGCCGGGGCGGCGTCGAGGTCGACGTAGACCGGCGCGTGGTCCGAGGCCGCCAAGCCGTCGACCTTCTTGCGCCACGGCCGCATCACCCCGGCACCGACCACGCGCGCGGCCACCGCCGCGCCGGCGAGGTGGTGGTCGATCCGCATGCCCTGGTTGAAGCGGAAGGCCATGCCGCGGTAGTCCCAGAAGCTGTACGTGCCCGCCGGCACACGCGGGGCCACGACGTCTTGGAGTCCGAGCCCGCAGAGCGCCTGCCAGCGGTGATGCTCTTCCGGATGGAACGACGGCACGCCGGCCATCTGCACCGGGTCCCAGATGTCTCGGGCTTCCGGGGCGATGTTCAAGTCACCGGTGACCAGCACGTCGTCGAGCGCCCCCTGCGCCCCCAGCCACCGTTGCAGCGCGTCGAAGAAGCGCAGCTTGTAGGCGAATTTCTCGCTTTTGGCGTCGCTCCCCTGCGGGCAGTAGAGGTTGACCAGCCGCACGTCGCCGACGGTCGCCGCGATCAGCCGAGACTGCCCCTCGTCGCCGTCCGGCAGACCGCGGACGACATCCTGCAGGCCGACCCGTGAGGCGATGGCGACGCCGTTGTACTGCTTCTGCCCGTGGGTCTCGATGGCGTAGCCGCGCTCGAGGAAGATCGACGTCGGCACGGCGTCGTCCTCGAGCTTGAGCTCCTGCAGGGCCACCACGTCGGGCCGCTCGGCGTCGAGGAAGCGCTCGACGAACTCGGCACGCGCCTTCAGGCTGTTGACGTTCCAGGTCACGATCCGCACGGTTCACCTCCGCTCGGCGGGCACTACCACCCCGCGGCCGCCTTGCCAATGCCATCGCTTCGAAGCTGCAGATGCTCGTCCGCTCTCTGACGTCGATCCGCCCCGCTCTGCGGATCCTCGCCGCTGCCGCCGCAGCCGCCGCCGCGCTCGCGGGATGCAGCGCTGGTCACGGCGGCGTCGGGCGTCATCGGCCTGCTCACGATGCGACGCCCCCGGCACGGCCGACCCAGGTCGCGCTGGCCGCGGGTGCCGAGTTCGCGACGCACCGGGGCGGCCCGATCGTCGCGCGCCTGCCGAAGTTTCCGACCCGGTTCCCGATGCCGATGGCGTTCGGGTTGGTGGAGCGGGCCGGCGATTGGGTTGCGGTCTCGCCGCTGCCGCGTCGGAAGGACGCGTAGCCCTGCATCAACAGCCCGCACGGCCTCACTGCGCTCGACATCGTGCTCTGGGTGCCCGAGCGCGCGCTGGGCACGGTGACCACGCGCGCCGCGACGTTCCGCTTTCGCGACGCGACCTCGACGACCGTCGCAGCCGGCGTCGCCGTGCGCCTGCAGAAGGCCATCGGCCGTGGCTACGGCATGTACGACGTCTGGACCCACGACCTCACCTTCGCCACCCCGATCCGCCACGCCGACGTCGGCGCATCCTACGCGCCCTCGCCCTCCTTCGACGACCGGCGCGCCGAGCACTTCATCGTCGAAGGCGCCGAGCTGCGCTTTGGCGGAACCGGACGCGTGTCTCGGCGGCATCGCTACGTCTACCTGCCTGCGTGACCGCTGGGCGTCCGCGACGGCGATCAGCGGGTGGAAATTCGGCGTCGCTGCGTCGCCCTGCAGCTGCGGGTTGCACCCGAGCAGGTCAAGAACCGTGGCGGCGGACTCGGCATGCTCGGCGGCATGGGCACGGGCCGCGGCCCCTGAATCGCGCCCGGCACGCTGCTGCGCTGGGCCGGCGGCAGCAGCGCCGGCGAGGTCCGCGCACGCTTCGTGATCGTCCACGAGATCGCGTCGAACGACGACCGCTGGCGCTGCTTCTCGGTGCCGATGCGGTCGACCAACCGCGACGCGCCCCGCGAGCCGGAGACCTCGCTGACGCTGTGTGTGGATCGCGAGGCGGTCCGCCCCGAAGCCGAGTTGCCGCGCTGACGTGCCACGTCAGCTCTCGTTCGGATCCTTCGGATAGATCGGCTGAGTCATGCGCGGATTCGGCGCGCGTCCGCTGGCGACGTCCGCCGCGGCCTCTGGCGTCGCGGCCAGGGTCCGACGCAACTCGTCGGTGCGGTGGGCCCGCGGATCGGGCCCCCGGACGACCGGCAGGGCCCTGGGCTGGGTGTTGCGGAACGTCCGTGATGTCGCGACGCCGCCGTCGAGCTTCACCTCGCGATAGACCGCGCTGGGCGCGTGCACCCCGGAGCCGTCGGGATCGTCGTTCCCGCCCTGATTGCCGGCTTGGGTGACGCCGGCCGAGGGCATCCGCTTGCGCGGGCGCGGACGCCCGACCGGGAGCGGCGGCGGCGCCACACCCTCGCGTTCGAGGCGCTCGGCGACGGCGGAGAGGATGGTCTCGACCTTGCCGGCGTTTTCGGGCCGCCGCTTGGGATCGCGCTCGAGCATGCGCGCGACCAGCTCGGCCATCTCGGCGGGCGCGTCGCCCTCGAAGCTGCGCAGGTCCGGCGCCACATCACTCGATTGCAGGGTCAGGAGTTGGATCACGTTCTTGGCCTGGAACGGCGGTCGTCCAGCGATGATCTCGAAGAGCACGGCGCCGAGCGAGTAGAGGTCCGACGCCGCCGAGACCGGATCGCCGACCGCCTGCTCCGGCGGCATGTAGGCGGGCGTGCCGAAGACAGCGCCATTGGACGTGATGCTGCCGTCGGTCATCGCGTCGGGCAGCTTGGCGACCGAGAAATCGAGCAACTTGACGAAGTCGCCGCCACCGCGGTCGACCAGGAAGACGTTGTCGGGCTTGAGGTCGCGGTGGATGATGTCGGCAGCATGGGCGACGACAAGCGCGCCGGCGATCTGCGCGCCGATACGCGCCGCGCGGACCGCATCGAGGCGCTTGCAGCGGTCACGCTCCTCGGCCAGCGAACGGCCGCGCAGGCGTTCCATCACGATGTACGGCCGTCCCTCGTGCTCGCCTACGTCGTGAAACGTGATCAAGTGCGGGTGATGCAGCCCTCCGACCGCCCGGGCTTCCCGCCGCACGCGCGTCGGTGTGGAGGGATCGTCGAGCGCCTCGGGGTGCACCAACTTGACCGCGACTTCCCGCTTGAGCATCCGGTCGTTGGCCGCGTAGACCACGGCCATGCCGCCACGGCCGATGGGTTCACCGAGCTCGTAGCGCCCGGAGATCATGGTCCCGACCGGCAAGGGCTTGGCGGAGGCGGAGTGGGCGGGATCGACGCTCGGCACGGGCGCTCCTGGCGGTCGCGATGGCGTCATTCAGCCTAGCACGCTCCCCGCCCCCCGCAACGCTCGGCTTGCCCCGGCGCGGGGCGAGCGCGTAGGCTCCGGGCGCCGAGGAGGACCCGATGTTCCACGCCGTCCCACGTACCCGTCCGATCTTGTCCCTGGCGCTCGGTGTCGCGCTGAGCGCCCCCGCTGCAGGGTGCGGCCGCAAGGCACCGGCCGAGGGCTCGGCGGCCGCGCCGGCGGCTGCCACGGCAGCGACCACGAACACGGCGCCGAGCGTCAAGGCCGGGCCTCCGCCGGCGCAGGTGGCGGCGGTCCTCAAGGCCCTCCAGCAGCAGCTCGGCGCAGAACTCAAGGGCGCGATGGCCCGCGGCGGCCCGGTCGAGGCCGTGTCGGCGTGCAACCTGCGCGCACCGGCCATCGCCACCACGGTCTCGCGCCCGGGCCTGCGCGTCGGCCGCACCAGCCACCGGCTACGCAATCCGAACAACGCCGCGCCGGCGTGGGCCGCCGATGCGGTCGCAGCGCTGCCGGGCAAGCGGCTCGACAAGATCCCGGCGCAGCAGACCTTCGACCTCGGCGAAGGCAAGCACGGCTACCTCGAGGTCATCCTCACCGGCGAGCTCTGCCTGTCGTGCCACGGTCCGAGCGACGGCCTGGACGCCGGGCTGAAGTCCAAGCTCGCCGAGCTGTACCCGCATGACGCGGCGACGGGCTTCGCCAAGGGAGACGTGCGCGGCTTCTTCTGGGCCGAGTACGACGACACGGTGGCCGCCGCCGACACGGAGCACTGAGCATGAGCGATCGCCGCTGCTGGCTGATGAAATCGGAGCCCGATGCTTTCTCGTTCGACGATCTGATGTCGCGCCCGGGCCGTCGCGAGCCCTGGGACGGCGTTCGCAACTACCAAGCGCGCAACTTGATGCGCGACGAGATGCGAGTCGGCGACGAGGTGCTCTTCTACCACTCGCGCTGTACGCCCCCGCACGTCGCCGGCATCGCGCGGATCGCGGGCCCGGCGCGGCCGGATCCGACCCAGTTCGAGCCGAGTTCGAAGTACTACGACGCCGGCTCCAAGGCCGACGATCCGCGCTGGGTCTTGGTCGATGTCGAGGGCGTCCGCCCGCTCGAGCGGCCGGTCTCGCTCGACGAACTGAAGGCGTCCCCGCACCTGGAAGGGATGCTCGTCATCCGAAAGGGCCAGCGCCTCTCGATTCAGCCGGTCGACCCGGCGCACTACGACGCCGTCCTCGCGATGGCCCAAACCCCGTGACAACGAGGTTGAGATGTTCCGCTCACCCGTGCTCTGGACCCTCGTCATCGCCGCGACCCTGCTCTCGGGCTGCGTCAGCAACGCGACCGGTCGCCGCCAGTTGCTGCTGATCTCGCTGGCGCAGGAGGTCGAGCTCGGCGCCCAGGCGTTCGACGAGATGAAGGCCAAGGAGAAGCCGTGCGGCAACGCCCAGGCGCGTGCCGTCGTCGCCGAGATCGGCAAGCGGATTGCCAGCGTCTCGCCGCAGCCGAAGTGGGGCTGGACCTTCGAGCTCTTCGACGCACCCAAGACGCTCAACGCCTTCGCCCTGCCCGGCGGCAAGGTCGGCGTCTACACCGGACTGCTCGGCCCGGCGAACAACGCGGCGGGCCTCGCGGCCGTGCTCGGCCACGAGGTCGCGCACGCCATCCTGCGCCACGGTGCCGAGCGAGTCTCGCAGGGCCTGGTGGTGCAGGCGGGTGTCGACGCGGCCGGCATCGCCTTCGAGAACAGCGCCCACAAGAAGACCATCCTCGCCAGCCTCGGCCTGGGCGCCCAGCTCGGCGTGATGCTGCCGTACTCGCGCGACATGGAGTCCGAGGCCGACGCGATCGGCCTGATGTACATGGCCGCTGCGGGCTACGACCCGACCGAGGCTGTGGCGTTCTGGGAGCGCTTCCGCAAGGCCACCGGCGCCAGCAAGACGCCCGAGCTGCTGAGCACGCACCCCGCGACGGACAAGCGCATCGCCGCGCTCAAGGCCGCGCTGCCGAAGGCGCAGGCCCTGTACGCCAAGAGCGCGCGCATCGGCCGCGGCGTCGGGCTCAGCGTGCCGAAGTGCAACGAGTCGACGATGCCGAGCTCGGGCCCGAGCGCGCCGGCGAGCACGGCCCCGGCCGCTGCGCCGGCACCGGCCCCGAGCCCGGCCCCGAGCAGCTCGAGCCCGCCGCGCCCGGGCCGCCCCGGCAAGTAGGTCGCTCATGCGCCGCTCCGGCCGAGCCGTCCGCTTGCTGCCCGCGTTGCTGGCCGTCACCCTTGGCGCGGTGGCCGGTGGTTGCGGGACCGACGACACCCACGCCCCCTCCGACAGCAGCGCGCTCGACGCGAGCCCTGACGGCAGCGTCGATGCGACGGGCGACGCCGGCGAGAGCGCGCTCGGTCGGCTCGAGCCGCCACGCACGCTGGCGTTCTGCAGCGGAGGCACCGAAGCGGTCTACGATCCGGTCGCCGGCGGCACCCTCGACAGCTTTCCGGACGACGCATGGACGCGGACCGCCCCCGGCCAGGCGACCGGGTTGCGCGTCCACGTCGACGACGACACGCCGTGGATCGACTGGCTGCCGGGCGCCTTCCGTGCGGTCTTCCTCGACCTGAATGCCCTCGACGGCTTCGGCGTCAACGCGGATCTCTTCGTGCGCTTCGCTGGACCCATTGGGCTGCCGCCGTCCGGGACGGCGACGGCCATCGGCCCGACCGCCGTCGAACTCTGGGAGCTCGCCGAGGGCGGCGCAGCGCAACGCGTCCCCTTCGAGGCGCGCCGCATCGACGACGACGCCACCCTGCTCGTCTCGCCGATGCGCCCGCTGCGGCCCAAGACGCGCCACGCGCTGGTGGTCCGCGCCTCGCTCGCCGACGCGCAGGGCGGCTGCTTGCGCCCCTCCGCGCGGGGTCGCGCGCTCCTCGAGCGCCGCATCGAGGCGTCGCTGCCCGCCGATGAGCAAGAGCGCATGGCCGGGCTCACGCTCCGATGGCAGCAGGCGCTCGATGCCGCCGGGGTGCAGGCGTCCGAGGTCGCAGCGGTGCGGGTGTTCACGACGCAATCGACCGTCGACCGCTCGCTCGCCATCGCCGCGGACATCCGCGAGCGGGACGTGACGTGGCAGTCGGCGAATTGTTCGAAGCCGAAGAACAAGGCATGGCGCCTGTGCGAGGTCGAGTTCGACGCGTGGGACTATCGCGATGGCCTGCACATCGTCGACGCGAAGGCGCACACGCTGCGCCGCCACGTCGCGCGCGTCTGGCTCCCCGAGACGGGCGACGGCCCCTTTCCGACCGTCGTCTTCGGGCACGGGCTCACAGGCGCACGCGACCAAGGCGACAAGCTGGCCGACTTCGCGGCCCCCAAGGGCGTCGCGGCGATCGCCATCGACGCCGTCTACCACGGCGAGCACCCGGCCGGCGCCGCCAAGAGCCTCGGCGGCGTCCTCGGCTTCTTCGGCATCGACCCCGCCGCGTTGACCTTCGATTTCCTCCGCCTGCGCGACAACTTCCGGCAGTCGACCTACGAGAAGCTGCAGCTGATCGAGGCCATGCGGCGCCACCCGGATTTCGACGGCGACGGCAAGGTGGATTTCGACGTCACCAAAATCGGATACCTCGGCGTCAGCCTCGGCGGCTTGATGGGGCCGGAGCTCCTGGCGCTCAGCCCGGATCTGCGCGGCGCCGTGCTCTCGGTCCCGGGCGCGAAGGTGAGCTCCATCATCCAATCGTCCGAGCAGTTCGCTCCGATCATCCTCGCGTTCAAGCCCGAGTCCAGCACCGCTGGCGACGTCGACCGCTTCTTCTGTGTCCTGCAGACCCTGGTCGACCCTGGTGACGCAGGCAGCTACGCCGGTCATGTCCTGGAGAATCGACTCCCGGGCACGGGCACGACCGCGCCGGACGTGTTGATCCAGATGGCCATCGGCGACGACATCGTCCCGAACGTCGCCACGCGCGCGCTGATCCGCGCGTTCGGAATGCCCGTGGTCGGCAAAGTCCTCCAGCCGGTCGGCTTGGTCCAAGAGGGAGTCGCCCTGCCCGTCAGCGTCAACCTCGCTGGCGGCACGCGAACCGCCGGCGCGTTCCAATTCGACCGGATTCGCAGCAAGGCGGACAGCCCGGCGAAGAAGGCCGACCACAGCAGCACCCCCGCGAGCTTCGAGGCGATGACCCAGGACCTGAAGTTCTTCGAGACGTGGGTCGCGACCGGGCACGGCACGATCATCGACCCCTTCGTCGAGACCGGGACGCCGCCGCTGCCGTGAGCGTCGCGCTGCCGGCGGCGGCGATTGTCCCGGCCGGACCGTTGCGATAGCTTGCGGAACCGAGCCCGGTGCTCACCACGGAGGGACGAGATGGGACGCCGACTGCTTCTCATCGAAGACGTCGAAGAATACCGCGCCATCGTCCGGGTCGCGCTCGAACAGCGGGGCTACGAGGTGGTCGAGGCTGCCGATGGCGCTGCCGGTGTCGAGGCGGCGGGCCGCGAGCATTTCGACGCCATCGTGCTCGACCTGCTGATGCCGAAGATGCACGGCTTCGAGGTCATCGAGCGTCTCCGCGCGAACTTCGCGACCCGCAGCACGCCCATCGTGGTCCTGACCAGCAAGTCGTTCGCCAACGACCAGCGCCAGGCGCTCGCGATGGGCGCCAACGGGGTCCTGACCAAACCCTTCGATCCCGAAGCGCTCGACGAGGCGCTCGCGAAGCATTGGTGGCGTACGCGCGTGACCTTCTGGGGCGTGCGCGGCTCGATCGCCGCGCCGGGCCCCGAGACGGTTCGCTACGGCGGCAACACGCCCTGCGTCACCATCGAGCACGGCGAGGACATGCTGATCCTCGACGCCGGCACGGGCCTGCGCCGACTCGGGATGCAGTTGATGCGCCAGGCAGCCGGTCGACCGCTCTCGCTCGACATGCTCGTCACGCACACGCATTGGGACCATATCCAGGGCTTCCCGTTCTTCGTACCGGCCTACGTGCCCGGCAACCGGGTGCGCGTCTACGGCCCCCGCTCGGTCGACAAGCCCTTTGCGCGCGTGATCCAGGGTCAGCAGGA
>JBEARB010000037.1:0-3743 GCA_041163625.1 Pseudomonadota bacterium | reverse complement strand
GATCCCCGACAACACCGGCGCGAGCGCCTTCGCCAAGGTTACGCTCGCCGACCTCGGCTCTTCGCAGGGGGTCACGATCAGCGTCGCCATCGAGAACACCGACCTCTCGACCGTCGCCGTCAAGCTGCTGCCGCCAGACGACAAAAAGGTCGGCATCACGCTCTGTGACCCCTGCGGCAGCAAGGACAGCAAGAGCTTCAACGCCACGTTTCCGCAGCCGACCGCGCCCAAGAGCGGCGACCTGACGGCCTACCTCGGCAACAAGGTCGTTGGCGAGTGGACGCTGGTCGTCACCGACACGAGCTTTTGCATCAAGCAGGCCCCGGGCAACGCCGCGCTCTGCGATCTGGACAACAAGATCGACGGTCAAATCAAGAGCTTCAGCGTGACGAGCAAGACCCTCTCAAGCACCAAGGTCGCGGCCAAGGGGCTGCTGCAGCTGCAGCTCGCGGCCAAGGCGCCGCAGCCTTGCGGCCCGAACTACCTCGGCGCCCTGTACTTCGACACGACCGTCGCGGCGGTGCGCTACTGCGACGGCAAGGCGTGGCGCAACCTCGCGGACACCTGCGGCAACGGCATCCTCGACCAGACCGAAGAGTGCGACGACGGCAACAACACCGACGGCGACGGCTGCTCGGCCACCTGCACCGCCGACTACGGCTACGCCGCTGCCAACCCCGCCAAGAGCTGCCTCGACCTGCTGACGGTCGCGGGGGCCGCGGGGGCCAAGCCGGCCGACGGCGTCTATTGGCTCGACCCCGACGGCGCCGGCGGCACCGCGCCCTTCCGCGCCCGCTGCGACATGACCAGCGACGGCGGCGGCTGGACGCTCGCGCTCAAGAGCCTCGCCAACAACGCGGACTGGCACTACGCCTCGGCGCTGTGGACCGGAACGGCCCTGCTCGCGGCCGAGGACTTCGCCACCGACAACGGCAAGAACGCCAAATATCCGGCCTTCCAGACGCTCGCGGTCACCTCGATGCGCATCACGCTCGGCGCTGTGACCAAGGTCTTCACGCTCAGCGCGGCGACCAAGGGCAAGACCATCGCGCAGCTCACCTCGCAGGCGCCCAACACCACCGTCGGCACCGAAGAGGATATCGCCGGCAAGGCCTATACGCCCACGAGCTACTGGGGGCTGAACGCCAACGGCCACGAGGCCTACGTCTGCAGCAAGCTCGGGTTCGTCTACGACACCTACCCGGACCAAGGCTCGCTGGCGCGGCTCGGTTTTGGGCTCTCGCAGGAATACCCCTGCGGCCACAACGGCACCGCCGAGGGCTTCGGCTTGCTCGACCGCGGCTCGGACGGCGACAACCTGGGCTCGGGCCGGCTGCAGTGGAGCAACGAGAGCAACCAGTTCGCGCCGGGCCTGGTCTGGGTGCGCTGACCAGGGCGCGCGAGCACCCTGCAAGGTCAGGTCGTTCCTTTGGCGCGGGCATCGGACAAGCCGGCGAGCACCGTGCGCGACGAGGTCGAGGGCAAGGTCCTCGAGCAAGGCACGCCGCAGGGCTTTCCTGTCGGCCCCGGCGCCGTCATCGTGGTCGCGGTGCCCAGCTCGGCGCAGGCATCGGGCAACACCGCGGCGAATGCGAAAGCCGACTCTTTCCTGTGCCTCGTCGACTTCTCGACCCGACTGTGGACCGCCGCCGTGCTGTTGGAACTCGTCGATGCTCGGAAGGGCCACGTCGTCTGGGCGGGGAACCTGCAATCGAGCGCCGTGGATGACGCCAACGAGCCGGCGCTGAACGGCGGCGCCCCCCGCCGCTGACCCACGGACTCGCTACGCGTGCCGGGTCGCATTTTGACGCACTCCACACGGCTAGCAATTCGATATCTCTTACTGGCGCTGTCCCGGCTCGACCGCACGGGCAACAACCACGTCGCGTCGATTTGCGCTTCGAGTTGCCAGACCCTCGCACGCCTTCTCGAGCAAAGAAGTGAGGACCACAGCCCCATGAGCGAGCCAATGATGACGCACCTGACCTCGGCGCAGATTCGCCGCTACGCGACGCGGTTGCGTTGCGTCTGGGCGCTGTGCTGGGCCGCTGGTTGCGCTGATGCTCCAGCTCCGAAAGACGCTGGCGATGGGGCCGTCGATACGGCGACGGCCGCAGAGCCAGACGCCGACAGCGATGGCGGGTTCATCGACGCCACCACCGCCGACACCGCGGGACCAGACTGCCCCGGAGGCGCGTACTGTCCGTGCACGACCGCCAACGACTGCGACGACGGGCTGTGCCTCGAGACGCCCGACGGTGGTCGCTGCTCTCGCTTCTGTGGCGACGGGACTTGCGCGCCGGGCTGGAGCTGCAAGGGCCAGAAGAGTGGCGTGGACGCGACGTACTTCTGCATCCCGGACGGCGGCTTGGTGTGCCGCCCCTGCACGACCGACAGCGAATGCCAGGGTAGCGGCCACGCCAGCGCACGCTGCGTCGCGTACGGCGACGCCGGGGGGTTCTGCGGCGTCTCCTGCAGCGCCGACCTTGATTGTGCCTCTGGCCAGAGCTGCCGGGATGTGGCCAGCGTGCAGGGCGGCGCCAAGACCAAGCAATGCGTGGTGCCCGGGTCCAAGGCCGGGGAGTTTGGAGCCTGTACGTGCTCGCCCCAGGCCAAGGCGCTCGGCCTGCAGACGACCTGCTACGTCAGCAACGGCAGCGGGCCGACCGCCGAGCGCTGCAAGGGCTCGCGCGGCTGCGGCGCAGGTGGGCTCGGCGCCTGCGAGCCGCTGACCGGCGAGGCCGCGGTGTGCCAGCAGGCGCAATGCCTCGACCCGACCACGCTGCTGCCGCTCGCGGACGGCACCGCCTGCGACGATGGCCGCGCCTGCACCGTCGGCGATACCTGCCAGGCCGGCGTGTGCGCGTCGGGCCAGCAGACCTGCCCGTGCGAGCCGGGCTTCAAGGCATGCGGCGCCGCGGGAGGCGGGAGCGCCAAGAACCTCTGCCTGGGCGAGCCGCTGTGCACCACGAGCGCGGCCGGGGCCGACAAGCCCTACGCCTGCGTCGTGAACCTGGCCGCCGTGACGCTCTGCGACGGCAGTCTCGACGACACCTGCAACAAGAACGCGTGCGTGCCGCTCTCGGGCGCCTGCACCGTCACGGCGGTCGAGCGCACCGAAGAGATTTGCGACCTCCCGCCGGCCAAAGACGGCGACCCCACCGGATGCCGTCGGCAGGTGTTGCCCACGACCGCGCCCTCGGCTGCGCCCACGCCCTGCGACGACGGACTGCCCTGCAGTCCCGGTGACGTCTGCGGTGACGGTCAGTGCAAGCCGACGTCGTTGCTCGCCTGTGGCTGCCTGAACGACGTCGACTGCCAGGACGACGGCGACCTCTGCAACGGCCTGCCCTATTGCGACAAATCCGGCACCGACGACGCCGGCAAGCCGGTCTGGAGCTGCAAAATCAACCCCGCGACGGTCGTCAGCTGCGACACGAGCAAGGACGGCAACTGCCTGCAGACCGCCTGCGAGCCCAAGAGCGGCAGCTGCAAGAAGCAGAAAAAGCCCGAATTCGCGCCCTGTGACGACGGCATCGCGTGCACCGCCGGCGATGTTTGCGACGCCGACGGTCAGTGCAAATCCGGCACCTGGACCTGCTGCAAATCCGACGCCGATTGCGCCAAGGACGAGGACGGCGACCTGTGCAACGGCACGCTGTTCTGCAACCTGCAGAGCGGCAAGTGCGAGAACAACCCGGCGACGGTGGTGAGCTGCCCGACGGTCGACAACACCGCCTGCC
>JBEARB010000036.1:0-14191 GCA_041163625.1 Pseudomonadota bacterium | reverse complement strand
GCGCCCTTCGCTGCGATGCCGGCGTCGAGCGCGGTGGTGCCACCGAGGACGTGGTGCAGCCGACCGCCGGCGACCGCGACCTTGGCCGTCTCGGTCCACAGCGCGGTCTTGCCGTCGACGGCGTCGTACAGGGCGAAGGTCAGCGTGTAGTCGCCGTCGCTGGCCGGTCCGCCGCCGGTGGTCGAGAGCGTGCCCTCGAAGAGCAGCGTCGCGTCGCTGGCCCAGGCGGGTGTGGCGAGCAGGACCAGCGCGGCCGTCAGCCAGGCGAAGAGGCCCGCGCGTCGACGTTGGTGTGGTGCGGATTCGTAGCTGAGCATCGGGTCCCCCTGGCGGCTTCGCCGGTTGCCATCACCGTAGGGCTTGCGTCGGCCCGTCACAACGGATCTGCACGCGGATTCACGGCAATCCGTAGCCGAGCAACTGCTCGACGACCTGTCCCTCACAGCTCGCGCTGCTGCTGACGAAATGGTCCTGCCCGGCGCCGACGCGGCAGCGGTAGATCGGCTTGCCGCCCGCCGGTGCGCTCTTCCACGCCCAACCGAGTGGCCCGAGCAGCGCTTGGCCTTCGCAGCCGACGTCGGTGGTGACGAGGCTGTGGTTGCCGACCTTGCAGGCGTAGAGCAGCACCGTCCCCGCCTCGGCCTCGCGCAACAGGCGCCACGAATCGGTCTCGGCCTTGTAGCCCGGCGGCAACAGCCGCGTGGTCGCCCAATGGCCGGCGCCCGCCTTGTAGCCGCGGCGCAGGCGGACGTAGGGCAGCTCCTCGTAGCCGCAATCGAGCTTGGGCGGGACGAGGTCCTTGCGGTTGGCGAGCGCCCACCGCGCCCAGGCCGGTTTTGCGGACTTGTCGGGGCGCCGCAGGCCGACGCCCAGGCCCTGCGCGACCTCGTCGGGGTGGTCGACCATGCGGTGGTAGACGTGGTTGACCACGCCGGGGGTGCCGAGCACCGCCCGCAGCGCGTCGCAGACGCCCTTGTCCTGTGCGGCTTCGGACGATTGCGGCCCGACGCTGTTCACGCCCGACTCGGTGAGATGGATCTCGTGCGTCCACGGCTTGTTCGGGAAGGTCTTGCGCAGCCAGCCCGCGAGCACGCCGAGGCTGCCGTAGGTGATCTTGCCTTCGGCGGCGTGGTCGAGCTCCGAGAAGCCCGGCGCGAGCAGGTTCGGCGGGTAGGGATGCATCGCCACGCGCCATTTTCTGTCGCCGACCCGCGCGTCGACGCCAAGCAGCACGCTCGCGCCCGAGAGCACGGGGTGCGGCTTGTCTGCCGGCTTGTCCCATTGCGTGCCGAAGTGGTGGTCCAGGCTGACGAGCACGCGCGCATCGGGCTGCGCGGCGACGATGGCGTCGTAGGCGGCGGAGAAATCGGCCGCGTAGCTGTCGAGCCACGCTTTGCTGTCGCAGGCGACGCCGTTGCCGCAGCCGATGTCGAACCAGACGTTGTGGTTGACCTCGTTGTGGATCACGAAGTCCACGATCCGCCCCACCCCGTGCTGACCGTCGTAGCGCCGCGCGAGCAGCCCAGCGAATCGCCCGAACGCCGCGTGGTCCTGCGGCGCGCAGAACCACTCGAAGCCCGCGCTCGCCGGCGAACACGGCGGCGAGGGCACCCGCGCCCACGCCGGCGGCCCGTAGACCACCGCCGTCACCCGCAGCCCCTTGGCCGTCCACTCGGCGATGTGCTGATCGAGGTTGCTCGGCACCACGTAGCAGCCGCCCTGCCAGGTGATCTCCTTGGCCTTGCACGGCGGCGCCTTGTCGCTCGGCTGCCATTGCGCCCAGACCAGGTTCATCGCCACACCGCCCGCGCCGTTGCCCGCGATTTCGTCCTTGTTCGCCCAGAAATCAGGCTGGATCGCCTTGCCGTCCCAGGCGGTGCGGGTCGGGTACGGCAGCGGCGGCGGCAGCACGCAGGCGCCGGCGGTGCAGACCTCGGGGAAGGCGCAAGGGTTGGCGGTCGAGCATGCCGGCGGGGCAGCGTCCGGCTCTGGCGTGGTGTCGGGCTCGGTGTCGGCGTTGGCGTCTGCGGCAGCGTCGGCGTCTGCGGCAGCGTCGGCGTCTGCGGCAGCGCCGGCGTCTGCGGCAGCGTCTGCAGCAGCGTCGGCGTCTGCGTCGGCGTTCGCGTCGCCGTCCGCGTCGCCGTCCGCGTCCGCGTCGCCGTCCGCGTCCGCGCCGGCGTCTAGGGCAGCGTCGGCGTCGTCAGCGGCAACGTCGGCAGCGACCGCATCGGCGTCGTCGGCAGCGACCGCATCGGCGTCGTCGGCAGCGACCGCGTCGGCGTCGTCGGCCGCATCGGCATCAACGTCCGCGGAGCTCGCGCTGTCCTGCGTGCCGGGCAAGGCGATGTCGGCGGTGGCGACGCCGGAGGTGGCAGGGCTGGCGCAGCCGGTGGCGAGCGCAAGAACCAAGGGGAGTGAGAACAGCGGGGCACGGCGCATCGGCAATCCTCGTCGCGCAGGGGCGACCGGGGTCGGATCGAGCCTACGGGCTGCGACGCCGAGCGACAATGCCGGGTCTCGGGGGCCGAAGCGGGCGCGCTGCCGGCGGCGCTAGAGCCGCGATCAAAAAACCGCCAGGGGCGATATTTTGGTCGCGGCTCGTGGAGGGGGATGGTTCGCGAGAGCCGCGCTTCTCGCGACCAGGGGGCGCCTAGCCCAAACAACAGACGAGAGACTCGGCCAGAAAATGCGAAGCTGCATTTTCTGGTCGCTCTAGGGCACGTTCACCGCGATGAGACCCGAGCTGCCGCAGGCGTGGGTCTTCGCGAGCCCCGGCAACATCGTCAGCCAATCGGCGCAGAGGGTCTGCCGCGTCTCGCCGCCTACCTCGAGCGGTGCGGCTTTGCTGGCGTCCCCCGCCGTCGGCGCGCCCGCGAACGTGAACTGCGGCGAACGCAGCAGCACGCCGCAATAGCGCCGCAGACCGAGCGCCACGGTCGGCGAGCCCGACCACGGTGCGTCCAAGTTTTGCACACCGAGGACCGCGGCGACAAGGCTCGCTTCGGCGGGGGTGAGGCTCCCGTCGGCGAGCAGGCGGTCCTTCAACGTCGCCACGAGGGTGCCGACGGGGGTCTGCGGCGGCGCGTTGGTCAGCAGCGTCTCCAGCCAATCGGTCGGTGCGTCGGCTTGTGGGTTTGCCTTCACGAAGCCGCTGCACTCGGATTGGAAGTCCGGGCAGCAATCGCCGAACTGCATACAACTCGCGTCGCACCAGCACAGCGTGGCGCCGGCGTCGTTGGCGTTGCATCGACCGGCGCAGGTCATGCTGCTCACGTTCTTCGAATTGCTGGCCTGCTGCGGAGCTTGCGGCTTCTGCGGCTCACAGGTGCCGTAGCGATACTCGTAGGCGGCGAGCGAGACGACGCCGGTGCCACGGAAGCCGGGCTCGTCGTCACCGAGCCGCATGCCCAGGGAGACTTGCTCGCGCTGTTCGGGGCGGCTCGGTTTCGCCGGCTGTGGCAGCCAGCCGAGCACTTCGTGGGTCATGCTGGCGAGCTGGCGCGAGGAGACACGGTTGACGCCGTCGCCGTAGCTGTTGGGGCGGACCGCTGGGTCGGGCGCGTCGGCGGTGAGCGGCTCGAAGATGCCGGGCAGGTTGTAGACCGACTTCGTGCCGGGCGGCAGGCAGCCGCTCGAGGGCGGAAGCTGGTTGAAGAGCGGGTGCAGCGCGACGTTCGCGGCCAGCGTGCGCAGCGAGAACTTGGACGCCACGAAGGTATCGGCGAGCGCCTCGAGCGTGTCGCGTTGGGCGGGCGAACGCGGCGACATATGGGCCATCGTCAGCGGCCGGCCGAACGCCTCGTACCAGACCTGGTGCGCGATCCGCAGCGCGAGCAGGTAGGCGAATGCCTCGTCGCCGTCGAGCTCGAGCGTGACGGGATCGACTTTCGGCTTGCCCTTGCTGCGGAGCGCGTCGCTGCCCTTGCGCAGCGAGGCCCAGAGCTGCCAGGACGAGGCGGTCGCTCCGAGCGCTTGGGTCCAGAAGGTGTTGTTGCCGAGTACGTCGTTCTCTACCTGGTCGGGTGCGGAGACGACCGAGCAATTCGGGTGGATGCCCCACGGCGAGACCGTCTTGCCCTTCGCCACCGAGCAGTACTGTGGCTGGACGCAGATGCCGCCGGCCGCGAAGCCGTGGTAGCGGTGCGCGCCGTCGATCGTCTCTTCGGAGGCGTTGCCGTCGCTGCCGAAGATGGCCTTCTCGTAGCGGCCCTGCACCGGCCAATAGCGGTCCTTTGCAGCCTCGGGGTCGTCGGTGACCGAGTACGAGCCGTTGTGGCAGCCCACGCACGCGATGTTGCGGTGCAGGTAGACCTGCTGGAAGCGCTCGCGGAAATAGCGTCGGATCGAATGCTCACTCTCGGTGACCGAGGGGTTGTCGCAGATGCTGTAGGGTCGCGTCAGGCGCACGAAGAGCCAGCTCTCGTAGGCGGCCAAGATCTCGTCGCCGGCGATGGCCGAGCGCAGCACGTCGGCGAAGGTGAAGGCGGTGCCGTACGCGTCTTTCGCCGGTTCGTGCGTCACGAGCCACTTCGCCAGCGCGCCGTCGACCGTCGGCAGCGTCTGCGTCATCGTGCAGACACCGTTGAGCCGCATGCCGATCCGCTCCACACCCAACTCGTCGGTCAGCCAGGCGACCCACCGGACTTGCGCGTGCAGCTCCGTCAGCATCGCCATCGCCACCGTCTCGCGCCCCGACGCCTTGACCATCTGCGCGAGAACCTCGACCTCCGCGTAGCCGTGCGGTCGACGGCCGGCGAGGAAGCCGAGCGCCCGCGTCACCCAGGCTTCGTCGCCGGCGTCGCAGGCGTCGAGCTTCACGGGCAGCTGCGAGGGGATGCCGCCATACGCGATGCCGGGGCCGGCGTCCCCGCCGCCGTCGCCCGTGTCCGCCGGGTCCGTGGCGTCGTTGGTGTCTTCGGCGTCACCGTCGTCGGCGTCGGGGTCCGACGGCGGCAGATCGACGTCCGCCAGGGCGCTCGAGCCGCCATCGTCCTCGGTGGCAGCGTCGCTGGCGTCGTCGTCATCGCCGTCGGGCGTGGTGCCTGCGTCCTCGTCGCCCTCACCGTCGTCGTCTGCGTCCACGTCGAGCGGCTCGGCGTCGTGCGCCGTGGTGTCTGCGGCTGCGGCGGTATCCGTCCCGCCGCCACCTGCGATGTCCGCGCCCCCGACGACGATGTCTTCGGGGGCCGGCGCTCCGGCATCGACGCCGGTCGCGACATCGACCGTGCCGCTGGCGTCGATGCCGACCGAGGCGCTCGCGTCTTCGGCGAGCGAGGCGAAGGTCTCCACCGGCGGCTGCGGGCTACAGCCGAGCGCAGCGAACAAGCACAGCGCCGGCACGAACCGGCCCAACGGCCAGCCCTTCACGCTTGCCCCAGCACGTCGTCGTGCAGCCATTTGACAGCGCCCAGCTCGGTGCTTCCGGGGAATCCACCCACCGGGTAGGTCTCCTTGTCGAAAGGCCAGATCCCCATCGCGACCAGCAGCGCCGCGCGCTGCTGCAGCGGCGTGAGGCCGCCGATGGCGAGCCCGGCAGGGTCGATCGCGCCGCGCAGCCCGGCTTGCTTGGTGCCGATCGGTCCTCCGATGAAGGCGACGACGTAGCCATAGGGCCAATGGTTGCGGCCAAAGGCGCCCTGCTTGCTCGGCGCGCGGCCGAACTCCGAGTTCAGCACGATCATCGTCTCGTCTAGATCGATCTTGTGCGGCGCGTTCTCGCCGGGCTTGCGAACGACGTCGAGCAACGCGCCGAGGGTCTGCCGCGCCGCGCGGAACGAATCCCGCACGTGGAAGGCGTGGGCGTCGAAGCCGGGGCTGCCGTCGACCTGACCGTTGTCGAAGACCGAGACGTAGCGCGCCTTGCTGCCCGGCGCCTGCAGCAGGTGCGCCGCGAGCTGCATTTGCATCTTCGAGATCGCCGGGAAGAACTGCTGGCCGCAGACCATGCCAGAGACCGGCATCAGGTTGGTGTTCATCATCATCGACGCGAGCGCCGGTGTCGTCGGCAGGGTCGCGGTCGCATGCAGGAAGTCGTCGAGCGCGGCAGCCCGCACCGGGATATTCGCACCCGGCGGCGTGAGGGCGCCCTTGTACTGGGCCGCGTAGTGGGCCGCGAGCGCGTCGACCTCCGGCGCGTTGTTGCCGACGGTGTTGCGCCCGAGCACGGCCATCAGGTGCTGTAAATCACGCAGCGGCAAC
Source organism: Pseudomonadota bacterium (assembly GCA_041163625.1). Classification (GTDB taxonomy): domain Bacteria; phylum Myxococcota_A; class UBA9042; order UBA9042; family UBA9042; genus JACKFC01. The sequence goes on along the minus strand of JBEARB010000036.1, from coordinate 7,993 downwards.
TCGATCGGCCGTGCCGCTGTCGGGTGCATGCCGGTGGTGACGGTGATGCGCGAGGTCTCGATCGGCGGCGTCAGCGCGTACGACACCGGCGACGAGAGCTTGTAGTCGCTCTGGGCGAGGGCCGCGTGCTGCACCGCCGCGCCCGGGCTCGCCGCCCCGACGCTACCCAACGGCAAGCCCGTGAACGCCAGCGGCACCGCCGTCTCGTGCGGCATCAACGTATGCTGCATCACCATCACGCGCATCCGCGCGAGGATGTCCGGGCGAGCGCGCAACGGCGCCACCATCGGGCCGAGGTAGACCTTGGCGCCCAGCGAATCCGTCAGCCAGGGCTCGATCAGCGGCCCGCCGTTGCACTTCGCATGCCACTCGGCGACCGACTCTGGCCCGTCCTGATAGGTCCACCAGGAGTGGCCTTCCTTTTTGCCGTACTCCGGCACGACGTAGAACGACTCCCACGGTGAGAAGCCGCCGCCGAGCAACACGTCCAGCACCTTTTCGGCGCGCTTGCCCTGACCGAGTTGGTATGCCTTGGCGATGTCCGGAAAAGCACCGAATTGCCCCTGCGCCGCCGAGCGCAACGCTCGCGGAACGGCGACCGAGGCCGTCGTCGCAGCAGCCAACTGCGCCATTCTGCGAATGAAGGCTCTCCGATCCATCGGAGCTCCGTGGGCAGGTTCGGGTTCGTTGCGGGGCACAAGACAGGGCAGGCGGGGACGCGGTCACAGACTCGTGCGAGCGCGTCTCGTCGAATGTAGAGGATGACCGGCGTCCGCCAACCCTCAATTCGGTCCCGTACCTACCAGTGCTCACGATTTGCAACGGGCTGTCCGGCGCTCCGGGGCGCTCGGGGACAGCCGCCCGGAGCGCCGAATCCGGCGTCCGCTGCCGCCGCCTCGCAGGGTGTCGCGTAGGTCTTTCCGTCGCAGCCGCAGACCGGGAAGTTCACCTTCTGGCAGGTCGCCACGTCGCGGCAGCCCCCGTGCGTCCCGCACGCGTCGGCGAGCGAGGAGCAATATATGTTCTCGCCACAATCGACTGTTTTTACTGCTGTATAAGGCTTTCAGCAGGTGTCGAAATGCCAGCAGACGGCGCCCACGCAGACGTCGTTGGTGCAGTCGTCGAGGTCGTCGCAACCCGAGCCGTCGAAGCAGCCGATCTTGCCGTCCGGCACGTTTGCGCCGTCGGTCGGCGACCATGTCGCGTCGGCGTCGCTGCCGGCGTCGCTCGAGCCGGTGGCGACGTTCGGCAGCGTCGCGGCATCGGTGATCGTGTCGTCGATCGCGTCGGCGTCCTCGATCGCGTCGCTGCCCGCTTCGCCGTCGCTGGTCTCTGGTTCGGCGTCGTCCACGGCATCGGCGTGGTCTCCGGCCACGACGTCGATCGCGTCGGCATCGTCGATCGCGTCGGCGTCCGAGGCGTCGGCGTCCTGGCTCACGTCCCCGCTCTCCACGGTGTCGGCGACTTTCTCGACACCTACGACGGAATCGGTGTCGTGGCCGCCCGCGTCGAGCTCGGTGTCCTGCCCCGCGTCGCCACCGACCGTGGCGTCGGCGACGTGGCTGTCGAGCGCGGTGCTGTCTGCCCCATGACCCGTGTCCGAGCCGTCGCCGGTCGAGCCATCGGTGCCGCAGCCCACGAGCGCGACGAGCAGCGCGGATGCAACGGTACATCGGAGGACGAGACGGAGCAGGCGTGGCATGGAGGCTCCGAAGGCGACCGCGGCGCGAGAACACGGCCACCGCAGTCTAGCGGTCGATCGGGGGCCGCGTCGACGGTGCGCGTCAGACATTACCGCCGCAACACCGATGTGCGTACCGTGTACAGGACGGCGATGAAGAAGACGCGGTGGGCGGGCTACCGCAGGCGGGATGGGTGGCGCGATGGTGTTGGGGCGGACATGGCCGTGGATGCTCGCGTTACTGCTCGCGTCGGCCGCTTGCAGCCCGGCGCAACAGGCCCCGGCCGGCTCTGGCGCGACCGCGGACACCGCTGTCTCGGGTGGTGACGGTCAGGCCTCGGGTGGCGACAGCGAGCCCGGCAACGACACCGCGGCCTCGGATGCTGCCACCCTCGACGGGCTCGATGGTTTCGGTGCCGACTGCCCGGGTGGTGGCGGATGTCCGTGCGAGCAGGCGTCCGACTGCGATATCGGGCTGTGCTTGCCCACGCCGCAGGGCGGTGTCTGCGCCTCGGCCTGCATCGACTCCTGCCCCGCCGGTTGGTTCTGCACGGTCGCGACGCCCACCGGTGGCGGCGACACGTTCAACGTCTATGCGCCGCGCTTCGGGTTGCTCTGCGAGCCGTGCACCGACGACGCCGGCTGCGTGGTGCCCGGCCTCTCGGGCAGCGGGTGTCTGGCCTATCCGGGCGGCGGCGGCTATTGCGGTGCGGCGTGCGATGCCGGCGCGTGCCCGGCGGGGTTCTCGTGTCAGCCGGCGGTCAGCCTCGGCGGCGTGGCGGCGAGCTATTGCGTCCGCGACGGGGCCGACGACGGCGCGGGCTGCCCGTGCTCGCCGCGCGCGACCGCGGCCGGCCTGACGACCGGCTGCGAGATCGTCGAGAAGGACGGCAGCGGCGCCACGGTCTCGTTGTGCAAGGGCGTGCGGACCCGTGCCGCCGGGGGGGCCGACCTGCGCCAAGCTCGCGGACAGCTGCATCGACGGCCAATGCATCGGCAACAGCGATGGCATCGCCTGCGACGACGGCGACGCCTGCACCACCGGCGAGACCTGCCAAGCCGAGGTCTGCAGCGACGGCGCGTCGGTCTGCCAATGCGAGAGCAACGGCGATTGCGCCGCCTTCGAGGACGGCGACCTCTGCAACGGCACGCTGCTCTGCGACCTCGAGGCGCACAAATGCGTGCTCAACGCGGCCGCTGTCGTCACCTGCAGCGAGGACGGAAACCCGTGCACCACCGCGGCCTGTGACGGCAAGACGGGCGTCTGCATGCAGAAGCCGGTCGCCGGTGTGATCCCGTGCGAGGCCGACGGCAGCCCCTGCACCCCGGACGCCTGCGACGGCAAGGGCAACTGCGCGGTGGGGCCGAATACCTGCGATTGCCAGAAGGACGCCGATTGCGCCGCCAAGGACACGCCGAGCGTCTGTGACGGCTCGCTCGACTGCCACAAGGACGGCGTGCTCTCGAAGTGCAAGGTCAACCCGGCGACGGTGGTGGAGTGCTCGACCTTCGCGGACAGCGCCTGCGTGAAGGCGACGTGCGACGACGCGACCGGCGTCTGCACGCCCAAGGCGGTGTCGGACGACGCGGCCTTCGACGATGGCGAGGTCTGCACGGTGGGCGAGGTCTGCAAGGGCGGTAGCTGCCTCGGCGGCACCAACACCTGCGTCTGCGCCTCGGACGCCGATTGCGCCGCGAAAGAGGACGGCAACGTCTGCAACGGCACGCTGTTCTGCAATCTCGCGTTCGGCACCTGCCAGGTGAACCCGGCGAGCGTGCCGAGTTGCCCGAGCGTCGACGACACGGCCTGCAACGCCCGTGCGCCAGCGACGCCGATTGCGTCGGCAAGGACGACGGCGACCTGTGCAATGGCACGCTCTACTGCGATCCGAGCACCAAGGCGTGCTGCGTGAACCCGTCGACCATCGTCACCTGTCAGACCGTCGGCGACACCGCCTGTGCGAAGACGACCTGTGTGCCGACGACCGTGGCGTGCGTGAAGGCGCCGGTCGCCAAGGGCGTCGGCTGCGACGACGGCAGCCCTTGCACCAGCAACGACCAATGCGACGGCAAGGGCGCCTGCCAAGCCGGCAAGACCGTCGTCTGTCCGTGCCTGCAGGACCTCGACTGCAAGGGGGTCGACGACGGCGATCTCTGCAACGGCACCTGGTATTGCGACAAGGGCGGCAAGCAGCCGTTGTGCGTGTGGAACCCGGCGACCGTCGTGACCTGTCCGCAGGGCGGGGTGTGTTCGACGTTCGTCTGCGAGCCGACGACGGGCCAATGCAGCGAGAAGCCCGCGAATACGGGCGTGCAGTGCGACGACGGGGACGCCTGCACCGAGCAGGACGTCTCCGCCGGCACCGCCTGCAAGGGTCAGCCGCTGGCCTGCATGCAGGGTGGCGCGGTGTGCACGCAGGGGCATTGCAACGTCTGGGACGAAGCGATTTGGGATCTGGACCCCTGGGGCGAATAGCCGCCCGGGGATCGTGGCCGCTTGCGTGGCCGCGACGGAGCGCGTGATGAAGATCGAGATCACCATCGACGACCGGATGCTGGCGTGGGTGAAGCGTCGGCGGATCTGGCTCTTCGTCGGCGTGCTCGGCGTCTGCGGGGTCGCCGTCGCGGCGCAGGTCACGGTGCCGAACAAATTCGTCGCCGGCACCAAGATCAGCTCTGCCGCCGTCAACGCCAACTTCGACGCGCTTGCCAAGGGCATCAACGCCCTCGCGCCCAGCGTAGTCCCCGCAGGCGCGGTGATGTTCTTCAACCTGCCCAAATGCCCCGACGGCTGGGCGCCCTACGCCAAGGCCGACGGCCGCTACCTGGTCGGCGTGCAGACCGGCGGCCTGGTCGGCGAGATCGTCGGCGAAGCGCTCGCCACGAAGGAGAGCCGGCCCAGCGGTGAGCACACGCACGGCATGGCGCACACGCACAGCCACAACATCAAGGCGACCGACAGCGGTCACAACACGCTGGTGCAGTCGAGCCCGTCGCCGCTCGATGTGCAGCGCTTCCGGCGCGGCGCGGCGGTGATGGCGCAGATGTTCTTCGCCGCCGGCGCCGAGCGCGTCGATCTGGGCGTGCGCGGCTTTGCCCGCGACGTGCGCCACCCGGCCGAGCTCGCCGCGTTCGCGCACTCGGGGCCGCTCGCGCCTGCCGCCTATTCGGCCGCGATCACGCATATGTTCGGAACCTGCCGGATGGGCAGCGACCCGGCGCGCAGCGTCGTCGGCCCGGACTTCGGCGTGCACGGCGTGCCCGGATTGTACGTCGCCGATTCGAGCGTCTTCCCGAGCGCCACCGGGGTGAACCCACAGATCGCGATCGCCGCCCTCGCCACCCTCTGCGCCGCCCGCGTCGCCGGTCGCGCGCCCACGGAGTTGCTGCCATGACGAGCGCCCCTGCCTCCCCGTCGCCGGCTTCTCCGTCGCCGTCGCCCGCGTCGTCCGGCGCGCGCCCACCGCTCGGCGTCCGAGACGTGCTCGCCCTCTCGCCGGCCGAGCTGCGCGCCATCATCGACGCCGCCGCGCCGCTCGACCTCGATGCGCTCGCGGATACCCGCTACACCGGCATCGACCTCTCGCTGCCGGGTTGGGCGACGGCGCTGCTGTGGAAGACCTTCCGCAAGACCTTCCACCGCGATCCGGCGACCGGCGTGCTGCGCGGCTGGAACGTCAGGGTCGCGCAGACCGGCTGGGAGACGCCGCCCGAGCCGCTGCGCGACGGTCGCGGCCGCGCCCGCACCTTCGGCCACTACGAGGTGCGGTCGGCACGCGGGCTGCCCTTCCCGCGCGGCTGGGAGGGCGCGCACTACCTCGACTATCGCTTCGCCGGCAACACCTTCGCCGATTGGCCGGCACGCGCGGGCTATTGCCCGCTGGTGGCCGTGAATCCGGGCTCGATGGACCTGCTGCTCGGCTGGGAGGTCTTCCGCATCGCCGGCACCAACGTGCCGATCCCCGATCATTGGCTGCTCGTGCGCGAGGGGCCGCTCGGGCCGGACGAGCTCGAGCCGCGGCCGGACGCTCGGGACAGCTAGTCGAAGCATGCGGCGGTCGGAGGCGGGAGGGTTTCAGTCCCGCCACTGCCGGTCGCGCTTGCGCGCGCCTTGCCGCTTCTTGGCATCGAGGCGGCGCTCGACCGAGCCCTTGGTCGGCCGCGTCGGTCGGCGCTTCTTCGGCACGACCAACGCCTGCCGGACCAGCGCGGCGAGGCGCTCGCGCGCGTCGGCGAGGTTCTGCAGCTGGCTGCGCTCGCTCTCGGCGCGCACGATGAGCACACCCTCTTGCGTCATCCGGCTGCCGGCGAGGCGGACCAATCGCGCCTTCACCGGCTCGGCGAGGTCTTGGCTGGCGCGCACGTCGAAGCGCAGCTCGACGGCCGTGGCGACCTTGTTGACGTTCTGGCCGCCGGGTCCACCGCTGCGCACGGCGGTGAACGAGAGGTCGGCGGCAGAGAGGGTCAAGTCTTCGCGGATGGGGAGCGCGTCCATGCGCGCCACCATGCCGACGCCCGGCCGGCCGTCAAGGCCGACCGGGCATCGCCGCGCCTACGAAGCGGCGGGTGCCGGCGGCGGAGGGATCACGCTCCCCGGCCGCTTCGGCCCGCCCTCCCCCGCGACCGTGGTCTGCAGGGCGTACCAATCGACCTTGCGGGTGAGCACCATCGCCGCCGCCAGCACCGCGAAGCACAGCCCCGCGCCGAGCAGCAGGGCGTGATCTTCGGATTGCAGCACCGCGAAGAGCGCGCCGTACAGGCCGGCGAGGCCGGCGCCGAAGCTGCCGCCGCGCAGCCAACCGCCGAGCACGTAGCGCACGTAGAAGGTGCAGAGCGCGACGCAGGCGCCGGCCGCGGCGAGGTAGGCGTCGGCGAAGGGCACGTGCTCCGAAACCGCGACCAGCAGCAGGTAAAAGGTCGCGAGCGCCGCGCCGACCAGCGCGTATTGCATCGGGTGGATGCGCAGCCCAGCGAGCTGCTCGAAGAGGAAGAACGCCGCGAAGGTCAGCGCGACGAAGAGGAAGCCGTAGCCGGTCGCGCGTTCGGTCTGCTGGTAGGGGTTGATCGGCTCGAGCAGCCGCACGCCGAACGCGCTGGCCATCAGCGGGCCGGCCTCCTTGCCGGCGATGGCACCGCCGAGGTCCGCCGCGAAGAACGAGGTGCGCCACGCGGCGTCGAAGCCGGCGTCGCCCACGGTGCGCTCGGCCGGCAGCATCCGGCCGTCGAACGAGGGGTGCTGCCAATTCGAGGCCATGGCGACCGTGGTGTCGCGGCCGACCGGCACCACCGAGACGCTGCTCGTGCCGGCGAGCTCGAAGTGGATGGCGTAGGGCACGCGCGCGGTCTTGCGCGGATCGAAGCCCGGCAGCGGCGCGTGCACGCCCTGGCCCAGCCAACGCTGCGGGTTGCCCGGCTGCACCGCGATCGCCTTCTTGCCCCATTCCAGCGTCGGTGAGCGCGGCAGACCGCGCGGGTCGCGCACGCCGAGCACCACATAGCCCTCGCCGAAGGTGACGTTCGCGTCGTCCCGCAGCGCGCCGAGGTCGATCGCGAACGCGCCCTGCATGGCGACATCGTCGGCGCGCCAGACCCGCGCGGCGTAGATGCCGCGGTAGCGACTGCCGACGTCGAGCACGGTGCGGACGTCGAGCTTCTCGGGCGGCACGACCAGCTCGCCTTCCTGGAAATACTCGCGCTCCCGCTCGATCGGCACCGCCACCGTCTCGCCGGGCTTTTTCTCGGCTTTCATGCAGGCCGCCTTGGCGAGCGCGACCACCGCCGGCTCGTCGCTCTGCTCGGCGCCGCAGGTCTGCCAGACGTCGATGACCTCCTTGCGCAGCGCCCGCCGCTTCCACGGCAGCACGAGCAGCGGGCCGGTCAAGGTCTGCGCGCCGCTGGTCTGCTCCGCGATCTCTTCGATCACCTCGCTCTGCCGCGTCGCGCGCTCCTGGATCAAGCTCGACACCATGCCGAGCGGGATCAGCAGCGCCAGCGAGAGCGCGCCGATCACGACCATCTTCACCACCACGTTCGTCTTCATCGGGAACCTCCACCGTTGGGATGCCCAGCGTGCAAGGCGCCGATGAAGTGCGAACGGAGCGAATGTGAACTCGGGGTGAAGTCGCCGTGCGGCCTCAGCCGGCAGGCAGATCGAGCGTCGCCACCGCGCCGCCCCCCGCTCCGTTGCGCAACGACGCCGAGCCGCCGTGCAGCTCGACGACCTCGCGCACGAAGGTCAGCCCGAGGCCGGTGCTCTTGGCGCCCGAATCCGGTCGCGGCAACGAGAAGAAGCGCTCGAAGACCCGCGCCTCC
>JBEARB010000035.1:0-57415 GCA_041163625.1 Pseudomonadota bacterium | reverse complement strand
TCGGCTTGCCCTTGCAGGTGCGCAGGTGCACTGCCCGGGCACGCCGTCGGACTCGGACTTGCGCTTGCATTGCTTGACGACCTTGCCGACGTCGTCGTCGAACACGTCGACGCAGGCGTAGCCCTCGTCCGGGCAGTCGTCGTCGGCCTTGCACGGGCCACCGCAGAAGCTGCCCGCCGCGCCGTTCCCGTCGGTATTCGCGGCCGCGTCGACCCCGCTCTGCGTCCCGGACTCACCGCCGCTGCAGCCGAGTGCGAGAGAGAGCGCGACCGTCGCGTCAACGCCTGCGCACGCACATATCACCGCGCGGTTCTACGCACGGCCGCGCCAGTTCGTCAGGTCGCGCGCATTCTCAGACGGTTGCGCTCGCTTGTGGCGGCGACGAGCCGGGTCAGAACGCCTCGTCGTCGAGCTGCATCAGGTCGAGCGAGCTGCCTTCGACCAGCTTGCGGGTCAGCTTCAGGCCCGGCAGCACGTTCTCGCACCACCACCGCGCCGCGGCGATCTTGCCCGCGTAGAACGCCTGATCCTTCCGACCCGCCTCGGCGATCGCGGCCTTCGCGGCCGCGGCGCCCAGCACCAGCCGCCACGCGATGATCAGCTCCGCGACGGCGAACAGGATGCGGTTGCCCTGCAAGCCGACGTGGTAGATGGACGCGTCCATCTTCTCCATCAGCGCCGCGAAGATCCCTTCCATGTCTCCGAGCGCGCTCGCCAGCCGTCCGCGCTCCTCGGCCAATGCCTCGGCGATCCCCGGGTTGAACGGCGCGCCCTGCCCCTGCGCCGCCGCGCCGATCTCGGCCAGCAGCGCGCCGAAGGTCTGGCCACCGTCGCGCGCGATCTTGCGGAACAGCAGATCCAGCGCCTGGATGTGCGTGGTGCCTTCGTAGAGCGTGTCGATCTTCTGGTCGCGTAGGTATTGCTCGGCCGGGTAGTCCGCGATGTAGCCCGAGCCGCCGTAGGTCTGGAGCGAGAGCGTCAGCAACTCCCACGCCTTCTCCGAGCTGTAGCCCTTGACGAGCGGGAGCAGCAGATCGTTGCGCTTGTCCCAGGCCTTCGCCTCAGCGGCCCCATGTCCGCCGGCGATCACCACCTGATCCTGACACCATGCCGTGTAGAGCGCGAGGCTCCGCATGCCCTCGGCGTGGGCCTTCTGGGCCATCAGCATCCGACGCACGTCCGGGTGGCGCAGGATCGAGACGCGCGGCGCCTCCTTGTCCGTGGCCTGCTTCAGATCCGGCCCCTGCACGCGCTCCTTCGCGTAGGCGAGCGCGTTGAGGTAGCCGGTCGAGAGCGTCGAGTAGCTCTTCACGCCGACGGCCATGCGAGCGTGCTCGATGACCTGGAACATCTGGCGGATGCCGTCGTGCTTCTCGCCGACCAACCAGCCGTAGCAGGGTCCGCGGTCGTCGCCCATGACCATCTCGGCCGTCGCCGAGGCGTGCAGGCCCATCTTGTGCTCGAGCTTGCTGACGTAGATTCCGTTGCGGTCACCGAGCGTTCCATCGTCGTTCGGGATGAACTTCGGAACGATGAACATCGACAGCCCCTTGGTACCGGGGCCCGCACCCTCAGGTCGCGCCAGCACCAAGTGAACGATGTTCTCGAAGTAATCGCAGTCGCCGTTGGTGATGAAGCGCTTGGTCCCCTCGAGCTTCCAGAGGTCGCCCGCGACGTGGGTGGCGGTGCTGCGCGCCTCGCCGACGTCCGAGCCCGCGTCGGGCTCGGTCAGCACCATCGTACCGCCCCACTTGCGCTCGATCGTCGGCAGGGCGAAGCGCGCCTTCTGCGACTCGGTGCCGAGACGATCGATGACGCGCGCGTTGACCGCGCCGAGCAGGTAGAACGTGGCCGCGGCGTGGCCACCGGCGAGCAGCTCGAACGCCGACCACGACACACTCGGCGGCGCCTCGAAGCCACCGAGGCTGGTCGGGGACTCGAGCAGGTGCCAATCGGCGTCGTAGAACGCGGCGAGCGAGCGCTTGACGCCCTCGGGCACGGTGACGTTGCCGGCACCGTCGAACTGCAGCCCCTCGCGGTCGGCCGAAGCGAAGCCCTCGGCGTACGGACCTTCGGCCATCTCGGCCACGGTCTCGAGCGCGCCACGCGCCTCGTCCTCGTCCATCTGGAACGGCCCCTTGCCCATGCTCGTTTCTTGAATCCGAAGCACTTCGAAGAGGTTGAACATGATGTCGCGAAGGTTCGACTTGTAGTGATGCACGGTGCTCATGGAGGCGTTCTCCCGCGTGGACCGCGACGTGCGCGGTGGTGTCGAAAAGTGGGATGCTCAGACGCGCAAGTCGTTGCGCGCGGCCTGCATCTCCGCATCGAGGCGATCGATCAAATCCGCGACCGTCGGCACGTCGTGGATGGCGGCGACGCCCTGCCCGGCCGACCAGACGTCCTTCCAGGCTTTCGCGTCCGGATCGAGCTCCTTGCCGAGATCGATCTCCTTGTCCTTAGGCAGGTGATCGACGTCGACCCCGGCGCGTCGCAGGCTCGGCTTCAGGAAGCTCGCGGGGATGCCGGAGATCGCGTCGGTGTACAGGATGTCGGCCGACTGGCTGTCGACGACCATCTGCTTGTAGTCCGCGGCGGCGGCGGCTTCGGCCGTCGCGATGAAGCGGGTGCCCATGTAGGCGTAGTCAGCGCCGAGCGCGATGGCGGCGGCCACGGCGCGGCCGTCGGAGATGCAGCCCGCGAGGCAGATGGTGCCGCCAAAGCGCTGTCGAATCTCCGGCAGCAGCGCGAACGGCGAGGTCGTGCCTGCGTGACCGCCAGCGCCTGCGGTCACGAGGATCAGGCCGTCGACACCGGCCGCGATGGCCTTGTCGGCATGGCGGACGTTGGTGACATCGTGGAAGACCACGCCGCCGTAGCTGTGCACGGCGTCCACGACCTCGCGCACCGCGCCGAGCGAGGTGATCACCAGCGGCACGCGGTGCTTCACGCAGATGGCCAAGTCCGCCTCGACGCGCGGATTGGTGCGGTGGACGATGAGGTTGACGCCGTACGGAGCCACGGGCGGGAGATCGGTCCCGACGCGGGCGGCGCGCGTGGCCTCCAGGCGCGTCTCGATCTCCGTCAGCCACGCATCGAAGCCCTCGCTCGTGCGGTGGTTCAAGGCGGGGAACGTGCCGATGACCCCGGCCTCGCACGAGGCCACGACCAGTTCGGGCAACGAGACCAGGAACATCGGCGCGGAGATGACCGGCAGGCGGGTCTTTCCGGCAAACGCGGCGGGAACGGGCATCGGGCCTCCTGTACGGGAGCGCAGGGCGCGCGGGCCGGACCATAGCGATCCGGGCGGCGATACGAAAGCACCCGAACCAACCATCGCAGGGCTTCCGCTGCGCCCCGCGATGCGGTAGCAGAAGCCGCCGGGCCGCATCGAGCCCGATTCGGAGTCGCGTCATGGCCGATACCCGCTTCACCAAGCTCCTCGCCGATCCGCGCGTCGCGGAGGCTCGCGCCTTGTTGCAGGCCGCGCTCGCCGACCATCAGGCTGCGTTGCCAACGGCCCCGCAGCCGGCCGATCCGGCGCTCGCCGAGGGCTACGCCGCAATGCTCGACCGCTTCGCCGCCGCCCGCGGTCGCGGTCTGTTCTTCCCCTACCTCGGCTCGGGCCTCGGCCGCGGCCCGTGGGTCGAGCTCGCCGACGGCTCGGTGAAGCTCGACTTCATCGGCGGCATCGGCGCCCACCCGTACGGCCACGGCGACGCCGGCATCTTCGACGCGCGCCTGGACGCCGCGCTCGGCGACACCGTCATGCAGGGCAACCTGCAGCAGAACCCCGAGAGCTTGCTGCTCAGCGAGCGCCTGATCGCCGAGGCCAACCGCTTCGCGCCGGGCCGCTTCGGGCACTGCTTCCTCTCGACGACCGGCGCGATGGCCAACGAGAACGGCGCCAAGATTCTCTTTCAGGCAAAGGCCCCGGCGAGCCGCATCCTCGCCTTCTCGCATTGCTTCGCTGGCCGCACGTTGGGCATGAGCTGGGTGACCGACAAGGCCGCCTACAGGCAAGGCGTGCCCAAGGCCGCCGACGTCGACTACGTGCCCTTCTTCGACCCGGACAAGCCCGAGGCGAGCACCCGCCACGCGGTGTCGGTCCTGCGCCGCCACCTCGACCGCTACCCTGGCCAGCACGCGATGTTCATCGCCGAGCTCGTGCAGGGCGAGGGCGGCTACTACACCGGCACGACCGAGTTCTTCCGCGCGCTGTTCGAGCTCTGTCAGGAGCGCAACGTGGGCGTGCTGATCGACGAGGTGCAGACCTTCGGCCGCACCACCGAGATGTTCGCCTTCCAGCACTTCGGCATCTCGGATCTGGTCGACGTGGTCTCGATCGGCAAACTCAGCCAAGTCTGCGCGACGATCTATCGCGACGGCGTCAACCCCGGAGCGGGCTTGTTGAGCCAGACGTTCACCGGGTCGTCCGCGGCGATCCTCGCCGGCGACCAGATCGTGCGACGTCTCCGCGAGGGCGATCATTTCGGCGAGGAGGGCCGCAACGCCGGCATCCACGCGCGCTTCGTGCAGCACCTCGAGCGCCTCGCCGCCGCCCACCCCGATTGGGTCGGCGGCCCGTTCGGCGTCGGCGCGATGATCGGGTTCACGCCCTTCGGCGGCGACGGCAAGAAAGCCGGGACGCTGCTCAAGCGCCTGTACGACAACGGCCTGCTCGGCTTCAACGCCGGCGCGAACCCGACGCGATTGCGCTTCCTGCCGCCGCTGTTGGTCGTCACCGACGCCGAGATCGACGCTGCCGCAGAGATCCTCGAGCGCACGCTCGCCGAGGTCGCAGCCAGCTGAGGTCCCGATGTTCGTCTACCGTCCCATCGAAATGGACGACCTGCCCGCGTTCGTCACGCTGGTGGGCCGCGCCGACCACGGCCTGACCTCGCTGCCCAAGGATCGTGCGATCCTCGAGCGTCGCATCGAGACCAGCCTCGAGTCGTTCGAGCGCACCGACCTGCCGCGCTGGAAGACCAGCTACCTCTTCGCCCTCGAGGACACCGAGCGCGCCGGCCTCGCTGGCTGTTCGGGCTGCTACGGGCAAGTCGGCGGCGAGGTGCCCTACTTCGCCTATCGCCTCGACAGCGTGCGCATCGGCGAGAAGATCGACATGCCGCGCGACGTGCGGATCCTCGAGGTGCTCGAGTTGCCGCACGGGCCGGCGATGGTCGGCTCGTTGCTGCTCGACCCGAGCGCGCGCGGGCGCGGCGTCGGGCGCTTCCTCTCGCTGGTGCGCTTCCTCTTCATGGCGGACCACCGACTGCGCTTCGAGCATCGCGTCATCGCGGAATTGCGCGGCTGGATCGACGACGACGGTGGTTCGCCCTTCTGGGACGCGGTCGGCCGGCACTTCTTCCGCATGGATCTGCCAGAGGCGGACCTGCGCACGCACACCGTCACCGGCTTCGTGCAGCATCTCCTGCCGCGACAGCCGGTCTTCGTGGACATGCTGCCGCGCGCGGCGCAGGCGGTAATCGGCGCGGTGCACCCGAACACGATGCCCGCGCTCGACATCCTCAAGGACGAGGGCTTCACCCTCACGGATTGGCTCGATCCCTTCGAGGCAGGCCCGGTCCTCATCGCCGACGTCGGGGAGCTGCGGACGGTGGACCGCAGCGAGTCGCGCCGGGCACGGATCGCGGCCGCCGACGCGCACGCCCTGCCGGGTCAGGCGATGGTCTCCAACCGGGGGCTGCGCGACTTCCGCGCCGTCCTGGCGCCGACCTACGAGGCCGACGCCGGCGAGGTCGGCCTCACCGCCGAGGTCTTCGACGTGCTCGGCGTCGCCGAGGGGGCGCAGGTTCGCGTCTGCATGTTGCCGGGCAGCCGGCGCGGAGGGATGCATGGCTGAACTGCAAGCCGCGTTCATCGAAGGCCGCAGCTGCGCGGGCCGTGGCGCGTGGGTGCGGCGTCGGGGGCCGCTCGGCACCGAGCGCCCCGCTTTCCGCGCGGCCAGCGCCGACGACGTCGACCAAGCCATGCAGAGTGCCGCGCGCGCGTTCCCCGCGTGGTCTCGGACGCCTTTCGCGGAGCGCCTGGCCGTCCTCGAACGCTTCGCCGTCGCCGCCCGTGCCCGCCACGAGGGGCTCGCGCGCATCCTCGCCGAAGAAGTCGGTAAGCCGCTGTGGGAGTGCCGAGAGGAGGCCTCTGCCCTCGCAGGCAAGGTCGAGCTGACCGTCCGCGCGTTCTCCGAGCGCGCGAGCGAGAAGACCACCGAGTTGGCCGGATTCCGGGGCGTCCAGCGCTTCCGGCCGCACGGCGTGTTCGCGGTGTTTTCGCCCTACAACCTGCCGATGCACCTGCCCAACGGACATATCCTGCCGGCGCTGCTCGGCGGCAACACTGTGGTCCTCAAAAGCAGCGAGCTCGCGCCGCAGAGCGCGATGGCGTTGGTCGAGCTGCTCATCGAGGCGGGGCTACCGCCCGAGGCGATTCAGCTGCTACCGGGCGAGCGCGCCACCGGCGAGGCCATCGTGGCGCACCCGTTGTTGCGCGGGCTGGCGTTCACCGGGAGTTCGCCCACCGGGCGCGCCATCCATCGTGCCCTCGGCGGTCGCACCGAGGTGATCTCGGCGCTCGAGATGGGCGGCAACAACCCGATGCTCGTGCTGCCCGACGCGGACCCGTCCGTCATGGGCCCGCTGGTGGTGCTCTCGTCGATGCTCACCAGCGGCCAGCGGTGCACGAGCGCCCGCCGGCTGATCGTCCCCGAGGGCGCCGCCGGCGATCGCATCGTCGACGCCGTGGTCCAGGCCGCCGCCTCGATCCGCATCGACCGCGCCGACGCCGAGGACGAGCCGTTCTGTGGCCCGCTGGTCGCGCCGGAAGCCGCCGACGGCGTCTGGCGAGCCTGGGAAGCGCGGGTGGCCGCGGGCGCGCGGGTGTTGCTACCGATGACGCGGCTCGAGAGCCTCTCGCCGGCAGCGCTGACCCCCGGCATCGTCGACGCGACGGGCATCGCGCTGCCGGACGAGGAGGTCTTCGGCCCGCTCCTGCACGTCGTCCGCGTGCCGGACTTCGAGGCCGGACTCCGCGTCGCCGCCGACACGCATTACGGCCTCTCGGCGGCGCTCTGTGGTGGTGGCGAGGCCGACTTCGCACGTTTCGTGGAGGCCGTGCCGGCCGGCATCGTCAACCGCAATCGGCCGACCAACGGTGCGCTCTCGACGCAGCCCTTCGGCGGCAACGGGTGGAGCGGCAACCACCGCCCGGCCGGCTTCACGAGCGTGGACTACTGCGTGTGGGCGATGGCCTCGACGGAATCCGAAGCGGTCGCGCTACCCGCCAGGATGCCGCCAGGATTCGGGCCGAGCGCCCCGCGCGCGTAGACGACGGACGCGTTCCGCGCGATACTGGGGCAACGTAGCGAGTCCAGTTGCGTCGTCCCCCCCTCGGGCAACCGCGCCTCGTACCCGGAGTCGAGTATGCGAGAGCGCCGCGATCCCTCCGATCCTCACGAGCTCTCGGTCGCGATCGTCGAGGATTCGCAGATCGACATCGTCGCGGTCGCCATGGAGGTCGCGCGCCTCGCCGACGAACTCGTCGAACTCAAACGCCGCAACGGCAAATTGCAGGGTCTCCTCGAGGTCGCGAAACAGTTCGGCGCCGAACACGAGATCGACCGCCTGCTCGACATCATCCTCGAGGAGGCCAAGCGCGTCACCGGCGCCGATCGCTGCTCGCTCTTCATCGCCGACAAGAAGCGCGGCGAGCTGTGGGCCAAAATCGCACAGGGCATGGGCGGCAAGCGGCTCCGCATCCCGATTGGCCAGGGCATCGCGGGGCAATGCGCCGAGACGTGTGAGCCGATCCACATCCCCGACGCCTACGCCGACCCTCGCTTCAACCCCGACGTCGACAAGCAGAGCGGATACCGCACGCGGAACATCCTCGCCGTTCCGATGATCGACGATATCGATGAGTGTCGGGGCGTGATTCAGGCGCTGAACAAGTCGCGGGGGCGTCCCTTCGATGCCGAAGACCAGGAGATGCTGATGGCGCTCGGCGCCGTCGCTGCCGTCGCCATCGAGAACGCCATCCTGCACCGCGACATCCAGCGACTCTTCGAGGGCTTCATCCGCGCCAGCGTCTACGCCATCGAAGCGCGCGATCCGACCACGTCCGGCCACAGCGAACGCGTCGCACTCTTGAGCGTGGGCACGGCCGAGGCCTTGAACCGGCACGCGCCGGAGCTCTACCGCGGCGTGCACCTCGACGACGCCGAGCTGCGTGAGCTGCGCTACGCCGCGCTTCTGCACGATTTCGGCAAGGTCGGTGTGCGTGAGAACGTCCTGGTCAAGGCGAACAAGCTCTACCCGCACGAGCTCGACTTGCTCGAGAGTCGTTTCGAGTGCGCGCGCATGGCGTGCCGCCACGACCACGACCAGCGCCGTATCGATGCCCTCTCCCCGCGGGGTCTGGACGACGAAGCCGCCTCGTTGTTGCGGCAGATCGCCGAGGCGGAGTCGCGCACGCTGCAGGAGCTCGACGAGTTCTGGGCCTTCGTCTTGCAGTGCAACCGACCGACCGTGCTCGAACAAGGCGGCTTCGACCGCCTGCAGGAGCTCGCCCGACACGAGTTCGCGCTGTACGACGGTCGGCGGATGCCGCTCCTCGGAGCCGGCGAGCTGAAATCGCTGTCGATTCCGCGCGGCACGCTCACCGACGAGGAGCGCCGCCAGATCGAGGACCACGTCGTTCATACGTACAACTTCCTGCGGCAGATCCCGTGGACGCGGGACCTGCAGAACGTGCCGGACATCGCGCACCGACACCACGAGAAGCTCAATGGCCGCGGGTATCCGAAATCGCTCGGCCCGGAGGCGATCCCGGTGCAGGCGCGGATCATGACCATCGTGGACATCTACGACGCGCTGACCGCTCGCGACCGGCCCTACAAATCGGCCGTTCCGCACGACCGCGCGATGCAGATCCTGGGATTCGAGGCCGAAGCGGGTGCGATTTGCCCGCAACTGCTGCAACTCTTCCACGAGTCCGAGCCGTGGCGGGCGCTCGAGAGCCAAGAGGTCGAGGGAATCGCGAATCACCGGCGGCAGCCGTCCGGGGGGTTCTGAGGTGCACGGCGCGCGCCACTTCGACCGCGCGGCCCGGGGGGTCGGCACGCTGATCGTACTGCTCGCGCTCGGCTGTGGCGAGGCATCGGACGGCGCCGCGGACACCCACGATGGGCAAGCCGACATCCCCGACATCGTGGGCCTCGACGCCGCCCCGACGCCGGTCGAAGCGCAGGACGAGGCGGCGCTGACGGCGTTGCTCGCGTGGCGGCAGGCGTCGTCGAATCTCTCGGCCACGGCGTGGCCGACCCTGCAGGCGTGGCCGGGTTTCGCGCTGCACGCCGTGCCGATGTACGTCGTCGCCATCGACGTGAAGGGCAAGCCGCGACGTGGCTATCTCATCGGCGGCACGCTCCCGAACGATGCCGTCGCCGCCGCCGCCCCCTTCGAGGGCGTGGCCCGCTGGGACGCCGGGGTGGAGGACGTCTGGATCGGCCTCGAGGCCGCCTCGGAGTTCGATGTCGCCGGGGCGTCGCGGCTGCTCGTGGGCATCCGCGACGGAGACGGCGTCCGTGAGGACGACGCGCCCGACCTCGCCTTCGCCGCGCGGGTGGTCGACGCCTACATGACACGCTTGCGCGAGGTCGAGGCGGGTTGGGCCGCAGTCCAAGCCTGCGGACAAGCCGACTATCCGCGCGTCGCCGAGGCCATCGCCCTGCTCTTCCTCGAAGCAGCCGTCCTCGACGAAGCGCTCGCCGCGACCGGCAAGGCCGAGCGTGAGGGCTTCTTGCACGATTGGGCCTCGATCCGCGCAGCCGCGGTCGACGCGAGCAATCTGGTCGGTCAGCGCTTCCGGCACTACGACAACACCGTGGCTTCGGCGCGCTTCGCGATGTTGCGCGTCGTGGCGGCGGCCGAGCTTGCGGGAATGGACTGGATCCGCGCGCAGCACGCCGCAGCGCTCGGGCTGCCTTACGCGACCACGCCCACCGAGTTCGACGATTGGATGTTCGAGAACGCGGACTTGGGCGCCGCGGCACTGGAGGTGGCCGCCTGGGTCTCCATCGACGTGCAAAAGACGTACGAGCAAGCCGACACGGTCCACTCGGCGCTGCTGGCACACTTCGGCGGGGCCGACCCGAAGCGCGTGGCCGCGGCCAAGACACGCCACCCCTTCGCCGACTACCAGGCTCGGGCCGCCATCATCGCAGCGCTACCGACGTCGGATTTCGGCTTCGAGCCCTAGCCGAGGTTCGCGCCGGAAACGCCGGAATCTGCCGGACGCGCGCCTCTTCAAGAAGGGGCTGGAGTGGTACTCGCGCCAGCAGGAAGGCCGGCTCTACACCTACGCGTGGCAGACCGACGAGAAGGCGCGCTACAACAGCATCGCGCGCCGCGGCCCGGAATCGCTTCGCCACGGCAAGCGGACCTTCAAGGAGGCGCTGAAGCGGCAGATCGCGGGCGGCAGCTACAATCCGCGCAATCCCTCGATCATTCCGGTGCGCGAGGACCGTCGCTACCGCGCTCCGGTGCTCGAACCCGAGCCCTTCGCCCGTGCAGCGGTGCTCTACATGATGGACGTCTCGGGCTCGATGGGCGCCGAACAGAAGGCCATCGTGCGTAACGAGGTGTTTTGGATCGACGCCTGGCTGCGCAAGCACTACGAGGGCTTCTAGGCGCGCTTCCTCATCCACGACGCCGAAGCGCGCGAGGTCGACCGCGAGACCTTCTTCCGCACCCGCGAAGCCGGCGGCACCGCCATCTCCAGCGCCTACGCCCCCGCCTCGCGCATCATCGACGAGGACTATCCGCCCGAGACGTGGAACATCTACCCCTTCCATTTCAGCGACGGCGACAACCTCGGCCCAAAGGACAACGAGCTTGCGGTACAGATCGTGCGTGAGAAGTTCCTGCCGCGGGTCAACCAGTTCGGCTACGCGCAGACCGAGTCGGCGTACAGCTCGGGGCGCTTCTTCTCGATCCTGGCCGAAGCGTTCCTCGACGACGACAAGGTCGTGCTCTCTCGCGTGCAGTCGCCGACGACGAGGTCATCGACGATTGCGACCACCACAGCGGCACGACCGCGACCCGTCCCGGCCAACTCAACCCCTACAAGCTCGGCGTCGAGCTCTGGCGGCATATCGAACGGCCCTGGGACGCGGGCCGCTGCGGACGAGATTGGGCCCAATGCGAGAGCCCGGACGAGCGCGCACGCTGGAATAACGGCGCCGGGCTCGGCCGCGAGAAGCTCTTCGAGGAGCGCGCCTCGCACAACGACGTCACCTTCCTCGACGACTTTCTCGACGCCGAGTTCGCCGCCGAGCAGGGGCTGTTCACCACCCGCCGCGATCCACGCACCGGGCGCCATCTCATCGACTCGCGCGAGCTGCGGGACGTCAAACGGGGCCTGCTGACGCAGCTCGCCAGCAAAGGCAACCCCCGCGTCTACGTGGTCGACGCCAACGCCCACAATCGCGGCGAGTTGCGCCTGCTGCACCGCCACGACGGCCTCGACGTCCAACTGGAGTGGGCCGAGGTCGCGCTCGGGAATCTGGCCGCGCTCTGGAGCCGCCCGGTCGAGCTCGAGACCCTGGTCGACGACGCGCCCATCGTCCTCCGTCACGACGGCTCGACGCTCGAGCGGATCGAGCCCGACGCCGCCGCGCTCGAGCGCGCCGAAGAGGTGCGGCGATGACGCACCCTGCCCCGGACGAGCCCGTCTGGCAGCCCGTCGAGCCGGCCGACGACGCCTGCGAGGCGGAATTCGCGGCGCGCAGCAAGAGACCCTCGCGGTCGGCGGCGACGCGCTCCGGGTGCGCGTGCCCGGCGGCGACGCGCGGCCGCCTGGCGATCCTGCGCACCCCGGTCGAGGCGATGCGCGCGGGTCGATTCTGGCAAGTCGAGGCGAGCGACGACGGTCAGACGCGAATCGAGCGCTTCCGCGTCGACGACGACGGTCGGCGGCCACGCCAACGCTTCTCGTTCACTCGCGAGGCGCTCGACGGCATGGCCGAGACGATGCGCGAGGCCACGGCGCCCGACGCTCCCGACGTGGAAGGCTGAACACCCGGCTGCGGTTCGCGCCGAGGCCAGAATCACGCGAAGGTCGAGTCGTCGCCCGCGCTCGGGCCCCAATCCAGGCGCGCGCGGTCACGGCCGCTACCGGGGTGGCGCTTGTAGTCGTGCAATGGACGTCCAGGGCCGAGCGACATGCGCACATCGACGCGCAGTCCGATCGGCGACAAGGGTTTGGGACGCATGATCGGGAAGCCGGGCGTGGCCCACATCGGGGCCTCCCCTTCGAGCCGAATCAGCTGCATTCGCTCGACGCGGTGAACCGGGAACGGCGTCATCGCCAGCGCGTCGACCTCGAAATCGGCGGACCGCCAGCGCTGTGGGCCCGGGCCGCGCACGGTCGCCCCGGGCGCGAAGATCCGTTTCCATGCCGAGACGGGGACCGTGCGCAGGGCCTCGGGCACGGCGTCGAGGTAGCGGTTGCCCCACTGAACAGCGGTGGCACAAGGTCGCTCGGGCAGATGGCCCATCGCCCAGCGCTCGAGGGTACCGCTCAGGCTGCTCCCGAACGCGATCTTGCCGAGCCAATCCAGCGACTGCAGTCCGAGACGAGGCGCCAGCGCCGGCAACAGCTCGCCGGTGATCGCGCCTCGCTCCTCCGCCTCCGGCACCGTGCGGTAGCGCACATCGAGGACGTCGACCTGCTTCGGGCGACGAACCGCCTGGCGAAAGTCGGGACCGAGCTCGCGCAGGCGCAGCTCCTCGGGCAGCATCCGACGCATCAGGAAGCGCTCGCGTCCGTCGAGGAGCGGGTCGAAGAAATTCGCCGAGCGCCGCTTCGGCAAGCCGAAGATCTCGCGGCCCATGTAGATGGCCATGATGTTGTCGGGAAACATGAACGGGACGTGGCACCACACCCGCGGGTCGTAGCCGACCTGGATGGGCACGAACGCGGAGACCTCGTCGTAGTCGAACGAGGCGGCCTTGTGGAATCGCGGGGCGATGCCGCGCATCTCGGCGAGGACCAACATCCAGAAGCGCGCGAGCGGATGCCATCGCGCCCCGGGCGGGACCATCGCCTCGAGCGCTTCCCGCTGATCTTCGGGCGGCTCGCAGAAGAAGATCCGCATCCGCGCCGACGCCACGTCATAGGGCGCTGGCGTCAGCATCCCCGAACGCCCGGGGAAGTACTGCTCGAAGGCTTCGTCGTATTGGTCCGCGTCGTCGAGGTAGTCGCCGGCGTGCTCCGTCAGCGTCTTCAGCAGCGCGCGCACCAGTGTCGCGTTGCGATTCGAGGCCCGGAGCAGCGCATCGCCCGGCAACACCAGCACTTCGGAGGCGATGCGCGTGCGGACTTCGGCCCCTTCCCGGCCGTGCGGCGGCACGTCGCCCTGGTGGGCGCCGGCCGGCCGATCGAGCGACGAGTAGAGCGTCACCGCGCCGAGCAGCTGACCGGGCCGGCGGATGGAGGCACGCACCGCGAGGCGGTGCTCGTCGAAACCGCCGCTGAGCACGAGGAAGGCCCGACGATTGCGATCTTCGTCGACGAACAGGGTCTGTCGTTCGCCGAGTTCGATGACCCGCGCGTAGGGCTCGGCGACGACCTGCTCGAGCAACCGGCGCCAATCGTGGACGCCCCAGCCCGCCTCGCGCAGGAAGTAGGCGAGCCCGTGCGGAAGGGTCGCGCAGCGCGCCGCCGCCTCGTCCAACGAGATGCGCTTGTCGATGGCCATCGTCCGTCCCCCGACGGCCGCGGTAGCCGCGACGCGTCTAGCCCACTCGGGCTCGCAGCAAGGCCTCGGCGACCGCCACGCCGAGCGCGACCGGATTGTCGCCGACGTCTTCCGCCCGCCAGACCGCGCTGCCGTCTTCCTCCGCCAACAGGCCACGCAACCGCCAGCGCGACCCTTCGCGCTCGCAGAGGCCGGCGATCGGCGTTCGGCACGAGCCGTCCAATCGCGCGAGCATGGCACGTTCCGCGTGGACACGCGCGGCCGTCTCGGCGCAGTGGATGGCGGCGAGGAGCGACTGCGTCTCGGCGTCGTCGCTGCGGCACTCGATGCCGATGGCGCCCTGCGCGACCGCCGGCAGCAGGGCCGACGGGTCGAGGTCGTCACCGAGCGCGAGATCGAGCCGATTCAATCCGGCGCGCGCCAACAGGGTGACGTCCGCCTCCCCCTCCGCGAGCTTGCGCATGCGGGTCTGCACGTTGCCGCGGAAGCCGACGATCTGCAGATCGGGTCGGGCCGCACGCACCTGCGCGGCACGGCGGAGGCTCGAGGTGCCGACGCGCGCGCCAGCCGGAAGCGCCGCCAGGATGCCGTCGGCGTCGCGTCGCGCGGCATCCACGGGAAGGCCGTCGCGGACCAGCACGACGTCGCGCACGTCTTCGCGCGGCAGCAGGCACGGGATCGTGAGCCCCTCGGGCAGCTCGGTCGGCATGTCCTTCATCGAGTGCACGGCGATGTCGAGCGAACCGTCGAGCAGGCCGGCCTCGATCTCCTCGGTGAACAAGCCCTTGCCGCCGATCTCGGCGAGCGGGCGGTCGAGGACGCGGTCGCCGCGGGTCGAGACGACGACGATTTCGATCGCGCCCTCGTCGGCGAGTGCCGGATGCGCCGCGGCGAGGCGTGCGCGCACCTCGTAGGCCTGCGCGAGGGCCAGCGGGCTGCCGCGCGTCCCGATTCGGAGAACCTTGTCCATCATCGCTCCAGGCGCGCTCGCAGGCGCTCGATCGCTCGCATCACCGAGCGATCCGTGTGCAGCTCGCCGTTCGCCACCAGGGCGTCGAAGGCGTCGAGCGGTACCCAGCGGAACGCGCCGACGCCATCGCCCACGACCGGCTCACTGCCCCGCGGCGCGACCAACGCGACCCGCAGGTCGTGGTGCTCGTGCTCGGGTTCGGGCCGCGCGCCGCCCCGCGCCGGGATGCGGTGCACGTCCACGTCGAACAAGCCCTCGCCGAGCGCGTGGCAGCCGTGCAGGCCCGTCTCTTCGGCGATCTCGCGCGCGGCGGCGGCGACGACGTCCTCGTCGTCGGGCTCGACGTGGCCACCGGGCTGCAGCCATCGCTCGAGCTTCAGGTGCCAGATCAGCAGTACGTCGCGCAGCGCGGCATCGACCACGAAGGCCGACGCCGTGAGGTGGCCCGGCGTGTAGTGGGCACGCGAGAAGACGTCTGCCCCGCGCTCGCCCTGTGCCAGCAGCGCGAGGATGGCGTCGCGGTGGCCAGCTTCCTCCGCGTCGGCGGGATGGTGCGCGCGGACCAAGCGCTCGGCGTGGGCGCGTCGAGCCGCGTGGCTCATGCGTCCCCCTCGTCGAGTTGCAGATCTTCCGGCGGGACCGAGGCCGCGAGCCCGAGCCCGGAGACCCGGTAGCTCGCCTCGCCGTCGACCGTGACGAAGGCGCGGACCACGACGCGCTGACCGGCCGGCAGCGGTCCGGCGGCGCGCAGCAGCTCGGCCCCGCGCCCGCGCACCGAGGCGTCGAGCGAGCAGACGCTCAGACCGAAGGGCTGCGGCTCGCTGCGGATCTCGGCGGGCACCTTGCGCAACTCGGACTCGCGGAGCTGCCAGGTCAGCGCGCCGGCGACGCCGGGCACGTGGCCGGTGACGACGACGGTCAGCGTCTCTTCGGCGCGGAAGTTCAGGATCACGTCACGCAAGCCGAGCCGCTCCAGCGGCTCGAGCCACAAGTTCTCGCGCACCTCGGCCAGCGCGCCCGCGAGGCGCCGCACGAAGGCGCGGTCCCAGGTCTCGACGTCCGCGCCGATGCGATCAATCAGCCCCGCGAGGCTCTGCTCGAACGGCAGCGCGTCCGGGCGCGCGTCGACGTGGTAGGCGTCGGTCTTGCTCATGGGCCTCATCCCGCCGGCGAAAACGGCTGCCAGCCCGCGGCGCCGAAAGCCTCGAGCGGCGCGAACGCGGCCTTGTACTCCATCTTGCGGCATCCATCGACCCAATAGCCGAGGTAGACGTAGGGCAATCCGGCGGCGGCGGCGAGCGCGACGCACTCGACGATCATGCCGACGCCGGGGCTGCCCGTTCGAGTCGGATCGAAGAAGCTGTAGACCAGCGAGATGCCGTCCTGCACGCGGTCGAGCAACATCGCGGCGACCGGCGCACCGTCGGGATCCAGCCAGCGCACCAGCTCCGTCCGAGCCCCGGATTGCTCGAGCATCTCGGCGAACTCGGCCTCGCCCATGCCGGCCATCGCGCCGTCGTCGTGGCGCGCGCCGAGGTAGCGCGCGAAGAGATCGTAGAGTTCTGGCGAGCTCTGCGCTGCGGCGACCGTGCGTTGCAGTCCTGTGAGGCCGCGGTGCGCGCGCTTCTGCGAGCGCGACGGCCGGAACGCCACGGTCGGAATCCGGACCGGCACGCAGGCGACACAGCCGGCGCATTGCGGGCGATAGGCCCACCGACCCGAGCGGCGAAACCCGACCTGGATCAGGGCGTCGTAGATCTCGGGTGCGGGGAGCGGGACGAGCAGCTTGCGCTCCTCGCGGTCGGGGAGGTACGGGCAACGGACCGGACGCGCGACGTAGACGTCGATGCTTTCCAAGGCCTCTCCTCGCTCGGACTTTCGCACGCGCCCGCCTGTCGCTATGGTCCGCGCCGCCGGCCCCACCTCGGGCCGTGACGGGGAGTGCTCCGATGCTCGTGTACCTCATCCACGGCCACAAGGGCCTCGGTCAATTGGTGTTCGCGTTGGCGGTGGCCAGCCTGCTGCTGGCGTTCGCCGGCGCCGGCGCCAAGGCGGGGCCGAGCCAGATGCTCGACCGTGTCCATCGCTTCGGCTTGTTGATGGTGGGTCGCCTGAACGTGCTCGTCGGCCTCGCCTTGCTCTTCGTGATGCACAGCGAAGCCCACCGTCCTTTGTTCACGGCCGCCCCGTGGCTGGGCCTGCTGCTCTGGGGGCCGATCGAGGTGCTCGGCAAGCGACTGGTCACCGCGCACGTCCGCGGCGGCCCGAGCGGCGAAGCCGGCAAGGTCCGTCTCGGCACCGGCCTGCAACTGCTGATCGTGGTGCTGATCTACGGCGCCATGACGATGGCTCGCACCCGCGGTTGGTAGTCGGAATCCAACGCCCGACTCCGGGGTTTCGTGGCGACGGGCCGACCTCGGTCGCCCCACGGAGGTGAGGGGATGGGTCGGTTCCTGTCGATGGCGCTCTTCTTCGGCGTCGGCACCTTGCTGGTCGGCAGCGTGCACCGCTGGTTGTGGGTGCGGCTGGTCCGCGACCCCGAGCTACCGGGCATGTGGCGGCATCTCGGCACGGCGCTCGTCGTCGCGCTGGCCGCGTTCACGATCGCTGCCCCGGCGGTGGCGCGGCTCTCGCGCTCGGACGGCGCCCGCACGGTCGCGACCGCCGCGTTCACCTGGATGGGTTTGCTCTTCGTGCTCATGCTCGCGCTCTCGGGCACCGAGCTGCTGCGCGGGGCGATGGGCCTGTGGCGGCGCTTCATGGGCGGCGCCGACGAGGCACTCGATCCAGAGCGCCGCCTGTTCTTCGCCCGCGCGCTCGGCGGCGGTGCCAGCCTCGGCGCCGTGGCCGCCGGTGCCGCCGCGTTCCGGTCCGCGAATCGGGCGCCGAAGCTGGTGTCGGTCGAGGTGCCGATCGCGGACTTGCCGCCGGCCTTGGACGGTTTCCGCATCGTCCAGATCTCGGACCTGCACGTCTCGGCTACGATCACGCGCCCCTACGTCGAGCAGGTGGTGGCGATGGCCAACGCGCAGGCGCCCGACATGGTCGCGCTGACCGGCGATCTGATGGACGGCTCGGTGCCGATGCTCCGCGACGACATGGCCCCGATCGCCGACCTCCGGTCTCGACACGGCAGCTTCTTCGTCACCGGCAATCACGAATACTACTCCGGCGCCGACGCGTGGCTGGCCCACTTCCGCAGCCTCGGCGTCCGCACGCTGCGCAACGAGCGCGTGCAGGTCGAGCACGACGGCGCGGCACTGGACGTGCTCGGCGTCGACGATTGGACCGCTGGCCGGTTCGGCGGCGACCACGGCCCCGACCTCGCCCGCGCCGCCGCCGGACGCGACCGCAGCGTGCCGTCCTTGCTGCTCGCGCATCAGCCCAAGCAGATCGACGAGGCGGCGGCGCACGGCATCTCGCTCACCCTCTCGGGGCATACGCACGGCGGCCAGATCTGGCCCTTCGGCTACCTCGTCAAGCTGGTGCAGCCCTACGTCGCCGGGCTGCACTGGCACACAGGCGCGTCGGCGATCTACGTCTCGCGCGGGACGGGCTACTGGGGGCCGCCGATGCGACTCGCCGCGCCGCACGAGCTCACCCTGCTGACGTTGCGCCGCAAGGTCGCGTAGGCGCACGAGCGGAGACGTCGCGATGCAGATGGCGATCGCCGCGCGCGGCGTGAAGAAGCGCTACGGCACCGTGCAGGCGCTGGCTGGTCTCGACCTCGAGGTCCCGCGCGGCGTGATCTTCGGCTTGGTCGGGCCGAACGGCGCCGGCAAGACCACGTTCATCAAGACGCTGCTCGGCATCGCACGGCCCGACGAGGGCGACGTGCGCGTCCTGCAAGGCTCGCCCGAAGACGTCGCCGTCCGCGCACGCATCGGCTACTTGCCCGAGAACCTGCAGATTCCGCGGCACCTCGACGCACAGGGCTTCCTGCGCAGCGTGGCGCGGATGCGCGGGCTGCCACCCGAGCATGTCGACGCGGCCATCGAGCGGACGCTGACTGCGACCGGTCTGGAGCGGGCCGCATGGCGTCGCGCCGCGGGCGGCTGGTCCAAAGGGATGCGGCAGCGCGCCGGTTTGGCCGCGGCGTTGCTCGGCGACCCGGAACTTTTGGTGCTCGACGAGCCGACCGACGGCATCGATCCGCTCGGACGCGCCGCCATCCGCGACGTCGTCCGGGAGGCGGCTGCGGCCGGCGCGACGGTCTTCCTGAACAGCCACCTGCTCGCCGAGACCGAGCAGATCTGCGACCGCGTGGCGATCATGCGGGCCGGTCAGGTCGTGCTCGAAGGCCCGTTAGAGCGCCTGCGCGCCACGGACCGGGTCCGCGTGGTGTTGGTCGCCGGCACCTCGACCGAAGCGACGGCGACGGCAGCGGGGATGCAGGCCGATCCGGATCGGCACCGCCCCGGGCTGCTCGCCTTCACCCTGCCCTCGGCGGATCCGTCTTCGGTATCGGCGGTGTTGCAGCAGGTGTTGAACGCCGGCGAGCAGGTGGTCGAGGTGATGCGACCGATGCGCGCGCTCGAAGACGTGATGCGGGAGGCCGTGCGATGAGCCATCCGCCGCCCCCGCCGCTACGCAACGCGTGGAACGTGGCCCTGGACGTAGTCCGCGAGGCGCTCGCACGGCGCACCGTCCTCGGCATCCTCGCCGCGCTCGGCCTGGGGCAGGTCGGACTCGCGCTCGCCCTGGATCTCGATGTGGTCGAGGGCGCCATCGTCTCGTCCGAGCTGCTCGGCGACGCCATCGGCCTGGCCAAGCGCGGCGGCGGCGCGCGCGACCAGCTGCGCCCGGTGTTCGAGTTCATGGCGCACGCGGTCTTCCACCTCGGCATGATCTTCGGGATCGTCGCGACCTCGGATATCGCGAGCCGAGCGCTCTCGCCGGGGCGCGTGGAGTTGCTGCTCTCGCTGCCGGTCCGTCGCATCGAGCTGGTCCTGGGCACCTACCTCGGCGTGGGCCTGGTCGCCCTCGGCGGCACGCTCTTCGCGGTCGGCGGCTTTTCGGCGGTGCTGCTGTGGAAGGTGGGCGTCGCGACCCCGGCGCCTCTGCTGGGGGCGGTCGCGGCTGCGTACGGATTCGCGGCCGTCTACGCGGCGATGCTGCTGGCCACGACCTTGGCCCGTTCCCCCGCACTCGCCGCCGGAATCGGAATGCTGCTCTACATCGTCGCCTCGGCGACCTCCCGACGCGAGGCGGTGCTGAGCTGGTTCGAGCGCGGCTGGCCGCGCGACGTCGCAGCGGTGGTGCTCGCGCCGCTACCGAGACTGCTCGGCGTCAGCCGGCTCGGGGCCGATTTCGCCGGTGGCAACGAGATCCCCTGGCACGAGGCCAGCATCGCGCTCGGCACCACGGGCCTGTTCGCAGCCGCAGCGCTGGCGGCGGCGGCCTGGGTGGTGCAGGGTCGGGACTGGTAGGAGGACTTCGGGTGGCGACGCGTCGTGCGCGATGGCCGTGGATGTTGGCGGCGGTGCTATTGGCGACCGGCGCGGTCCTGATCGGGCTGCTCGATCGCGACGAGGTGGAGATCGAGGTCGTCTATCCGCGTGACCGCGCGGACGAGGGCGGCGAGCCCGGCGAACCGCACGTGACCGTCGAGGTCGAGCGCGAAGGGGGTGAGCCGAATCCGGAAGCGCCGCCCGACGCGAAGCTGCGCCTCCCCGGCACGCTGCCGTCCTTGGGCCACGCCGCCACCCGCAGCGGCCGCGAAGCGCTGCGGAGGGCGGTGTCGCCGCCGGGCTCCGGCCACATGTTGATCGACGTTGCGGCGCTGCAGCGCAGCGACCTGGCCCGCAAGATGCTGCGATGCAGGGGCGATCGGATGCGGGCGGGCCTGGAGCGCCTGCACGCGGCGACCGGCATCGACCTGCAGCGGGACGTGGAGACGATCGGGTTCGGCCGCGACGCGATCGCCGTCGGGGGTCGGCTCGGCAACCTGCGCCTGCCGCCGGAGCTCGGCGACGGCGAGCGCTACGGCGACGGGGCTCGCTTGTTCGAGTTGTCGGGGAGCGCCCGCAACCACGTGGCCATCGTCGGCGACCATACCGCCGTGATCGCCGAAACCGCCGACGCGCTCCGGGCCGCCGTCGACCGCATCGAGGGGCGTGCCGCTGCCGAAGTCGCCGCCGCCGGCCACGCGGATATCGAGGGGGTGCTGCTCCCCGACGATCTCGCGCCGCTGTTCGGCCGTCGTCCAGACGCCGGCGACGGCGACCGCGACGAGCTCAGTCAGCTCCTCGACGAGGCCGGCACGCTGATGCATCAGCTCGCGTTCCGTGTGAACGTCGACGAGCAGGCCGCGATGAGCTTCGATCTCGGCGCCGCGAGCGATGCGGAGGCCGAACGGCTCGGCAAGGTGTCGCGGTCGGCGCTCACGTTGCTGCGGCAGGCGGCTCGCCACGAGGGTGCCCGCCGGATGGAGCAGTTGCTCGATCAGGCGCGGGTTTTGCCGGCCTCGGGCCAGAAGCTCGGTCTCGACCTCGCCGTGCCCGACCAGTGGATCCTCGAGCGGATGGGCTGTGACGCCGAGGGCAACCGTATCGAGCCGGAGCCTGCGCCTGCTGCCGCGGAATCAGAGGCGGCGCCGAACCTCGACCACCCGTCCGAGTAGCTGCATCGCGTCGGGGTCCGGCCGCAGGACCGAGAACTCGGGGTTGGCGGGGTGCAATTCGACCCGTCCGCCGACGCGGCGGAGCGTCTTGACGGTGGCCTCGTCGCCGACCAACGCGACCACGACGTCGCCGTCGTCCGCGCTCGGTTGGCGCCGCACGAGCACCAAATCCCCGGCCAAGATGCCGAGATCTCGCATCGAGTCGCCGCGGACGCGCAGCGCGAAGTCCGCCCCGGGGCGGGCGTCCATCGGCAGGTAGCCGAGCACCTCTTCGACGGCGACGTGCGGCAAGCCGGCTTGCACCCCGCCGACCACGGGCACCAAGAGCGGCGGCGGCTCGGCGTTCGGCAAGCGATAGCCGCGCGCGCGTCCGCGCTGCTCGGCGGGCTCCTGCTCCAGCCGTCCGTCGGCGACGAGCGCCTGCAGATGCGCCTGCACCGTCTGCGTCGCCCCGAGCCCGAGCGCGTCGCGGATCTCGCGCACCGAGGGCGGATCACCGATTCGAAGGCGTTCGGCGACATAGGAGAAGACGCGCTCACGGGTTTGCCCACGCGGCCGCCTCGGACCCGGCGATCTTCCTTTGCTCGTCGCCACCTTGCCTCCTACGTCGTGGCTCCTCCGGAGATAGCGGACAGTTGTCTGCGATGCAAGGGTCTGGCTTGCGACGCGGGGGGCGGCGGCGCTATCGTCCGCGGCTTGCGCCGTGGAGGGAGAGGCCGTGGCGAGCGGAACCGAGCAGACGCTGCAACCCGGCGACGTGATCGCCGAGACCTACATCGTCGAGCGTTTCCTCGCCGGTGGCGGGATGGGCAGCGTGTACGTGGCGCGCGACCATCGCCTCGATCGCCGCGTCGCCGTCAAGCTGCTGCTCCCCGATTTGGCCGACGACGAGGAAGCTGGCCTGCGCTTCCACCGCGAAGCCCAGATGCTCAGCCGCATCGCGCATCCCAACGTGGTCGCTCTGCACGGCTTCGGCCGACATGGCCGCGCCTTCTACATCGCGATGGAGCTGATCGACGGCCCGAGCCTCGAGCAGCTCCTCGACGAGCGCGGCCAACTCAGCGTCGAAGAGACGATCACGCTCGCCCGCCAGGTCGCCAGCGCGCTGGCCGAGGCGCACGCGATCGGCGTAATCCACCGCGACATCAAGCCCGGCAACGTGCTCGTCCGTCGCCTCGCCACGGGCGCACTGCTGGCGAAGGTCGTCGACTTCGGCTTGGCGCAGGCGTTCTCCGGCAGCGCCGACAGCGCCGTCACGCGTACATCGCGGCTGCTGGGCACGCCGGCGTACATGCCGCCCGAACAGATCCAGAACGGGACGCTCGACGGGCGCGCCGATCAGTACGCCCTGGCCGTGCTGGTCTACCGCATGCTGACCAGCTCGATGCCGATCCACCGCGGCACGACGCAGGGTCTGCTGATCGCGCATCTGGTCGACGCACCGGCGCGCCTGCCGACGCTCGAAGGCGCCGAAGCCGGCGTCCGCGACGCACTCGACGTCGTGATCCAGCGTGCCCTGCAAAAGCGGGCCGACGATCGCTACCCCGACATCATCGCCTTCGCGGACGCGCTGCGGGCTGCCATCGGTGGAGACGCACAGAGCGGCGGCGCGGCGAGTTGCCCGGCCTGCGGGCACCGCGGCCACAGCGGCGCGGCCTACTGCGAAGCCTGCGGCAGCAGCCTGCCGCTCTCGAGCTGCCCGGGATGCAACAGCCGGCGCCACGGCGAGCGCTGGTTCTGCGCCGCGTGCGGCACGAGCCTGCGCGCGCCGGCCCGCTGGTTGCTGGACGACCAGGACGCGACGCCACCGCGCTTGGTGGCCGCGGTCCTGTGCGCGCGGATCGGCGAGACCCAGGATTGCGCGGCCGCGGCCGGCCGGTTCGCCTCGGCGGTCGAGCGCGCCGGCGGCCGGATGCTGGCGGCGATCGGACGCGAATGCGTCGCGGCCTTCGGGCTCGGCGGCATGCGCGACGGCGAGGTCGAAGCTGCCGCGCTCGCCGGCCTGGATTGGCTCTCGACCGAGGAGGGCAGCGTCGGGCTCGCCTTGGGGGCGCTGATGACCCGCGCCCAGGCCGTCGCCTGGGGCCAGGTCGCGTTGCTCGGGACTCCGGTCGAGGCCGCGCGCGAGGCGGCAGCACAGGCGGGTGCCGGGAGACTCTGCGCCGAGAGCGCGGCCTGGCGCGAGCTCCGCAAGCGCTATCACGGCGAGAGCGAGGGCGATCGCGTCATCGTCGGGAAGCGACGCGACACCCTACCCTCCGCCGGCGGAACCGGGCCGCGTGAGACCGCTCGCTTGGTCGGCCGCTTCGCCGTCCTCGACGAGATCGCCGCCACCGCGCGCGCAGCCAGCCGTCGCCGCGCGCTCTGCGTCGTCGCGCTCTCCGGCGACCGCGGGGCGGGCCGCAGCCGCGTGCTGCACGACGCGCTGCAGACGCTCGACCAGCAGGGCTGGCGGCTCTTGGCGACCCGCGCGACGGCCTACGCCGGCTCGGCGTGGCAGCCCTTCGTCGACCTGATGCAGGCGCGCCTGCCGAGCGCCGCGGAAGCCGGCCGCGAGCTCTCGGCCCGGGTCGCCGCCCTGCCCGGCCTGGCCGACGACGGCCCGGACCGCCTGCAGCGGCGCGTCGCGTCATTGTTGCGCTTGGGCGGCAGCGCGGAACGCACGGTCGATCTGCGCGACGCCCGACCCGCCACCGAGGCCGAGCAAGCCGCCGCGTTCGAGGCCTACGCCGCGTTCGTGCGCGGCATCGTCGGCGACGAGGCCGCCGTCCTCGCGATCGACGACGTGGACTGCGCGCGCGGGCCGAGTCGCGAGCTGCTCGCGCACCTCTGCCGCGAATTCGCAGCGCGCCCGTTGCTGATCGCGCTCACGGGGCAATCGGCTGCGGTCCGCGAGTTGCTCGACGAGCTGCCGCTGCCCGCGAGCCGGAGCACGCTGATCGAGGTGCCCGCGCTCGGCGAGGCCGAGACGCGCGAGCTGATCGCCGAACTGCTGGCCGGCGTGGCCGTCCCGACCGGCCTGGCGCAGCGGGTGCACGAGTTCTCGGGCGGTCTGCCGGCGTTGGTCGAGGAGGCCATCGAGGCCCTGGTCAGCGCCGAGGTGATCCACCACGACGGCGAGGGCTACCGCGTCGCGGCGGCCAGCGCCGTGGACGCCGCGCTGGACCGCGGCCTCAGCGCGCTCGTGCTCGACCGCATCGGGCGGTTGCCGCCCGCGGAGCGCGCGATCCTCGAGGCGGTCGCGGTGGCGGCCGACGGCGCACCGGTGGAGCTCGTCTCCGCGATGCTCGACCGCGCCGTCTCCGACGAGGAGATCGACGGGCTGTTGCGCGCCGGCCACCTGCGCCTCTCCGCGGTCTCGCGCTTCCCCGGCCAGCGCGAGGTGGATCTGCGTCAGGGCTTGGTCGGAGACGCCCTGCGCGACGCGCTCTCGAGCGGCTGGGCACGCGAACTGCACGCCCGCGCGAGCCAATGGCTGACCGGTTGGAAGGGCGTCCGCCCGCCCGGTTTCGGCGCGTTGCTGGCGCGCCACCATCTCGGCGCGGGCAACGAAGCCGAGGCGACGCGGGCGCTGTTCAAGGCTGCGCAGGAGTCGATGCGCTCGTTCGCCAACCGCGACGCCTTCGACGCGCTCGGCCAGACGACCTCGGTCGCGCGCTCTTGGTACGGCCGCAGCGGCGACCTCGAGGCGCGGACGCTGCTGCTCGACGCGCTGGTGCTGCGGGCCGAGCTCGGCGCGCAGACCGGCGACCTCGACGCCGCGAGCGCCGCTGCCGACGCCGCGCTCGACATGGCGGTCGGCGGCGACCTCAGCCTGGACCTGCAACGTGCGCGAGCGCTGATGGCACGGGGCGAGATCGACAGCCGCCGCGGCGAGTACCAGGCCGCCGCCGAAGCCTTCGCCCGCGCGACCGAGGTCCGCGCACGCGGCACCCTCGGCAACGGCCTCGCAGCGCTCGCCACCGGCCGCCACGCGATGGTGCTGCTGCGCAGCGGCGACGCATCGGCCGCACGCGACCTCGCCCAGAGCGGCATCGAGCGCTTCGCCGGCGCGCCGCCGACCGCCGACGTGCAGAACGGCCTCGGCCGCCTGGAGGTCGTGCTCGGTCACCTCGCCACCCGCGAACGCGCCATCGATGCGGCACAGGAACACTATCGACGCGGCCGTGAGCGCTTCGAGCGCGGCGGCGACCGCATCGGCGCGGCGATGGCGCTGGTCTCGATGGGCAACGCCGCCTACGTCTCGGGCGATCTCGACACCGCCGAGGTGCACTACCGCGATGCCGTCGCCGCCTGCGAGGCGATCGAGTACGTGCAGGGCCTGACCGCCGCCCGCACCAACCTCGGCAACGTGCTGCTCGACCAGGGCGCCATCGAGCCGGCGCTGCACGAACTCGGCATCGCCGAGGCCGCGATGCGTCGCATGGGCGCCCTGGATTTGCTGCCCGAAGCGTTGCGATTGACGGCGTTGTGCCGCGTCCAACTCGGCAATCTGGCGGCTGCGCTCTCTGCCGCCACCGAGGCCGTGGCAATCGCGCGGGATATCGGTAATGTGCGTCTAGAGGAAGCGGCCGCCGCGACGCTCGACGAGATCGAAGTCCTGGCGTTCGAGGTCGCGAATTAGGTTGTTGCGAGGGAGGGGGATGGTACCCTCCCGCGACTCGATCCGGTCGGCATCCGTCGGCCCCGTTCCCGGAGGACGCCCATGTCCCTGCGCGCCCATGCCCTCTGCGGCCACGGCAACGCGCTGCTCGTCATCGCCCTGTGTGCCGGCCTCTCGCTCGGCGCTTGCAGCAATGGTGGAAGCGGCAACCAGAGCGCCATCGACACGTCTGGCTTCGGCGGCGGCGGCGGCGGCGGCTTGCCGAGCGGCGACACCGGCGGCGGCGGCGGCGGTGGCGGCAACACCGACACGGGCGGCGGCGGCGGCAACACCGACACCGTCGCGGACGTCTCCGGCGGCGGCGACGACGCGACCGTCACCGACACCATCAGCCCAGACACCACCGCGGACACCAGCGTCCCCGACGCCAGCGTCTCCGACACCGGCGCGCCGGATACCGCCGTCGACGCCGGCCCGGCCGACACCGGCAAACCGATCGGAAAGTCCTGCGGCAAGCCGTCGGATTGTTCGGGTCTGAAGGAGACCCCGGTCTGCGCCATCCTCGACGGCTATTGCGTGCAATGCCTGGTCGACACGCATTGTGGCGAAGGCGAGACCTGCAAGGACTACAGCTGCGCCAGCATCGCGTGCGTGCCGGGCACCAAGGAGTGCCAGGGCAACTTCCTCGCCACCTGCCAGGCCGACGGCAAGAGCTGGGAGCAGTCGACCTGCCCGGACGGCGCGCCCTACTGCATCGGCGCCGAGTGCCGCGTCTGCCAGCCGAACCAGACCTTCTGCGCCCCCGCGGCGGCCGGCAAGCCGAGCAAGGCGGTGCTCAAGTGCAACACCACCGGCAGCGACGCCGAGTTCGTGCTCAGCTGCGGCGGCGCGACCAGCTGCATCGACGGCAAGTGCCAGATCTGTACGCCCGGCCTGAAGCAATGCGACGGCGGCAAGGCCGTGACCTGCCAGGACGACGGCAGCGGCTGGCTGGTGCTCGACGACTGCAACGCCAAGGATCTCGCCTGCCTCGGCGGCCTGTGCGTGGACCCGTGTGGCGCGGACTACAAGTCCAACACCAACGTCGGATGCGACTATTGGGCCGTCGATCTCGACAACGCGCAGGTGCCCTGCGGCCCGAAGCTCTGCGACGCGCAGAACATGCAGTACTCGGTGATCATCTCGAATACGCGGCCGAAGGCGGCGACGGTGACGGTCACCACCAGCACCGGCAAGTCGAGCGCCTACACCATCCCGCCGAACGCGCTGAAGGTGCTCGACCTGCCGGATCCCGCGTGGGGGCTGCCCGGGCCGATCCAGGTCGACGGTACGGGCATCAGCGCGGCGGCGTACCGCATCAAGTCCAACGTCCCGATCGTGGCCTACCAGTTCAACCCGCTCCAGAACGTCGGCGTGTTCAGCAACGACGCCAGCCTGCTCCTGCCCGCCAACGGCGTCGGCAACGAGTACTACGTGATGTCGCGGCAGCAGAACTTCAACAACCTCCGCGGCACGATGACGGTCGTGGCGGTAAGCGAAGGCAGCACGCAGGTGACGGTCGTCACGACCGCCAAGACCCTGCCCGGCAAGGGCGTGCCCGGCCTGGCGAAGGGCGAAGCCTTCAAGGCGACGCTCTCGCAGGGTGAGGTGCTCAATATCGAGACCAACGAGCTCGGCGCCGACCTGACCGGCTCGCGCGTGATCGCCGACAAACCCATCGCCGTTTTCGGTGGCTCCGAGGGCAGCAACGTTCCCGACACCAACGTCTGCGTGATTCCGCCCGGCGCCACCGAGGGCAGCTGTGCCACCCAGGGCTGGCCGTGCACGACCAACGCGGATTGCCCGGTCACCTGCTGCGCCGACCACATCGAGGAGCAGCTCATCCCGGTCAAGCAGTGGGGCATGGTCTATCTGGCCAGCAAGCTGCAGCCGCGCGGCGCAGAGAAGGACGTTTGGCGCATCCTGGCGGCCGAAGACGGCACCACGGTCGTCACCGACCCGCCGCAGGCCGCGATTCCGCCGCTGAACAAGGGCAACTTCTTCGAGTTCGAGTCCGCCTCGGACTTCGTGATCCTGGCGAACAAGCCGATCATGGTCGGGCAGTTCATGGCCAGCGCGAACGCGCCGGATCCGAAGAACGACACCTGCACCGCGAAGTTTTCGGGTAGCAAGGTCTGCGAGCACTACTTCACCGCGCTCGGCGAGCCGGTGATGTGCAGCAAGAACGCCGATTGCCCGAATATCAAGGAAGAGACCGACGCCAAGACCGGCGACCCGGCCTTCATCTTGGCAGTGGCGACCGACCGCTTCCTCGAGAAGTACGTCGTACTCGTGCCGGACAAGTACAAGGCCAACTACATCAACATCGTCGGCCCCAAGGGGGCGGCGATCCTGCTCGACGGCCAGCCGGTCGCGGCGTCCGGCTTCAGCATCTTCGGCAGCGGTGCCTGGAAGGCCACCCGTATCGCGGTGCAGCCCGGCACGCACACCATCGAGAGCAGCGAGGCCGTAGGCGTCGTTGTCTACGGCTACGACGACTTCGTCAGCTACGGCTTCCCGGGCGGGATGAAGATCCAGTAACCCCGCGCGCCCCGCCCCGCCCGACGCCTTCGCGGCGCCTCACGACCCCGTATCCGCCGAAACGAACGCGCCTCCGCTGGGCATCCCCGGCGGAGGCGCGCGCGTCTCGGGCGTCGTTCGTGCCGCTAGTTGCAGGACGGATCGAGCAGGTGCTGGCAGTAGCCGAACAGGCAGAGGTCCTTGGTGCAGGCGTTGCCGTCCTGGCACTCGCTGTCGCCCTTGCAGGTCTCGGCGACGCAGCCGGGCTTCTGGGTGTGCACGCACTTGCCGTTCGAGGTCTGGCAGTAGTCGTTCGTGCACGGGTTGAAGTCGTCGCAGGAGATCGACTTCGGCGCGCACTTGCCCGCTTCGCAGACATCGGTGGTGCAGCCGTTCTTGTCGTTGCACTCCGCCGCCGTCTTGCACGCCTTGCCAATCACGCAGTTGGGCACGTTGTAGTGCGAGCAGTTGCCGCTGAAGGTCGAGCAGCTGTCGGTCGTGCACGGCTTGCCGTCGTCGCAATCCGCGGCCGACTTGCACTTGGGCTTGGTCGGGTCGCAGTTGGGGATGGTCTGGTTGTAGCACTTGCCCTGGAACGCCGAGCACGTGTCGTAGGTGCACGGGTTGCTGTCGTCGCAATCCGAGGTCTGCTTGCAGCTGTTGTCGCAGCCCGGGATCGGCGTGTAGACGCAGGCGCCGTTCTGGAGGTTGCAACTGTCGAAGGTGCAGGCGTTGTTGTCGTTGCAGGTCTTGGGCTGGGCGGTGCAGGTACCCTGGCTGCAGTACGAGTAGACGCAGGGGTTGTTGTCCTGACACTGCTGGCTGCTGGTGCACTTGTTGCCGCAATTCGGGATCGGTGCAGCGAGGCATTGCCCGCTCTTCGGATCGCAGACGTCCTGCGTGCAGGCGTCGCCGTCGTTGCAGACCTTGCTCGAATACAGGCATTTGCCGGCCGCGCACGCATCGACGGTACATGCGTTGCCGTCGTCACAGCTCTTGGGCTTGAACACGCATTTGCCCGCGACGCAGGCGTCGGTGGTGCAGGCGTCCCCGTCACTGCACGCCGCGTCGCCGGCACAGCCGGTGGTGGCGCAGCCGGGGATGGGCTCGTGGATGCAGCTGGTGGTGCCGGCCGAGTTGGCCAAGCACGAGTCCTTGGTGCACTTGTCGCCGTCGTCGCAGTCCCCGTCGCTCTTGCAGCCTCCGCACGCCGGATCCTGTTTGATCTTGCACACGCCGACCTCGCAATAGGCGACCGAGCAGACGCCGCCGGGCGCCGGGCATTGCGCGTCCGACGTGCAGCCGCCGCAGTCGGGCAGCGTCTTGCTCTGGCAGACGCCGATATTGCCCTGCACGGTGCAGACATCGATGGTGCACTTGTTGCCGTCCTCGCACTCGGCGTCGCTCTTGCAGCCGATGACGCAGCCGGGCATCAGCTCGGTGCCGCACTTGCCGTTGATGCAGGTCGCCTGCGTGCAGACCGCGCCCGGCTGCGGGCAGTCGGCCGGCGACTTGCACTCCGGCCCGCAATTCGGGTCCTGCAGCGGGACGTGGGTGCAGAGGAGTTGGCCAGCGGCGTCGACGCTGCAGCCGTCCTTGGTGCACGGGTCACCGTCGTTGCACTCCGCGTCGCTCTTGCAGCCGCCACAGCCCGGGATCGGCTTGTGCGCGCACTTGCCGGAGTCGGGGGCGCAGGCATCGACGGTGCAGGCGTCCCCGTCGTTGCAATTCTGCTGCACGCCGAAGCACCCGCCATTCTTGCAGGCGTCCTCGATGGTGCAGGCGTTGCCGTCGTTGCACGGCTGGCCGTCGGCCGGCTTGGAGACGCATCCGACCTTGCTGTCGCAGCCGTCGGCGGTACAGGGGTTGCCGTCATCGCATTCGGCTTTGGCGCTCGGCACGCACTTGCCGCCGGCGCATTGGCTGGCCGAGGTGCAGGCGTCGCCGTCGTCGCAGGGCTGCCCCTCCTTCAGCGGCTTGAAGGCGCAGCCACCCGTCGCCGGATCACAGAAATACGCGCCGCAAGCGCTGCCCTCCTTGCCGGTGCACGGGTCGACGCCGGGCGTCGCGAGGCAGACGCCCTGCTCGCAGACGAACTGCAGGCAGAGGTTGCCGCCGTTGCAGTCGTCCGACGTCTTGCACTGACAGATGTTCTTGCCGTTGCCGCAGACGCCGTTGCCGTCGCAGGTCTCGTCGGCGCTGCAGGCATTGTCGTCGTCGCACGCCTTGCCGGCTTCGGCCTTGTGGACGCAACCGCCCTGGTCGGGCAGGCAAGCGCTGCTGGTGCACGGGTTACCGTCGTCGCAGAGCCCTTCGGCCACGATGGTATCGCAGCCCTTGCCGGCCGCGCAGAAGTCGATGGTGCAGTCGATCCCGTCGTCGCAGACCAAGGGTTTGCCGACGCACTTGCCGCCGAGGCAGCCCGCCGACGCGGTGCACGGGTTGCCGTCGCTGCAGTCGACAGAGGGATCGGTCACCGGCAGATGCTGGATCTGCCCGCCTTCGCAGACGTCGAGGGTGCAGGGGTCGCCGTCGTCCTTGCCGCCGCCCTGCACACATTGCCCGCCCTGGCAGACGTCGCCACAGGGACCGTCGCCGCAGGGCTTGCCCTCGGGCGCGCCGGCGAAGGTGCACTTGCCGACGCCGTCGCAGACGCTGACCTGGCACGGTCCGGGTTCGAGGCCGTCGAGCTCACAGGGCGTGCCCTTGGGCTGCACCGCGGCCTTGCAGACGCCGCCGATACAGCGCGGCTTGCTGCACGCGGTCTCCTCGATGCTCACGGTGCAGTCGAAGTCGGCCACGCACGCCGCGCCGCCGCCGGTGTCGCTGCTGCTGGTGTCCTCGCCGCCGGCGGTGTCTTTGCCGCCACCACCGCCGCCGCCGCCGCCCGTGTCGCCACCGCCCCCGACGTCTGCGGAGACGTCGGGCCCCTCGACGCTGACGTCGCCGGTGCCGCAGGCCGTGGTCGCCATCGCCAGCGCTGACGCGAACAGCACACCGCGGAAGGATCGAAGGGTCGGTTGCAGCTTCATGTCGGACTCCCGGCGCCCTGCCGTCGACAGATGCGCATTACCCCCGCCGGAGTCTAGCGGCTTCGAGCAGCGTCCACACGGCTTGGTCGCAAATCTGCAAGATTTCAACGCGACGCACGGCGACGATAGCCCACGGCGGGCCCCAAAACGCGGCGCGCCCGCGGCCGAAGTCGACCGCGGGCGCGTCGGCGCTGGTGTGCGACGGGACTACTCGGCGTCGCCGAAGTAGGTGTCGATGTCGTCGAGCAGGTCCTTGGCCTTGCGCTGCTCGATGGCGTTCTCGGGGGCGATCTCCGGGGCCTGGTTCAGGTCGAAGTTCACCACGTCGTCGAGGAGCTGCTTGAAGAGCTTCCGATCCTTGACCTTGGTGCAGTAGGTCTCGGCCATCAGCACCTTGGTGGCGAGGTACTGCGGCGAGCCGGCGATGGAGCGCTCGAAGTGCAGCTTGCTCTTCTCCATGTCGCCGCTCGGGAACGGGACCTTCGTGTAGAAGGCGCCGAAATAGCGGTCGGGCGCGTGGTAGAAGTAGGTCGGATCGAGCTTGAGGATGTGCTCCATCATCGCCTTGATGTTGTCCTTGTACTTCAGGATGGTGAAGATTCCCTTGGCAAGACCCCACTTTCCGAGGTTGGTCGCGTACCAGTACATCGCGGCCACGGCGGCCTTGTCGGTCTTGGTGATGGCCTCGGCGAAGGGCTTCTGCGCACAGACGTCCTCACGGTAGCCGGTCGAGAGCTGCGCGATGGCGACCTCGGCGTCCTTGATGCCCTGGTCGAACGACGCGAGCATCTCGGCCTCTTTGTCGTCCTCGGCGCGCAGGTAGCCGTCGGCGAGCAGGTAGCGCGCGCGGGAGAGCTTGACGCGCACGTCGGTTCGCTTCGGATCGATGCGCAGCGCCTTGGCCCACGCGGCGATGGCCTCGTCGAGCTTGGCGCGCTCGCGGCGGAGCTCCCAGGCGGCGTCGCCGGCGGCGACCAGGGCGTCGGCGTCACCGGACTCGGTGGCCACGGCGGCGTCGCCGCAGATGCCGGTCTGGCGCTTGGTGCCACAGCCGGGCAGGACGGTCACGCCCGCGAGGGCGATCGGCAGCAGGAAGCGAATGGTCTTGTGCATCGCGATTTCTCCACTCGGGGCGCGCCTCGTGCGCCGTCTCGATGGTGCGCGGGGGCATGGCTCCCGCGTGGCCGGCCGTGGCCGGTCCTGTTTTGGCGCGCGGACCCTAACGCAGCGTGGTTCAACGCGCAACGGACATCGGTTCGGCGCCGCGATGCCCCTTGCGGGGGTCGCCGTGTCCGCGCTACAGACGCCCTCGGCCCGCCCCGCGCGGGCCGAGGAGGCCCCGATGACCGACGCGACCGAACGCCCCGCCGTCCGCTACCACCGCGAGGGCGCCGTCGGCGTCATCACCCTCGACCGCCCGGAGAACCGCAACAGCATGACCGCCGAGTTGCTCGATGCATTCGCTTCCGCGGTGGCGACGTGCCGCGCCGACACGGACATCCGCGCCGTCGTGTTGACCGGAGAGGGTCGTTGTTTCTCGGCCGGGGCGGACCTGCGCGACGCGGTGCAGCGCGATGGCACGCGCTTCGAACTGCCACACGAGCGCTCCTACGCCATGTATCGGCCCTTCCTGTCGGTGCTCGAGCTGGACGTCCCGCTGATCGCGGCGCTCAACGGCCACGCAGTCGGCGGCGGCTTCGGCCTCTCGTTGCTCTGCGACCTGCGCATCGGCGCCCAGGACGCGCGCTACGGCGCCAACTTCGCCAAGCTCGGCCTGAGCCCGGGCATGGCCATCTCGACGACGCTGCCGCGAGCGGTCGGACTGCAGCGCGCCACCGAACTCTTGCTCACGGGCCGGCTCTTCGATGGGCACGAAGGCGTCCGCTACGGCTACTTGCTGCAGGCGCTGCCCGCGGCCGAGGTCTTGCCGCGCGCGATGCAGCTGGCGGCCGAGATCGCCGAGAACGCCCCGATCGCGCTGCGCCTGACCCGCCGCTTGTTGCGCGAAGGCGCCGGCCGCGACCCGCGCGACGCGGCTCGCGACGAAGCCTACGCTCAAGCCGAGACCGTCGGCACCGACGACGCGCGCGAAGGCATCGAGGCCCTGCTCGGCAAGCGCAAGCCGCGCTTCTCTGGGCGCTAGCGCTTCGTCTCAGCCGGCGACGCGGCGAACGCCGTCCTCGAGCGTTCCGCGGTGCAGGACCATCCGCCAATCGACCCCGACGAGCTCACCGTCGGCGAGCTCGATCCACGTGTTTTCTCCATGCAATGGCTCACTGGAGATGATCAAATGGTTGACGTGTCCGTCCTCGGTCGGCGCCTCGCAGGCGGCGCTCAGGAAGGGGCAATCGTCGCGGTCGGCGCAGCGCCGCTTGTAGGTCGAGAACAGCAGCGGCTTGCCCTGCCGCAATCCGACCATGGTGTGTCCGTCGGTCACCACGAAGGTCAGCAGCGACGGCTCGGCGGCGCCGACGTCGCAGCGCTCGCGGACCAGCCTCACCACGGCCTGCAACGACGCGGCGATGTCGGCGATCGGCACGCCCTTGCGGTGGAGATCGACGCGTCGCCGGAGCTCGCTGAGGAAGAGGTAGAACAGGATCTCCGAGTCCGTGTCGCCGAGGATGAAGCGCTCGAGCGTCGGTGCGACGGCGGCGCGCAGCATCGCCCGGTGTCGATCGAAGTCGATGATCTTGCCGTTGTGTGCGAAGACCCACCGACCGAATTGGAACGGATGAGAATTCAGGATGTTCACGTCGCCGGCGGTCGCCAAGCGCAGATGCGCGAGGACGGTCTCCGAGGCGACGACGCCGCTGACGCGGTTGAAGATCTTGTCCTCGACCGCCGGTGAGACGCCCTTGATGAGGTGCGGTGAACCGGCGAGGTACCACGCGACGCCCCAGCCGTCGCGGTGTTCGTTGCTCTGCACGGCGAGAGCATTGTCCGCGTCGACCAGGCTGCGGTGCACCGCCGACTGGATCACCGAACGAAAACCGAAGAGTCGGCACATCTCGCATCCCCCCGCGCGAGGACTTCGCCACGCGTCCACCGTGCGCCTATCATGTCGGAGCCGTCCCGCTGCGCCAAGCGATTGCGGGTCTGCGCGCGGAGGGACGATGCGGTTGCTCACGTACAATATCCACAAGGGCATCGGCGGGCGGGACCGGCTCTACCGTTTCGAGCGCGTCCTGGACGTGATCGAGGCCGAGAATCCGGATTTGGTGCTGCTGCAAGAGGTCGACTCGGGCGTGCGTCGGTCGCGCTTCCACGACCAGCCCGTGCTCTTCGTCGAGCAGCTCGCCGCGCACACCGGGTTGTTCCAGCTCAACGTCAGCCTGAAGGACGGCGGCTACGGCAACCTCTTGCTCTCCCGCTGGCCGGTGCCCTGGCATCGGACGGTCGATCTGCGGATGAGCGTGAAGAAGCCGCGTGCCGCGCAGGTCGCCCGGATCGCGAGCCCGGAAGGCGACGTCGTCGTGGTGAACTACCACCTCGGATTGGCGGAGATCGAGCGCCGCTGGCAGGTGCAGAAGCTGCTCGCGGACCCCGACATGGTGGCACTGCAAGGCCTACCGATGATCATCGCCGGCGACACCAACGATTGGCGCAATCAGCTCGAGCCGAAGGTCTACGGCCCCGCCGGCTTCGCGCAGGTGACCCGGCCGCCCGCGAAGTTCCGCAGCTTTCCGGCCTACATGGCGATGGGATCGCTCGACAAGGTCTTCGTCCGTGGGCCGATCCACGTGCGCTCGGCCCGCATCGTGCGCAGCGCGCTGACGCGCGACGCCTCGGACCACCTGCCGCTGGTCGTCGACTTCCACCTCGACGCGCAAGAAGCGCTGCTTCGTGACGACCTGTATCGAGGCTCGGCTACGGAGGCGTGAGGCGGCGGAGCTCCTCGGCGACCGGAAAATCAGGCTCGGTCTCGTCGAGCTTGCTGCGCGCGAGAGCGACCGTGCCGAAGCACTCCGTCACCCAGGAGAGCGAGCGAGAGATGTAGGTGAACACGCCGATTTGGCGCGTCAGCGTGGTGCGCACGCGCAACGCCGGGAAGTTGCCGTAGGGCGTCTGTACCGCGCCCTTCGCATCGACGCTCGAGACCCACGACTCGGTCCAATACGAGAGGATGCCGTCCTTCTTGCCCTTCACGGTCGAGCTCGATTGGAAGC
The DNA here is from genome assembly GCA_041163625.1 of Pseudomonadota bacterium. Taxonomy (GTDB): domain Bacteria; phylum Myxococcota_A; class UBA9042; order UBA9042; family UBA9042; genus JACKFC01. Next base: position 21,686 of record JBEARB010000035.1, on the reverse strand, counting down.
TCGTGCCCGCCTCGAGCGGGAACGAGAGTACGATGGCCGGCGGGTCGTAGACCAACAGCGTCTCGTACAGCGACGACGCCGGCGAGACCACGCCGCGCATCAGGAGCTTGTCCCCCGTCGCCTCGAAGACGCCGAGCAGCGGGCTGTCGGTGTCGAGTTGCGTCGCGTAGGTGGCGCCGACGAAGTCCTCTTCGAACCAAGCTCCTTGGACCGCAATCGTACCGATCTTCATGTCCTTGTCGCCGTCGTAGGGGCCGCGCAGATCCCAGACGGTGCCGGCGGTCGCGTCGGCCTTGCCCTTGGCGTCGAAGGCGGCGTCGCGGGCGACCTTGAACGGGGCGGAGAGGCCGGCGGCGAAGTGGATCTCGGCGCGGACGACCTTGCCGTCGTGGTTGGGCTGGCAGACGAAGCCGCCGCCGGCGTCCGCGCCACCGCCGCAGCTGTCGGCGGCGCAGGTGTCGGTGCCGACCGATCCGGCATCGCCGCCGTTGCCGCCGGTGTCGCTGCCGGCGCTGGCGTCGGAGCCCGCGTCACCGAAGCGGGTCTGCACGTCGGCACCGGCGTCCGAGACGCGGTAGTCATCGCAGAGCCCGCTGGGCAGGCAACGGCCCGACGCACAGTCGGCGTCCACGCGGCAGACCGGCGCGGCGGCCTCGCCGGTGCAGCCAACGAGCGCGAGCCCCACGCACACGACGACGCGGGCCAGCCATCCGGCGGTGCGTGGCGTCGCGGTGGCGAGGGTCGGCTGGTTCGGAACGATCTGCATCACGCCTCCTCCGGGCGCGCGCAGGCTCGCGAAAGCCCCCCGAGGTGTCAAGGCGATTCATGCAGCGCACACAGAACGGGACATTCCATCGACTCAACTAACTGAAATAACGCGTTGCTGCGGCGCAGCATTTTTGCCTTGACGCCGCCGGGGCGCCTCCCTACCTTGCGCCGCAGATGCAACGCGCCCCCCGCGGCGCAGACGGAGATCGAACGATGACCGAGCGCAAGACCAGCCGCAGCCAGAGCCAGAACGAGACCGAGACCACGGTCGACAACGCCGCCGAGACCGCTGCTTCGGCACATCCGGCCAAGGAGGCCGTGGCTGCCGCCAGCCAGACCGTCCGCGACGCTTTTGCTGCGGCGCAAGAGGCGATGGCGGCCAGCAAGGATCTCTTCACCACGGCCTTCGCCGCCCCCGAGGGCGTGCGCGTCCCGGGCGTCGAGATGTTCGAGAAGCTCAGCCAGGGCGGCGCCGAGGGCTTCGAGACCTGGACGCGGGAGGTCCTCTCGGCCCAGAAGCAGGGCGCCGAGCACGCGCAGCACCTGATCGACGAGGCCGCGCGCCTCTCCAAGGCCACGATGACCTGGCAGCTCGAGATGGCCGAGAAGAGCACCCGCCAGGCGCTCGACCTCGCTCGCCAGAGCGCCCGCATGTGGCAGGGCCACGTCGCCTGACGCGACGCCGCCGCACCGCTCCCGCTTGCCACACCCCCGTGGCCCTCGGCACCATCGCGCTTCGGGTCTCGGGGGTGTCGCATGCCGGGGATGATGACGCAGCGCAACGCGGCGAGATGGGCGCTCCTGGCGCTGCTCGGAAGCGTCGCGGCGTGCAGCAGCGACGCGCTCGTGCAGGGCCCGGACGTCGGGCTCGACACGCTGCTCGGCGGCGACGGGGGCCTCGCGGACGTCGACATCGCCGCACCGAGCGACTCCGACGACGGCGGCGCGCAGAGCGACGCCACCCCCGATGTCGCCGTGGCCGACACCGAGGACGCCGGCATCGACGCCGGCACGGACGCGGACAGCGAGGCGGACTCTGACGCCGACGACGCCGACGACGCCGACGCCGGAGCCGCGGCTGCCGACGCAGACGCCCTGCCGATCGACCCCTGCCTCGGCGTCGACTGCGATGACGGCGCGCCCTGCACCAGCGACGCCTGCGATCCGTCGACCGGCACCTGCCTGCACACGCCGGCGAGCGGTGCGGCCTGCGACGACGGCAACGCCTGCACCACCGCCGACCTTTGCGTCGCCGGCGGCTGCATCGGCACCGCCCTGCCCGCCGCGAGCTGCGACGACGGCAATCCGTGCACCGACGACGGCTGCGCGGCGGCGACCGGCTGCGTCCACTTGCCCGCCGACGCCACCTGCACCGACGGCAACCCTTGCACGGCACCGGACGTCTGCGTCGTCGGGCAGTGCACCCCCGGCAGCCCGACCTGCGCCTGCGTGACAGACGCGGATTGCGCCGGCGCGGGTGCGACCGATCCCTGCGTGGGCGCGCTGGTCTGCGACAAATCCGGCGCGAAGTGGACCTGCAAGCTCGAGACCAGCGGCCTACCCGATTGCGGCGGCGCCAGCAACGATCCTTGCAAGGTCGGCGCGTGCGACAGCAAGACCGGCGGATGCGCCATGGTCGCGGTCGCCGACGGCACGCCCTGCGACGCCGACGGCACCACCTGCACCCTCGGCGACGCCTGCCAGGCCGGCACGTGCACCGCCGGCCCGAAGCTCGGCTGCAACGACGACAACCCCTGCACCGTCGATGCGTGCGAGCCCAGCGCCGGCTGCGTCCACCTCGCCGCGCCCGCCACCTGCGACGCCGACGGCGACGCCTGCACCGGTCCGGACGCCTGCGCCGCGGGCACCTGCGTCGCCGGGCCGAGCAAGAGCTGCGACGACGGGGATCCCTGCACGTCCGACGCCTGCGACGCTGCGACCGGGGCCTGCGTCCACGGCGCACAAGGGACCGACGGGCTGCCCTGCGACGCCGACGGCTCGACCTGCACGCCCTCGGACCAGTGCGCGTCGGGCGTGTGCGTGAAGGGCACGCCGCTCGATTGCGACGACGCCAACCCCTGCACCACCGACGTCTGCGTCTCTGGCACCGGCTGCGTGCACCTCGCGGCGCCGGCGACCTGCGACGCCGACGGGGACGCCTGCACCGGCCCGGACGCCTGCGAAGGCAAGAGCTGCACCGTCGGACCGGCCAAGAGCTGCGACGACGGCGACGCGTGCACCGCCGACACCTGCGACAAGGCGACCGGCGCGTGCGGGCACCTGCCGATCCCGGGCTGTGGCGGCAAATGCACCATCGACGCGCATTGCGACGACGGCAAAGCCTGCACGACCGACGCCTGCCAACAAGGCGCCTGCGCGCACGTCGCCGAGACCGGCACCGCCTGCGACGACGGCGAGGTCTGCACCACCGGTGACGGCTGCCAGAACGGCGTCTGCGTCGGCGCGGCGCTGCCGTGCAGCGACGGCAACCCGTGCACGGCCGACCCCTGCGTGGCGGGCAAGGGCTGCGTGCACCTCGCCACCGCCGGCAGCTGCGACGACGGCGACGCCTGCACCGTCGGCGACGCCTGCCAGGACGGCGTCTGCGCGGCGGGCGCCAGCAAGGATTGCGACGACGGCGACGCTTGCACCACCGACGTCTGCGTGGTCGGCGACGGCAGCTGCAGCCACGGGAAGATCGCCGGCTGCGGGGGCTATTGCGCCAAGGTCGCCGACTGCGACGACGACAACGTCTGCACCATCGACGCCTGCGCCGCCGGCAACTGCACCTGGACGGCCGCCCCCGGCCCCTGCGAGGACGGCAACGCCTGCACCCTCGGCGACGCTTGCAGCAGCGGCGTCTGCGTGGCCGGTAAGGCCAAGGTCTGCGACGACGGCGACCCCTGCACCGTCGACGGCTGCAACGGCAGCGACGGGGCCTGCACGCTCGCGCCCGCCGCGACCGGCACCGCGTGCGACGACGCGGACGCCTGCACCGGCCCCGATCGTTGCGAATTCTTCGCGGGCCCCGGCAGCAAGGTCGTCTGCAAGGGCGCCAAGGTCGGCCCGAACGGCAAGACGCCGTGCGACGACGGCAACGACTGCACCTTCGACGCCTGCGACACCAAGCTCGGCACCTGCGCGCACGTCGCGCTCTCGGGCGCTGCCTGCGACGACGGCGCGCCCTGCACCGTCGGCACCGTCTGCGAGGGCACCGTCTGCAAGGCGACGGCGGCGATCCACGTGAGCACCCTCGCGGGCGACGGCCAGGCCGGGTTCGCGGACGCGGCGGCGGGCGGCGGCCGCGTCTCGGGCCCCTTCGGCGTGGCCGCGGGCGACGACGGCACCGTCTGGATCGCCGACACGGACAACCATCGGATCCGTCGCGTGTCGCCGGAGGGCGCCGTCGAGACCCTCTGCGGCAGCGGCAAGGCCGGCCTGCTCGACGGCAAGGGCGCCGGCTCGTGGTGGAATGCGCCGACGGGGCTGGCGCTGCGGCCGGACGGCAGCCTCGCGGTGGCCGATCGCGAGAATCACGCCGTCCGCCTGTGCCGAGCCGACGGCAGCAGCGCCACGCTCTCGGGCAACGGCGTCGCGGGCTTCGTGGACGGCGCGGCGGCGGCGGCGCGGTGGAATCGACCGCACGGGGTGACGAGCGGCCCCTCGGAAGCCGCGCTCTGGGTCGCCGACACCTACAACCATCGCATCCGCCGGATCGAGCTCGGGCCGACCGGCGCCGCAGTGACGGTGACGACCCTGGCGGGCAGCGCCGCAGGCTACGTCGACGGCAAGGGGGCCGTCGCCCGCTTCACCTACCCGGTCGGCATCGCGCGCGACGGGGCCGGTCGGCTCTACGTGGCGGATCAGCACAACCACCGCATTCGGCGCGTGCTGCCGGACGGAACCGTCACGACCGTGGCCGGCAGCGGCGCCGCCGGCCTGCTCGACGGCGGCTCGGCGACCGCCCGCTTCTACTATCCCTTCGGCGTGGCGGTGGACGCGCGTGGCGTGCTCTGGATCGGCGATCGCTACAACCACCGGTTGCGCACGCTCGAGGCGGGCGTGGTCTCGACCTTCGTCGGCAGCAGCCCCGGCTTTTCCGACGGCACCGCCGCCACTGCCAAGCTGAACTACCCCGGCGGCGTGGCGGTGGACGGGCTCGGCCGCGTCGTCGTGGCAGACCGCAACAACCACCGCGTGCGTCGGGTCGTCGACGCGCGGCAGCCTTGCCTGGACGAGGGGCGCTGCGTCGCGGCCGGATTCCCGGGTCTGCAGCAGCCCTGCAAGCGCTGCGTGCCGAGCAAGACGCAGGCCGCGCTGAGCGCCGTCGCGGACGGGGGCAGCTGTGACGACAACGACGCATGCACGACCGCGGACGCCTGCAAGGGCGGCACGTGTGCCGGCAGCGCGCTCGCCGGCGGCGCCGGCACCCCGTGCGACGATGGCGACGGCTGCACCGCCGACGCCTGCGAGGCCGCCGGCGGCGCCTGCCTGCACGAGCCCATCGTCGGCTGCGGCGGCAACTGCGCCAACGCCGGTGATTGCGACGACGGCAACGCCTGCACCGACGATGCCTGCACCGGCGGCAAGTGCGCGGTCACGGCCAATACCCAGCCCTGCGACGACGGCAAGCCGTGCACCTGGGGCGACGCCTGCAAGGGCGGCGGCTGCAAGGCCGGCGACCGTACCGAGGTCTGGAACTTCTCGGGCACCACGCAGGGCATGCTCGACGGCGCGGCGAGCAGCGCGAAGTTCGCCTGGATTCGAGCGGTGGCGACGCTGCCGCCGGGGGTCGATCCCGGCGGCGCCGTGGCGCTCGTCGCCGACGGCGGCAACCACCGCATCCGCGCGCTCGACGCCAAGGGCGCCGCGAGCACCCGCGCCGGCAGCACCGCCGGCTTCAGCGACGGCAAGGGCATCGCCGCGCGCTTCAGCACGCCGGTCGATCTCGAGGTCGACGACACCGGACGCGCCTTCGTCGCCGACACCGGCAACCACCGCCTGCGCGTGCTGCTCGGCGACGGCACCGTCTCCACCCTGGCCGGCGGCACCGCGGGCTACCTCGACGGCAAAGGCACCGCCGCCCGCTTCAGCAGCCCGGTCGGCGTGGCGACGCGCGGCAGCGGCGCCGTCGTCTACGTCGCGGAAGCCGGCAACCATCGCATCCGGCGCGTCGAGGCGGACGGCACCGTCACCACCCTCGCCGGCGGCAGCGCGGGCTGGCTCGACGGCTTCGGCACCACCGCCCGCTTCAACTCGCCCTACGACGTGGCGGTCGACGCCGAGGGGACGCTCTACGTCGCGGATCTGGGCAACGCGCGCATCCGCCGGATCACGCCAGCGGGCACGGTGACGACCTTCGCCGGCAGCGCCGCAGGCTACCTCGACGGCCCGGCCGGCAGCGCGCGCTTCAACCAGCCGTGGAAGGTCGCGGTCGGCAGCAGCGGCGCGGTCTACGTCGCGGATCGGTACAACCACCGGATCCGCCGCATCCGCGCCGGACAGGTCGAGACCTTCGCCGGCACCGGCGCGCAGGGCTTGGTCGACGGCGACGCGCTCTCGGCCGCCCGTCTGCGTCAGCCGGTCGCGCTCGACGTCGACCGCAACGGCGAGGTCTGGTTCGCCGACTACGACAACCACCGGATCCGCCGCGCCCGGGAGAGCAAGGGCGCCTGCAGCATCGCCGGGACCTGCGTGGCGGCCGGCTTCCGCAAGCCGGCCTCGCCGTGTGAGCGCTGTGACGCCGCGCTGAGCGACACCGGCTGGAGCGTGGCCCCGGACGGCAGCGGCTGCGCCGACGGGAACGCCTGCACCGTGCTCGAGACGTGCAGCGGCGGCACCTGCAAGGGCGGCCCGCTGGACTGCGACGACGGCAACGCGTGCTCGGCCGACGCGTGCGACAAGGCCGGCGCCTGCGCGTACCAGCGCGTGCCCGGCTGCGACGCGTGGTGCTTCGGCGCCGCGGACTGCGCCGACGGGGACGTCTGCACCGACGACGCCTGCACCGGCGCCGTCGGCAGCGCGGGCGCGCCCGGCGCGAAGGCCGGCACCTGCTCGCACGTCGCCAATACCGCGCCGTGCGACGACGGCGACGCCTGCACCGCGGGCGACCGCTGCAAGGCCGGCGCCTGCGTCTCGGGCACCGACGTCGTGGTCGAGGCGCTCGCTGGCGGCGCCGCCGGCAAGGTCGACGGCCCCGGCAGCGTCGCGCGCTTCAACCAGCCACACGGACTCGCCGTGGACGCGAACGGCACCGCCTGGGTCGCCGACTACGCCAACCACGCCCTGCGCCGCGTCGAGGCCGACGGGGCGGTCGCGACGGTGCTCGGCAACGGCGCTGGCATGGTCGACGGCACCTTCGCGGTCGCCCGCTTCAACGCGCCGGCGGACGTCGCGCTGACGGGCGCGAAGACCTTGGTCGTCTCCGAGGTCGGCAACCATCGCGTCCGCCGGGTCGACCGCGACGCCAAGACCGTGGTGACGCTCGCCGGCAGCAGCGCCGGCTACCTCGACGGCAAGGGCACCACCGCCCGCTTCAACGCGCCATGGGGCGTGGACGCGACCGCCGCCGGCGTCGTCTACGTCGCGGACTACGGCAACCACCGCATCCGCCGCGTGCAGACCGACGGCACGGTCGAGACCGTCTGCGGCAGCAGCGCCGGATTCCTCGATGGGATCGGCGCCGCCGCCCGCTTGCACGGCCCCATCGACGTCGCGGTGGCGGCGAGTGGCCTGCTCTACGTGGCCGAATACACCGGGCATCGGATCCGGCGCGTCACGCCCGAGGGGCAGACCTCCCTGCTCGCCGGCTCGACCGCCGGCGCGGCCGGGTTCGCCGACGCCAAAGGCGGCGCCGCCCGCTTCCAATACCCGCGCAACCTCGATGTCGACCCGCTCGGCGGCGTGGTCGTCGCCGACCAGAACAACCACCGCATCCGCCACGTCGCCGCCGACGGCACCGCCAGTACGCTCGCGGGCTCGGGCGTCGCCGGCATGATCGACGGCCTCGCCGCGGGCGCGCGCTGGAACAGCCCGCGCGGCGTGACGGTCGGCGTCGACGGGCGGGTCCTCGTCGCCGACACCGCCAACCATCGGCTGCGGACGGTCTGGGCGTCGGCGGCGAGCTGTGTCATCGCCGGCCGCTGCTGGCGCGCGGGCGTGACGGACCCGAAGGCGCCGTGCAGCCGCTGCGACCGCGCGCAATCGGCCAAGAACTTCAGCGCCGGAGCGGATGGCGCCAGCTGCGAGGACGACCTCCTGTGCACCGCCACCGGCGCCTGCGCGGGTGGCGCCTGCAAGGTCGCGCCGACCTCCTGCGACGACGGTGACGCTTGCACCACCGACGCCTGCATCGCAGGCTCCGGCGCCTGCGCGCACAGCAAGATCTTCGGCTGCAACGGCTACTGCGAGACCGACGCACACTGCGACGACGGCAACCCGTGCACCCTCGGCGCGCGGTGCGTCGCCTCGAAGTGCCAGCAAGGGGACGCCATCGCGGTCGACACCCGCGCCGGCAGCGCGGCGGGCTACCTCGACGGCCCGGCCAACGCCGCCCGGATGCTCTCGCCGCGCGGCGTGGCCCCGCTCCGCGACGACAAGGGCACGCTGCTCGGCACCCTGATCGCCGACACCGGCAACCATCGCCTGCGCCTGCTCACGAGCGCCGGCGAGCTCATGACCTTCGCCGGCAAGGGCAGCGCCGGCTTGGTCGACGGCACCGGCACCGCTGCCTGGCTGCACACGCCGAGCGGCGCGGCCGCCCTGCCCGGCGGCGGCGTGGTCTTCGCCGACCGCGGTAGCCACACGGTCCGCTCCGTCACCTCCGCGGGCAAGGTCGCGACCCTCGCCGGCAGCGGCGTGGCCGGCTACCAGGACGACGCGGCCCCCGACGCCCGCTTCAACCAGCCGGTCGACGTGGCCGCCACCGCCACCGGCATCGTGCTCGTCGCCGACGCGGCCAACCACCGCATCCGCCGCATCACGCCCGAGGGGCTGGTGCTGACGCTCGCGGGCATCGGCGCCGGCTTCGCGGACGGAGACGCCGCCAAGGCCCGCTTCAACTACCCCTCGGGCATCGACGTCGATTCCGACGGCCGGGTCTTCGTCGCCGACACCGGCAACCACCGGCTGCGCCGCGTCGACGGCGACGGCAACGTGGTCACCATCGCCGGCAAGGGCAACGCCGGCTGGCTCGACGGCAGCGCCGACAAGGCCCTGCTCGCCAGCCCCTTCGACGTCGCGGTCGACGCAGCCGGGCGAGTCTGGTTCGCCGATCGCGGCAACCACCGCATCCGTCGCCTCGCCGCGGGGGTGGTGTCGACGGTCGCCGGCAACGTCGCCGGCTACCTCGACGGCGCGAGCAACGCCCGCTTCTCGGCGCCTGCCGGACTCTGGGTGCATCCGGGCGGTGAGCTGCTGGTGACCGACGAGAACAACCACCGACTGCGCCGCGTCCGCGACGGTGGGCCGTCCTGCGCCATCGGCGGGGCCTGTTGGGCCGCCGGCGCCGCCGATCCGGCGGCGCCCTGCAAGGTCTGCGCGCCGGCCACGGCCACCACGGCGTTCAGCGCCGCTGCAGAGGGCGCCGCCTGTCTGGACGGCAACCCGTGCAGCGTGCAGAGCGCGTGCGCGTCGGGCAGCTGCCAAGCGACGGACGCGATGGTCTGCAACGACAACAACAAATGCAGTGTGGACGCCTGCGACACCAAGACCGGCGCCTGCACCTTCGCCCCGATTCCGGGCTGCAAGCTCTGACGGGTGTCGAGTGGGTCGGACGCCGGCTCAGCCGACGTAGCGCAACATGCGCAAGACCATCGCGTCGAGCTGGCCGGCGGTGAAGCCCTGCCGGCGCAGCGGCGCGTCGGATTGGCTCATCACGTTGCTGGGGTGCCCGTCGAGGACGTCCTGCGGGTTGCGCAGGTGGCGCAGCCGCGAGGACGGACCGTCGGGATCTTCACAGCCGTGCGAGGGCGCGAGGCCGAAGAATCGGCCGATCTCGTGACCGATGCTCGCCTCGTGCCGCGTCGGTAGCGACAAGAAGATGCCGTTGCGCTCCCGCGAGAGGCCCGGATGCAGGTGCAGCTGATGCTCGAGTCGGCCGCCGTACCACACCGGCACGACCCGCCCCGCGCGGGCCGGCAACTGCTCGCGCCGGACGTCCGCGACCGCGTCGAGCAGCTCGCGGGGGTCGGCGTGCCGCGCCTGCCATGCCAGCCAGGGTTCGGGCAGGACCAGATCGAGCGCGCGGTCCGCTCGGCGGACCTCGATGCCGTGGCGGCCGAGCAGATGGTCGAGGCTGGCGAGATCCTGGGTCAGCGCGCGCTCGGCCTCTTTCTCCAGGCCCGCGAACGTACACAGCCCGAGCTCGAGGGGCCGCTGCGCGTCGATCCAAGGCCGCACCCGGTGGAAGGCGTCGGTCCGGCCATTGCCGCTGCTGCGGGCCAACCAGCGGTCGAAGGCCATCCGACGCCCGTCGACCTCGATCCAGTCCAGGCGCCAACCATCGGCGATTCCCTTGCTGTCGTGTCGCACCCAGACGCCGAGCAGCGCCCCGATGTCCTCGGCGAACAGGCGCCACTCGTCGACCTGACCCGAGACGAAGTGGCGGTGACCGGGCGTGAACAGCCGAATCCACGGCGTGGTGCCTCGGCTGCCGAAGAGCTGCAGGAAGACCCGCGCGTCGGTACCCGCGAAGAGCGCCTCGCTCGTGCGCACCCGCACGTCGTAGGCCCGCAGCTCCTCGTCGTAGAGCGAGGTCGCGTCCAGGCGATAGGGCGGCTCGTCCGCCGCCAGCCAGCAGTCGTAGTGCAGGACTTCGCCGTCGACCTCGATTTGGTCGAGATACCAGCCCGAGAAGCTGCCCGAATCGTCGTGGTAGACGTCGATGCGGACGATCTCGCCGGGATCGACCGCCGGCCCGAGCCGCAGCACGACCTCGTCGACCTCGCCGCGCCGGAACGCGCCTTCTTCCGGTCGGACGGCGAACCACTGCGTCCGGTCTTCGCGGCCGCACAGCCGCATCCACACCAGCGCTTCGGTGCCGGCGAGCAGGTGTGTGCCGGTGCGTACGCGCAGCCTCAGCTCGCGGACGCCGTAGCCCTCTTCCCGAACGCGGCGCAAGGGGAGCTAGAAGTCCTCGTCTTCGAGCTCGAAGACGATCGGCAGAACGATGGTCGCGACATCGACCGAGAGTCCCGCGGGCAGCGCGGTGAACGGCGCCGCCGCGCGAACCATGCGACACGCCTCGCGGTCGAGCACGGCGTGACCGCTGCTGCGCCGCACGACCGGGTCGCTGGCGAGGCTGCCGTCCCGCGCGATGCGGACCTCGACCTCGACCACGCCGGTCCAGCCTTCGTCCATCGCCTCGCCCGGGTAGCGCTGCTGACGCGCGACCGAGCGGCGCAGCCCCTTGCCGTAGCGGCCGAGCAACACGCCGTCCTCTTCGCCGCTACCGTCGCCGGGCAGCGCGTCGGGGCGGGTCGGCTCGTCTTCCGCGGCGTCCCCACCCGCAGGCGGTGCCACCGGCACTTCGACCGATCCCGCGCCGGCAGCGAGCGGCATCGCCGGCACGCTCGTCGGCGGCGCCTCGGCGGCCTGTTGAGTCGGCGCGGCCTGCTCCTGCTCGAAAGGCGCCGGCGCGGCAGGCGTCGGCTTCGGGCGGCGCTTGCGAGTCTTGCGCTTGGGCGCGACCGGCTCGGGCGTCGGCGCCGGCGGCGGGATCACCGCGGCAGGCGGCGGCTCCGGTGGCGGCGGCGGGTCGGCGCGCTCGGGTTTCGGCAGCGCGACGTCGGCGCTGACCACCTGCACCAAGTCGCGCGGATCGATCTGGACCCGCGCCGCCGCGTTCGGCAGCACGTGGGCCGCCCACGCGAGCAATGCGAGGTGGACGACGCCGGAGATCAGGGCCGCGACGGGGAACGCGCTGCCCTGCTCCACCGGGCGCACCGCCACCGTTTCCACGGCGGGTCGCATCGGCAGGGCGTCGGGGCGGGCGGTCTGCAGCAAGGGTGTCTCCGTATGGGCTCGAGTCGAGCGGCGGCGCGGCGCAATCCTACACACTTGAAATCCGATTTCAAGGACTGAAAGTGATTCTCAACTTCGGAACTCTCCGTGCACAGCAGACAAGGCACGGAGCGTCCGAATGCAAGGCGGAATCGTGCCGGCGACCCCCGTTCGTCGCGTTGACACGCCGCGACGCGCACCGGACCATCCTGCAGATGTCGACGCCCGCACGCGGGGCAGCCGTGTGCGCGGACCGGCGTTGCTGGTCGCGACGCTGTGGCTGTGCGGCACGGCGGGGCTCGGCCAGCCGCGCCCTGCCCTCGCGGCGGCGCCGAGCCGTGATCCCGAGGCGGCGCGAGCGCTCGCGAAGCGGGCCTACACGCTCTACCAGGCGCGCCGCTACGAAGAGGCCGCGACGCTCTACCGAGCGGCGGCCGAGGCGGACGGGCGTGGTCTTCGCGGGCGCGCTCGGCGAGCAGTCCAGCCTCGATCAGGCGCTCTCGGTCCGCGACGCCAACGGGAAGATCGTCGGCATCGACCCGGCCAGTGCCACGCAGCGGCAGAACGACATCAATGCCGACCACGCGGTGGGCTGGGGCCTGGCCGGCGGCGCCGCGGTCGGGCTCGGTGTCGGCGCGGTCCTCGTCGCGCTCTCGCCGAACCCGTCGGCCCGCGCGAGCCTGTGGCCGAACGGGCGCGGCCTCTCGCTTCGGGTCGCGTTCTAGAGACGCGACCTCTACGGACCGATGGCCGCAGGTCCTGCCGCGCCGGTCCGCACGTGGACGCATTCTTCGAGCGGTAAGACGAAGATCTTTCCGTCGCCGGTCTCGCCGGTGCGCGCGCCGAGCGTGATGGCGTCGACGGCGGCGTCGACGAACTCGTCGTTCACCGCCATCTCGAGCTTGATCTTGTCGACCATCCGCAGCATCTGGCGGCCTCGCACCTGCTCGATGGCGCCGCGCTGCCGGCCGCAGCCGCGCACTTCGGAGATGGTCATCAGGTAGATGTCGCGCTCGAGCAACGCCTTCTGCACCTCGTCGAGGCGGTCGGGGCGGATGATCGCGATGACGTACTTCATGCAAAGCCTCGGGTGGCGGCGCGCGCCGGTGCGAACGAAGGGTCTCAGGCCAGGGCGACGTCCACCTCGCGCGGGGACCGATGCACGATCGGCTCGCCGCGCAGCGACGCGCGCCCCCCCGGCAGCGCAGCTTCGAGCATCGGGATGGCCTGCGCCTCGCTCAGCCCCACGACGCGGAAGGTGGTCTCACGCAACCGGGCGACGTGCGGCTGCAGGGCACGGACGGCCTCGCTGCGGGCGTCTCCCGGGGCCGCGCAGAGCTCGGACCAGCGCGCCTGGAGCGCCGCGGCGCCGATGCCCTCGACGTCGACCTCGATGGTGACGATGGCCGGTGGGCGGTCGGCCGCGCGCGGAACCACGTCGTCAACAGGACCAGCGCCGTCGAGACCAGCATCCAGGCGGTGTCGGCGGCGTTCAGGGTCGGCGTGGTCATGCTCGCTCCTCCGCACCCGGGAAGGGCGCGTCCAGCCGGCACGCTGCGGGCCTCCGGCGCCCACCGCAATGCCCACTCCCCTGCGATTCGGCCGATTTCATCGGCACGATCGCGGGCCGAAACCGTTTGGAAGCAGGCATGCCCTCATGTCGCAACGCGGCGACCGGACTGGCGCCGTCGGGCCGCGATCGCGCAGACTCGGGGCCCCGGGGCCGCTCCCGGGCGTCCGAGGAGACCCCATGCACCGCCGCGCACCCGCGTTCGTCGCACTCGTCGCCTTGGCCGCACTCGCCGCGAGCGGGCTCGCGAGCCCCGCCCACGCCGTCGAGCCCGCACCGCTGCAGCTCCAACGCGCCGACTACGTCGACTACGGCCTGATCCTCGGCGGCTTGGCGATACTCGGGACCTCGCGCCTCTTCGGCAGCCCGGGCACGGCGCGGCTCGGCCCCGTGTACGACGCCAGCAAGCCGCTCGCCATCCTCGACCCGACCTTCGCCGGCAAGATCGGCAAGCCCTACGCCGAAGAGGGCGCCGGCGAGCTGGTCTCGGTCAACGCGGCGACCGTCGGCGTCGCGGCGGTCTTCGGCGTGCTCGGCGCGGCCGCCTTCGCGCACCAACTCGCCGGCGACGCGTACGGCGGGCGCGGCACCCACGACGCCGTGGTGGGATTCGCCGAGGGCGCGCTGCTGACGCTGGGCCTGACCGAGCTGCTCAAGCCCGTGGTCGGGCGGCTACGCCCCGACTTCGCCGACCGCGCGCGTCGCTACCACTGTCACCCGCCGGCCGGCGAGGTCGCCCTGCCCGACTCGGAATGCCAAGGCGTGCAGCCGCTCGCGGCGACCGACGCCGACAAGCGCCACCTGATCGACGACGGCCGGAAGTCGTTTCCGTCGGGCCATTCGGCGATGTCGATGTTCGCGGCAACCTACGCCGTCGGATGGATCGGCGGACGCTACGTCTGGGGCGAGCAGGCGACCGACACCAGCCGCGCCATCGGCCTGCTCGCCGGCGGACTGCTGCTGACCACCGCCGGCTTCGTCGCCACCAGCCGCTTCGACGACGGCCGCCACAACCTCACCGACATCGTCGCCGGCGCGGGCCTCGGTGTCGCGATGGCGAGCTTCTCCTATTGGCGCCGGTTCGACGGTCGCGGCCGCCCGCGCCGCCTGGACGGCGCGACGTCGGCGAGCCTGGACCTGCAGGGCCGAGGGCTGAGCCTGCGCGTCGCGTTCTGAGCCGGATCCGCGGCGACCACGGGGCCGTTCACGGCCCGAAGAACACGTCCGGCGAGCGGCGCGAACGAGACAAGAGAATCCCGTGCAGGCGGTGCGCCTCGGCCATCATGGCCGGCGGGACGCCGAGGGCAGCCGCCCGCTCGAAATGCGGCCAGGCCTCGGTGATGCGGCCCGCGGCGAGCAGCAAACGACACGCCGAGAGGTGCAGCGCGGCGGCGTCGCGGCTGCGCCCGTGCAGGCGCACCGCGCGCACGGCGACGGCGAGCGCGAGCCCCTCGTGACCGCGCCGCTCGAGCGCCTGGGTGAGCGCGAGCGCCTCGCCGGCGTCGAGGGCGCCGATGGGATCGTCGGGCCGGCCCGCCAGCCAGAGCCGCGCCGCGCGGACGTGCGCGCCGTCCCCGAGCGCCTCGCGGACGGCCAGCATCCGAGAGGCCGGATTCTCGGGCTCGACGAGCAGCCCGGCGCCGCGCTGCAGCAGACCGGACGATTGCAGCCAGACGGCGAACGCCGCGCCGGCCGCGAAGCCGCCGAGGTGGGCGCCGTAGCTGACGCCGCCGCCGGTCGCGGCGCCCTCGGAGGCGAGCCACTGCACGAAGGCGGGCAGCAGGTTCTGCAGCAAGACGTAGACCGCCAGCACCACACGCGCGGGGACCTGGACCACGTCCATGAAGAACGGGAAGAAGAGCACGTACAGCCGCACCTGGTTGCGCGGGAACCACACGAAATAGGCCCCGAGGACCGCCGAGATGGCGCCCGACGCCCCGACCGACGGGACCGTCGAGCCCATCCGCAGCAAGGCGTCGCCGGCGCAGGCCCCGAGGCCGCCGAGCACGTAGAACGCGAGGTAGCCGATCCGCCCGAGTCGATGCTCGACGTTGTCGCCGAAGATCCACAGGAAGAGCATGTTGCCGGCGAGGTGCGAGAATCCGCCGTGCAGGAACATCGAGGTCAGCGCGTCGTGGAGCGACGGCATCGCGGGCCGGAAGCCGTGCTCGAGGACGATCAAATCGTAGACCGAGAGCCCGCGGGCCAACTCGCGCAGCGCCGCGAGGCTGTGGCCCTGCTCGCGCGCGAGGGTGTGCAGGTAGTCGAGCAGGCGCGGGTCGCCCGGGTCGACCGGCTGCGACATCTTCGGCCACAGGACCAGGAACACCCCGATGTTGATGGCGATCATCGCCCAGTTGAGCCAGGGCGTGAAGCGCGGGTTCGGAGTGTCGCCGATCGGCAGGATCACGCCGCGTCCTCTTCCGTGTCGGCGAAGGTGAAGACCTCGACCGATTCGCGCCGGCCGCGCACGACCTGCTCGCCCAGGCTCCGCAGCGGCGGCGCGTCGGGGCCGAGCGCATCGACGGTCGCGCGAGAGAGCAGAACCCCGGTGCGCAGCGTCTTGTTCATCTGCTCGATGCGCGAGGCGATGTTCACGGTGTCGCCGATGACGGCGTATTTGGTCCGCGTCTCGCTGCCGACGTTGCCGACCACGACGGTGCCGGTGTGCACCCCGACGCGAATCTGAAATCGCTGCAAGCCCAGGCGCTGCCAATGGCGCGCGGTCCCGTCTCGTTCCCAGACCTGATTCTGGCGCTGCACGGCCTCCTGCATCTCTGCCGCGGCGTGGGTGGCGCGGGCGGCGTGGTCGACCTGCCGCAGCGGCGCGCCGAAGACCGCGAGGATCGCGTCGCCCTCGAACTCGATGATCGTGCCGCGGTGACGGTCGAGCACGCGGCTCATCGCGCCGAAATAGTCGTTCAGCAGGCGAATGGTGTCCGTCGGCGACATGGCCTCCGAGAGCGTCGAGTAGCCGCGGATGTCGGCGAAGAGGATGGTGACCTCGCGCACCTCGCCGCCGAGCTCGAGCTGGCCGGCGTCGGCGAGCAGCTCCTCGACCACGTCGGGGACGACGTACCGCCCGAAGACGTGCTTGATGTGGGCGAGCTCGGCGCCACGCAAGTCGAGCTGCTCGCGCAGGCGCGCGACGCGGCGGCGGAGATCGACCAGCTCGAAGGCGCCGCGCTCGCGGACGCCGCGGCGGACGTCGTCGGGGCTCTTGCGCAGCTCGCGGACGATGTAGAGCGAGGCCGGCAGCGCGACCGCGACGCCTGCGCTGAGCTTGCCGACCAGGTGCCAATCGATGCGGTCGAGCTTGCCGGAGAGCGCGGCGTACGCGACGCCGTCGGCCAGCATCGCCGCCGCCAGCGCCAGCCAGAGCGCGACGAGGAGCGGGACCCTCCGCCAATTGAGCAGCGCTTGGTAGACGACGACGAGGATCGTACAGGCCACGAGGATCGCCGCGGTCGAGGCCGCCGAGCTGCCGAGGCGGACATCGAGCCAACGCTCACCGCCGACCTTGGCGACCAGATCCGGCTCGACGACCAGGCGCCACGCCAGCAGCGCCTTGAGCAGGTTGACGAGGATCTTGCCGATGACGATGCCCGAGACGAGCCGTCGTGCCTCGACGGTGCCTTCCAAGGTGTAGACCAGCGCGACGGCGACGAGCAGCAGCGGCAGCAGCGCGAGGCTGGCGTAGCGCACGGTCGCCCCGCCGATCACCGGCGCCGGCACCGAAAGGCGCGCCCCGATGAGCATGAAGCCGAGCAGCAGACCCGTGGCGACGAGCAGCGGGTGCAGCCCCAATCGAGGACGCAGCGCGTGCAAGCCGCACAGGCCCGCGCTCAGCAACGCGATCTCGCCATGGAACAGGAACAAGTCGGACACGTCGGGCCTCCGCGAGCAGCGTAGGGTCGCCGACGCCGCTTTGACCAGAGCCAGCAGTCTCGCATCGCCCCTTGCCGTGACCGGTTCTCCGCCTAACTTGCGTCGGGGGGAAGCGAACCACCGAATCAGGAGTGATCGAGATGAACGCCAACATGGACCACCTCCGCGAACGGATCGAGCTCGAGCTCGACAAGCTCGGCGACCGCCACGACCGCATCACGGCGCATCTGCGCGCGGCCGCGCCCGCGGACTGGGAGGAGGCCGCCGTCGAACGCGAGAACGACGAGGTCCTCGAAGCGCTCGACGAGGGCGGCAAGCGTCGCCTGACGCTGCTCCGTGCGGCCCTGGGTCGCTTCCACGACGGCTCCTATGGCCGCTGCGTCGAGTGCGACGTCGACATTCCGGCCGCGCGCCTCGACGCGCTCCCGCACACCCCCTGGTGCGTCGATTGCGCGGAGAGCCACGGCGCCTAGAGACGCGATCAAGAAGTCGCCGAGGGCGAACTTTGGGGCGCGGCTCGCGGAGGGGGATGGATCGCGAGAACCACGCTTCTCGCGACCAGGGGGCGCCCCCCCAGACAGCAGACGAGGACTCGGCCAGCACCGCCGTGTGCCTGCGACAGATCTCGAAGCGCCGCTGCGCGTCCTCGCATCGACGACAACGGAGACCGCGTGCTAGCGTATCGGCGTCGGGAGGACGTGATGGTGCGACGCGTGCGATCGAACGCTCAGGGGCCCGAGCGCAGATTTCCGCCCGCCAAGCCGTTGTCGGTGGTCGTCTGCCTGCTCGCGGCGCTGATGCTCGCGGCCGCCCCGGCTCGGGCAGGTGCCCGCAGGGCGAAGCCCGCGACGCCAGCGGCAGAGCCCTATCGACACAGCCTGCACGGCAGCGTGGTCGCCATCGACGGCGAGCGCGTCACCATCGACCGCGGCAAGGTCGACGGTCTCACGGCGGGCCGCACCGACCTGGTCTTTCATCCGCTGCGCAAGCGACCCGGCGAGACATCGCGCAGCATCGATTCGTTGGTGATCTTGGCCGGCGGCGAGGTCGAATCGGTCGATGCCGACAAGGCGGCGGCACGCCTGACCGCGCGCTCGCAGGACGTGCAGGTCGGCGACGTGGTCGCGTGGCGGGCCGAGGTCGATCCGACGCTGGAAGAGGATCCGCTCTTCCGTGTCGCGGCGCTCGGCGTCGTCTTGAACACCCTCGAACCCGAAAAACCGCTCTACACCCTCGGCGAGCGCCTCGCGGATCCCTCGCCGGCGCTGGCCGACGCCATCCTCGACCGCATGGTCGCGGAGGTGAAGGCGCGCATCCCGCTCGCGGACAAAGCGTTCAAGCGCGTCGATATCCCGGGCGGCCGATTCCACGGCATCCGGCTCTCGCAGGCGTTCGAGCGCACCACGCGCACCGACGTCCTGGACTTCCTGACCTTCGTCGACGCGTTCCCCGGCAAATACATCGCGCAGACCTGGACCTTCGTCGAGGTCTACGCGACGTGGATCATCAACAAGACCCCGACCGGCGAAGCGGACCGCGCCGAGCGACGCGCCCGGAAGGTCCTGCGCGAGGCCTCGGACGCGCTCGAAGCCGGCGACCTGCGCACGGCAGAGCAGCGATACCGCGCGGCGCTGGCCATCGACGCCGACTCCAAGACCGCCAAGGAGCGCCTGGAGCGAATCGAGAAGGTCGAGCAAGCGCGGCGTGACCTGAGGCGCAAGCCGGACGACCACGCCCGCCGCTACCAGCTCCTCGTCGCGCTCGGCGGGATGCGCGCGTGGCCGCTGGTGGTGGCCGAGGCGCTTGTGCTCGAGAAGGCCAAGTTCCGCCTGCATCGCGTGCAGTTCTGGCGCGCGATGGCGCTCGAGCGCCTCGACAAGGTGGCCGAAGCGATCGGCTTGCTGGAATCGAACGTGGTCCCCGATGGCGAGGACTTCTGGCGGAAGCAGATCGCGCAGCGGCTCGAGGCGGCCCGAGAACGCAAGAAGCTCGGTCACGCCAAGACGCTGACCTTCGAGCAGCGCATGGCCACGGCGCAGGCCGACGAGAAGGCCGGCCGCTTCGAGGACGCGCAGCGCGAGCTCCTGCTGGCGCGTCTGCAGGCCGACACCGTGCTCGTGGTGCCGAGCGGGCCGCTCTTCCACCTGCCCTTCGGGGCGATGGAGCGCAAGGTCAGCGGCAAGAAGGCGGTGGCCGACGCCGTACGAAAGGTCGACGGCAAGGCCCGCATCCTGCACTTCGCCACGCACGGCGTGCTCGGCGCCGAAGCCGCAGGCAGCTACCTCGCGATGGCACAAGGGCCGCTGACGCTCGACCTGATCTCCGGCCTGGATTTCGGCGATA
The DNA here is from genome assembly GCA_041163625.1 of Pseudomonadota bacterium. GTDB lineage: Bacteria > Myxococcota_A > UBA9042 > UBA9042 > UBA9042 > JACKFC01. The sequence continues at coordinate 2,116 of JBEARB010000035.1, read as the reverse complement.
CGACCGACCTGGTCGCACTCTCGGCCTGCCAGACCGCGGTGTCGGTCGGCGAGACCGCCGAGGAAGGCATCTCGATCGCCGAGGCATTCGCCTTCGGCGGGGTGCCGACGCTGATCGCAAGCCTTCGGAGCGTGCCCGACGACGCGACCGCGGCGCTGATGATCCGCTTCTACCGCAACCTGCGCGAGGGCAAGCTCGACACCATGGAGGCCCTGCGCACCGCGCAGCTCGAGTTGATCCGGCTCGAACAGGACGGTCGCAAACCCTTCGCCCATCCCTTGCACTGGGCGGCGTTCGGCCTCATCGGAGACCACCGCTGACAGACGCCTCTACCACGACTCGCCTACCCGAACGCCTGACCGTCGACGCCGTGAACGAGGTCGAGGCCGCGCTCGCCAGCGCCTTGCGAGGCGCAGCGCGGCAAGGCGCGACGTGGACGTTGGACCTGCGTGACGTCGTCGAGATCGACAGCGCCGGCGCGGCCTGGATCGCCGCTCGCGCCCGCACCGTAGAGGCTGCCGGTGGGCGCCTGCAGGTGGTCGGCGCGCAACCCCACGTCGCCGCCCTGCTGGGCATGTTGCCGGCCGTCGAGGCGCCGCAGACCGCGCCTCCGCCGTCTCTTTCGGCCATCGACCAACTCGGCGCCCGAACCGCCGAGCTGGCCGGCGCCTTGGCTGGCCTCGGCTCGCTCTTCGCCGACGCGGCTTGGTTCACCGGCACCACGCTCCTTCGACGGCACCGCATCCGCCCGGGCGCGCTGACGTGGGAGCTCTCCGCCATCGGCAGCCAGGCACTCGGCGTCGTGGGCCTCATCGCGTTCTTGGTCGGCGGCACGATGGCCCTGCAGTCCGCGGCGCAACTGCGTCGGTTCGGTGCGGATCTCTTCGTCGTCGACCTGATCGCGCTCTCGATGCTGCGCGAGCTCGGCCCGCTGATGGCCGCCATCGTCGTCGCCGGTCGCTCCGGATCGGCCATCGCCGCCGAGCTCGGCACGATGGTCGTCACCGAGGAGGTCGACGCCCTCCGCACGCTGGGCCTGGACCCCGTGCGCTTCCTGGTCGTCCCGAAGCTGCTCGCCTTCACCGTCGCGCAACCACTGCTGGCGCTGTTCGCCGACGCCCTCGGCGTCCTCGGCGGATTGGCGGTGGCGGTGCTCTACCTCGATATCGGGCCGGGCGCCTTCTTCGCGCGGCTCGAGCAGCAGATCGCCCTCGCGGACCTGCTCTCGGGGCTGGGCAAGTCGGTGATCTTCGCCTGGTTGATCTGTCTGATCGGCGCGTTCTACGGCCTGCACACCCGCGGCGGAGCGGAAGCCGTCGGTCGCAGCACCACCGCTTCGGTCGTCGCTGGCATCTTCGCCGTGGTTGTGGCCGACGCCATCGCGAGCATCCTGCTATGGTTCTGAGCGCCACGGAGCACGGAGACACGATGTCGCTTTCGGTCGAAGTTCGAGGTCTGATCGCTCGCTACGGGACGCGCACGATCCTCGACGGCGTCGACTGCACCGTGCAGGCCGGCGAGGTGCACGTGATCCTGGGCGGCTCGGGCTCGGGCAAGTCGACGCTGCTCAAGCACATGATCGGCCTGCTACGCCCCGCCGGAGGCGAGGTCCGACTGCTCGGCGAAGACCTCGGCGCGGCCGGCGAGCAGGCCCGCGAGCAGCTGCTGACCCGTATCGGCGTGCTCTTCCAGGGCGGCGCGCTGCTCGAATCGCTCGATATCGCCGGCAATATCGCGTTGCCGCTGACGATGCGCCACGACCTGCCGGCCGACGTGATCGCCGAACTGGTCGCGATGAAGCTCGAGTTGGTCGGCCTGCCCGGCAAGGAACGCCTCTATCCCCGCGAGCTCTCGGGGGGCATGCGCAAACGCGCCGCGCTCGCCCGCGCCATCGCCGCCGACCCCGAGGTCTTGTTCTGCGACGAGCCCGGTGCGGGCTTGGACCCGATCTCCGCCGCCGCGCTCGACGACCTGCTGCTCGGGCTGCGGGACCGTTTCGGGATGGCCATCGTCGTCATCAGCCACGAGCTCACCAGCATCCGCGCCATCGCCGACCGCATCACCATGCTCGACCGCGGCAAGGTGTGCGCGCAGGGCTCGCTCGACCGCGTCCAGC
>JBEARB010000034.1:0-19705 GCA_041163625.1 Pseudomonadota bacterium | reverse complement strand
TCGAAGATGGCGATGACGGTGAAGACGCCGCATTACGAGCGTCGGCTGGTGATGGTCTCGCTCTCGCGCGGGATGGACGACACGCTCGTGCGCATCCTCGAGCCGCGCAAGGAGCGCGGGGTGGCGACGCTCAAGCGCAAGAACGAGATGTGGAACTTCTTGCCGAAGGTGCAGAAGACCATCCGCGTGCCGCCTTCGATGATGATGGGCTCATGGATGGGGTCGGACCTGACCAACGACGATTTGGTGCGCGCGAGCTCGTGGGAGCGCGATTACGACGTGGTCTGGGACGCGCCGCGCGGCGACGAGCGCTGCCTGCGCTACGTGCCGCGGCCGGCGGCGGCGGTGACCTGGCAGAAGGTGGTGGCCTGCTTCCGCAAGGTCGACGACCAGCCGACGGTGGTCGAGTACTACGACGAGAAGGGCCGCAAGGCGCGCTCGATGCGCTACCGGGACGTGAAGGATTTCGGCGGGCGCAAGCTGCCGGCGACGATGGAGATCGTGCCCCACCTCGACGAGAAGAAGGGCAACCTCACGACGATGCAGGTGCTGGAGATGGAGTGGGACGTACCGGTGACGGACGCCGACTTCTCGCAGGCGGCGCTGCGCCGCGCGCTCTAGCCGCTTCTGCGTGCAGGCACGGGGGACACGATGTTGGAGACAGCCACGCTCGCGTTGCGCAGCCTGGGCCGGCGGCCGGGACGAACGGCGCTGACCGTCGGGATGATGGTCTTCTCGACCTGGATGGTGGTCTTCGGCGCGGGCCTGAACGAGGGCTCCTACGCCGACATGATCCGCATGGCGACGGGCACCTTCACCGGCCAGGCGCAGATCCAACACCCCGGCTACGAGAAGACGCCCTCGCTTTACGAGACCGTCGACGACCCCGCGCCGATCTTGGCCGCGTTGAAGCAGCGCCCCGAGGTGGTGGCGGCGGCGCCGCGCATCGAGACCGGCGCCTTGCTCAGCGTCGGCACCCGCACCAGCGGCGCGCTGGTCGTCGGCATCGACGCCGCGGCCGAGAAGGCGACCTCGACGATGGCGGGGATGGTGCAGGAGGGCTCGTTGCTCGGCGCCACGCGCGACCCCGAGGCGCTGCCGATCGTGGTCGGGCGCGGGCTACAGCGCCGGCTGCGCGCCAAGCTCGGCGATACCATCACGTTGCTGGGCCAAGCGGCCGACGGCTCGATGGCGGCCGAGGTCTACGAGTTGGTCGGCGTGGTCGCCTCGGGTCAGAGCGAGCTCGACGCCAACGTGGCCTTGCTGCGCATCGCCGACGCCGCGGAGCTGCTCGAGCTCGGCACGCGGGTGCACCGCATCGCCGTGCGGCTGCGCAATCCGACGCTCGGGGACGCCTTCGTGGCCGGATTCACGGCGCCGGAGGGCACGAAGGTGCTGCATTGGCGCGAGCTGCTGCCGAGCTTGGAGCCGTCGATCGAGACCGACCGCGCCGGCACCGTCGTCTTTCTGTTCGTAATCTTGGTGGTGGCCGCGCTCGGCGTCGCCAACGCGATGCTGATGACGGTGATGGAGCGGCGGCGCGAGATCGGCGTCCTGGTCGCGCTCGGCACCACGCCCGGGCGCGTGCTCAGCGGGTTCGTCTGGGAGTCGACGCTGCAATCGCTGCTCGGCGTCGCGCTCGGCATGGGCCTCGGCCTCGCTTGCGTCGCCTATTTCGCCGACGTCGGCATCCGCTTCACCGATCAGCCGATCGAGTTCGGCGGCGCGACCTTCGACGTGGTGCGACCGATCGTGACGTGGCGCAGCTTCGCGTATCCGGGCGTGATCTTGCTGACGGGCTCGTTGGCCGGGCTGTGGCCGGCGCTGCGGGCCGCGAAGATGACGCCGCTGCAGGCGATGCGCGCCGAGGCGAGGGGGTAGGCATGGAGACGCTCCGCCTGGCGTGGCGCAACCTCTGGCGCAATCCGCGCCGCACGCTGCTGACGGCCGCCGCGCTCGGCCTCGGCGTGCTCTCGATGGTGGCCTCGACCGACTACATGGTCGGGCTCTTCGGGCGCATGATCGAGACGACCGCCAACGGGCGCACCGGCCACGCGCAGATCCATGCCCCCGGCTTCCGCGAGACGCGTGAGGAGGAGCGCGTTCTGCGCGAGCCCGCCGCCCTGCTCGCCAAGGCGCGCGCGTTGCCGGTGGTCGAGGCGGCGGCGGCGCGGGTCTGGGGCACCGCCCTGCTCGCCATCGGCGACCGCAGCCGCAGCGTGCAGCTCTTCGGGATCGAGCCGCGCGACGAGGCGCAGGTCGGCAAGTGGACGACGCGCGTGGTCGGCGGGCGCTTCCTTTCGGACCATGCGGCCAAGGACGCGACCGGCGGCGAGGTCGTACTCGGGCAGCTCTTGGCGCGGCGGCTCGACGTCGAGCTGGGCGCGCGCGTGGTGCTGACCGCCGCCGACATCGGCACCGGCGAGGCGCGCAGCGAGCTGCTGCGGGTGGTCGGGCTGCTGCGCACCGGCGACGGCGGCCTGGACGACGGCACCGCGATCGTGCGGCGCGAGGTGGCGGCGCGTCTGCTCGGCGTCGGTGAGGCAGCGCACGAGATCGTGCTGCGGCTGCGCGACGCGCGCGAAGCGCCCGGCGTGGGCGTGGACCGCGAGGACAAGGCGCAGATCGAGGCCGCCATCGCCCCGCTCACGAGCGAGACCGCCATCGCCGAGCCCTGGCATGCCGTGCAGCCGATGGTCGCCGAGATGCTGCGGATGCAGGACGCGTGGATGGGCATCTTCCTCGGCTTGGTCTTCTTCGTCATCGCGTTCGTCATCGTCGGCACGATGTCGATGGCGCTGCTGGAGCGGACCTGGGAGTTCGGCCTGCTGCGCGCGCTCGGCACGCCACCGGGCCGGATCTTCGGCCTGGTCCTGGCCGAAGCGGGCTGGCTCGGCATCGTCGGCGGCACCTTCGGCGCCGTCGGCGGGCACCTGCTCTCGCGCGTGCTCGAACACGTCGGCCTCGACTTCGGCGAAGACGTGCAGATGATCGTCAGCTTCCACGAGCCGATCCGCCCCGTCCCCGACCTGCCGCTGGCCTTCGGCATGGCCGCCATCTTCGTCGTGCTCACCATCCTCGTCTCGGTCGTCGCGGCCTTCCGCGCCACCCGCGTCGAGCCCGGCCTCGCGCTGCGCCAACGCTGAGCGGGCCCCCGCCCGCCCTCGGAGTCCTTCGATGAACATCGCCACCTCGCCGCAGCCCGCCACCACCGCCGCAGCCGCCAACGCCTCTGCCGCCGGCTCGGTCGTCGCCTCGTTGCGCGGCGTCACCCGCCACTACGAGAGCTCGGCCGGCGTGGTGAAGGCGCTCGACGGCGTCGACCTCGACGTGATGGGCGGCGAACTGCTCGCCATCGCCGGCCCCTCGGGCTCGGGCAAATCGACCCTGCTCGGCTTGCTCGGTGCGCTCGACCACGCCACCGCCGGCACCATCCACGTCGAGGGCCGCGAGCTCGGCACGATGTCGGCGCAAGAGAGCGCCCTGCTTCGCCGCGACCGCATCGGCTTCATCTTCCAGGCCTACAACCTGGTGCCGGTGCTGACGGCGGTCGAGAACGTCGAGTACGTGATGCTGCTGCAAGGCCGCGACAAGGCCGCGCGCCGCGCCCGCGCCGTCGAGATGCTCGGCGCCGTCGGCCTCGGCAGCCACATCGACCGCCGGCCGGGCGAGCTCTCGGGCGGCCAGCAGCAGCGCGTCGCGGTGGCGCGGGCGCTGGCGGCGAACCCGGCGATCATCCTCGCCGACGAGCCGACCGCGAACCTCGACTCGCACACCGCCTCGGACCTGCTCGACATGATGGTCGGGCTGAACCGGGACTTCGGCACGACCTTCGTCTTCTCCACCCACGATCCGATGGTGATGGAGCGCGCGACGCGGGTGGTGCACATCCGCGACGGGCAGATCGAATCGATCGAGGTTCGGAGGTGAGGTTGCATGCGGCTGCTCGTCTGGGAGTGAATTTCCTGGCGAGCGTTGACGCTCGGACGATGCGTAGGGCGTTGGGCGCGGACGGACGCCGGGGGGTGAATTCCCGGGCGGGTATAGGCGCACGCTCACGGCGTGGGGCGCCTGGCGCGGACCGAAGCCCGGGAATGAATTCCCGGGCAATCATCGACGCAGACTCGGAGCGTCACGGCAGAAACGGGCGGAGTACGCACGCTGGCCAAGGTGCGACGTCCGCGTACTCCGTTGATGCTCGCGGGCGGCTGAGTGGGGCGGGGGTGAGCCCGGGAATGAATTCCCGGGCAATCATTGACGCACGGCCGAGGCCTGGGGCGCCGGGCGCGGACCGAAGCCCGGGAATGAATTCCCGGTCGAGCATTGAGGTACGGATGCCTCGCGCCAACGACCGACAACACGGAGAGGCATAGCGGTGGGCAAGCGTTGCGAACTCTACGTGCACCTGGTGTGGGCGACGCGGGAGCGAGACCCTTGCCTCGATGCGGAGACGCGGGCGTGGCTCTGGCCGTTGATGGGTGACGAAGCACGGGCGCGGGGCTGCGTTTGGGCGGTGGTGGGCGGCGTCGAAGACCACGTGCATGTGCTGGCTGCGATGCCCACAACGATGACGGTTTCCGACTTGGTGAGGCATCTCAAGGGCTGGTCGACACGTGCAGTGCGCGAACGAGGCATCGGACTGCGATGGCAAGCCGGCTACGCGGCATTCTCCGTATCACCATCTGGCGTGCCTCAGGTCGAAGCCTACATTCGTGGACAGGAAGCACACCACGCCAACGGAAGCGTGGAAGGCAGTTGGGAATGGAACGACTAGGTCACGAAGTGGATCACGGAATCTCCGTGATTGCCCGGGAATTCAATCCCGGGCACGAATCCGCTCGAACCGACGACAACTCCACCATGATTGCCCGGGAATTCATTCCCGGGCACGAATCCGCTCGAACCGACGACGACCCCACCATGATTGCCCGGGAATTCATTCCCGGGCAGAACCTCCGGCAGACAACGCGTCTTCAAAGAGCCCGAAACCTCCGACACCGTCACGTTTTCGGACTCGGACTCGTCGCAGCTCTGCTGCTCTGCGCGGCCACGGCTTTCGCCTGGGAATTCGAACGCGGCGAATGGCACGGCCGCATCGGCGGGCACCTGCTCTCGACCACGATGGCGGGCATCACGCCGGCGAGCGGCGACCTACCCCGCACGGATTTGGGGCTCTCGGTCGCGCGCCTGCGCCCGGTGCTCGAGCTCGGCCACGGCGATACGCTGCGTTTCGAGGCGGCGTGGGACGTCCTGCCCGTCATCGGCTCGGGCGTCATCGTGCAGCAACTCGCGGTCGCGCCGCCCAACCGCCTGCGCTGGCGCGACTTCGACCAGACCGGCTACGACGGCGCCGGCTTCGACCTGCAGCACAACCTCGATCGCCTGATGCTGCGCTGGACGGTGGCGGGCGCCGACATCCGCATCGGTCGGCAGGCGATCGGCTTCGGCGGCGCGCGCCTCCTACCGACCGCCGATCTCTTCGGCCCCTTCGGCCCTGGCAGCATCGCGACCGAGTTCAAGCGCGGCGTCGATGCGCTGCGCATCACCCGGCCCTTCGGCGACCGCTGGGAGCTCGAGGCCTTCGCCGTGCTGCACCGCCGCCCGATCGGCGACGAGGCGGCCGACACCGGTCTGCGCGACGGGCTGTACCTGCTGCGCGCGCTCGTCCGCGTGCCCGAGCTGCTCGACGCCTCGGTGCTCGCCGGCGTCTCGTACCGCCTGCCGACGCTGGGCTGGGCGCTGAACGGCGACGTGCTCGGCGCCGGCTGGTACGTCGAGGGCTCGGCCCGCTGGGACGCCGACGCCGCCGGCGAACTCGGCAGCCCGGACGGCAAGTTGCAGCTGCGTGCCACCGCCGGCTTGGACCGCCAATGGGAGAACAAGCTGCGCACCCTGGTCGAAGTCAGCTACCAGAGCACCGGCAGCAACGGCGACGGCAGCGACAACGCCGGCGCCGACGCGTTCGGTATCGGCGGCGTCGCGGCGGGGCTGCTCGGCGCGTCGAGCCGGCTGCCCGTACGGGTGGGCGAGGCCTTCCTGATGGGCCAATTGCACGCCGCAGCCGTGATTTCGCGCGAGTTCTGGGACCTGCACAACGCGCAGGTGGCGGCGATCTGGAACCTGCGCGACGGCTCGGGCCTGTTGATGCCGGGCGTCGGTCTCTCGCTCAGCGACGACGTCTCGCTCGGCGTCGGCGCGCTGATCAGCGTCGGCAAGCGGCCGACGCGGGCGCTGCTCGGGCAGCCGGTGCCGCGCTCCGAGCTCGGCTCGGGGCCGATGGTGGGCTACCTCGATTTGCGTTGGGGTTGGTAGCCGAGCCTCAGGGCAGCAACGGATGCCCCGCCAGGCCCACGGGGAAGCGCACGATGCCGCGCTTGTCCTCGGTGGTGAACGGCGGAATCGCGAGCAGCGCACCGTACATCACGGTCTCGCCGAGCACGCCGCGGCCAAACGCCACGTTGGCGATGACGGTATCCTTCTGAAAGGCGGCGAAGGGCACCAGCTCGGTCGCGCCCTTGCGCAGGACCATCACGCGTGACTCGGCGAGCGAGACGCCCTCGGCGGTGTCGACGACGACGTAGAGGTTGCCCTCGGCGTCGAAGGACATGCCACCGCCCTCGGTCGGCAGGTGGTAGGGCTGCACCGCCGTGACGGCCTTGGTGAGCGGGTCGTAGGCGATCAACTCGCCGCGGCACGGGTCGCTGAGGTAGACGCGGTCGTCCAGGCCGACGGCGACGTCGTTGGGCGCGTCGAGCGGCTCGCTGCCGTTGGTCGTCAGGTGGGTGGTGACGACGCCCTCGGGGCTGATGGCGTGCAGGGCGTGGCCGGTCGGATCGGCGGTCCAGAGGTTGCCGTTGCGGTCGTAGGCCAGGCCGAGCGCGCGCGTGAGCGGGTCGCCGGTGAGCTGCATCTGCTCGAAGCTGACGCTGTCGGGGCCGGTCGGCGTGGCGATGACGACACCGCCGGGGACGCCGAGCGCGATGGCGCCGTCGGCTCGGAAGGCGAGGTCTTCGGTCGAGCCGCTGATGTTGTTGCTGGCGAGCCACGCGTGCATGCCGCCGAAATCCTCGGGCACGACGGGCGTCTCGACCTGCGCGTTCACGCCGATCTCGGAGACCTGCGTCTCCTTGCCGTTGGCGTCGAGCAGCGCCGTGCGCGCCTCGGAGCTCTGCCGGCGGTAGCCGAGCATGACGTAGGGGCACGTGCATGTGTGGGGGCTCCGATCCACCGGGGGTTCGATGGGCGCTGCTGCAACCCTCTGTCGGGACATGCTGTTCCGCAAAGGCTGCGGTGTGCGAGTTGCGCGCATCGGCTGGGCGACGCAGGCTGCGGGACACGGGAATCGACCCGCGGAGGCGCGCTTGAACGATCTCGACCTGCTCGACGGCGAGACCGAACCGTTCGGCGCGGCCGTCGCGCGCGGCAGCGCGCTCGCCGGGGCGGCCACGGCGATGCCGGCCCCGGTGTGGGCGCGACTCGGCGCTCCCGACCACGCGGCGGTCGATGCTGGCGCGACGCTGCGCGCCGAGGTGCCGGCTGCGGCGCGCGCCACGTTGGCTCGGACGGCGCCCGAAGTTCCGCATCGTACGGCGCTGCATCTGCGCCGGGTCCACGTCGACGGCGAGAGCGACGAGCTGCGGGTGCTCGGCACCATCGGTCAGGGCGGCATGGCCGTGGTCGAGCTCGCCGAGCAACGCAGCCTGGGCCGCGAGGTCGCGGTCAAGCGTCCGCTGCACGACGACGACGGCGCAAACGCCCTGCTCGAAGAGGCGCGGCTGACCGGTGCGCTCGAGCATCCGGCCATCGTGCCGGTACACGAGTTGGTGCTCGACGATGCCGGCGCGCCAGCGATGGTGATGAAGCGGCTCGAGGGCAGCAGCTGGCGCGACGTCATCGAGCGCGACCACGCCGGCGGGGCTCGGCTGGACGAGGACGCCGTGACACGGCACGTGCGCGTCGCCGTGGCGCTCTGCAACGCGTTGGAGTACGCGCACAGCCGGCAGATCGCGCATCTGGACGTCAAGCCGGACAACGTGATGGTCGGCCACTACGGCGAGGTCTGGCTGCTGGATTGGGGCGTCGCATGCCGCCTCGACGCGCCGGACCGCGAGCGCGACGAGCAGCTGGTCGGCACGCCGTCGTACATGGCGCCCGAGCAGCTGCGCGGGCGCTGCGCGGTCGACGCGCGCACCGACGTCTTCCTGGTCGGCGCGAGCCTGCATCACGCGCTGACGGGGGAGGCGAGGCACGGCGGCGGCGCGATCGTGCGCGTCGTGCAGCGTGCGCACGCGTCCCCGCCGTACGACTACAGCGCCCTGCTACCCGACGCGCTCGGCGTCGTGCTGAACCGCGCCTGCGCGCGTGAGCCGGCCGACCGCTTCCCGGACGTCGGCGCGCTGCGAGCCGCACTCGAGGGCTTTTTGCGGCATCGCGACGCGATCGCGCTGACGGCGCTGGCTCGGGCGGACCTCCTCGCGCTGGAGGCTGCGGTCGACGCGCTTCGTGGCGAGGACGCCACCGCGCAGCGGGCGATCGAGGCGACCGCGACTCGTGCACGCTTCGGATTCGAGGCGGCGCTGCACACCTACGCGGGCTACGCCGAGGCCCGTGAGGGGCTGCGCCGCACGCTGGAGGCATCGATCCGCTTCGAGCTCTGGCGCGAGAACGTCGCGGCGGCGGCGGCGCTGCTGGAGTCGCTGGACGCCCCGGCCGAAGCGCTGGTAGCCAAGGTCCGAGCGGCGCAGAAGCGAGCGGCCGAGCGAGGCGACGTGTTCCGCGAGCTCGAGGCGATGCGGCGGGACGCGACCTTCCGCGGCGCGGATTGGCGCAGTAGCCTCGGGCTGCTCGGCAACGGCCTGTTGTGGGCCGCGATCTTGCTCGGTTTGTTCGCCATCGAGCAGAGCGGCGAGGTCGTGCTCGACTCGCGGGTGAACCTCTACCTGGGCCTGGCACTCGCGACGCTGACCTCGTTGCTCGTGTGGGCAGTGCGCGGCCTGCTGCTGGAGAACCGCATCCGCCGGAGCTTCCTGATGGCGATCGGCGCCTACCTGGCCGCGATGGTGCTGCACCGCGCGGTCGACGTGATTCGCGACGTCTCGTTTCGCGAGGGCCTGCAGACCGATTGGATGATCTTGTTCGTGTTCATGGCGGTGACCGCAGCGGTGGTCGAGCCGATGCTGTGGATCGCCGCGGGCGTGAGCGTCGTCGGCGCCCTGCTCTCCGCGTGGATGCCGGTGTACACGCTGCTGATCGCAGCGGCAGCGATCTTCCTCGTCAACGCCACCGTCGCCTGGACGGTGCGCCCACGGAGCGTACCACGATGAGCATTGCCACCCGAACCAGCGCGCGGCCCCGTCGCCGGCGCGGCCTCGCCATCGCGCTGGCGGTCGGCTCGTTGGCCGGCTGCACCTCGGTGATGCAGCGCTATCAGGCGTTGCCCGAGACCGATCGCAAGGCCTACGAGCAGTGCGCGATGGAGCGCTGCGGCCCGGCCCCGCAGTGGAAGGGAGAGGCGTCGTGGGCGCTGCGGCAATACGAGCAGGAGCGCGCCGCGCACGTGGCTTGTTGGGATCGCGACCTGGAGACCTACGTCGGCTTGCCCGAGCCCGACCGCCGGCGGGTCTGGCTGGCCGGGCGTTGCCGCCCGCTGCCGAGCCCGCTGCTGCTGCCGGTCAATCCGTCCGCGCGCCCCTGAGCTACTTCACCGCCTGCAGCGTCGTAGCGTGGTTGCTGCTACCGGTGGTGCCGTTGCCGACGGTGCCGTACGTGTTGTAGCCGGTGCAGGCCACCGAGCCGTCGCCCTTGAGCACGCAGGTGCCGTGGTAGTAGGTCACGGCCTGCACCACGCCGGTGCCGCCGGTCATCGGCTTGGGCGTCAGGTTCTCGGTCTTGGTGCCGTCGCCCAGCCCACCGTAGGTGTTGTAGCCCCAAGCCCACGCCGAGCCGTCCGAGCGGACCGCGACGGAGTGGTAGTAGCCGGCTTGGATCTGCGAGACGGTACCGAGGCTCTGCGGCGTGAAGATCGCTTTGACCGGGGAGATCTTGTCGCCCGTGCCACATTGACCGTAGTTGTTGTAGCCCTTGCAGAAGGGGGTGCCTGCTTTGTTGGTGTAGCAGCCGGTGTAGGCACCCACGCCGAGCACGCTGATCTTCGATACGTCGGTCACCTGGACAGGCTTGCCGCTGTCGGTCGTCGCGTCGTCCTTGTACTGGTAGTACCCGTTGTCGCCCCAGCACCAGACCTGACCGCTGTTGGTCAGCGCGCAGCTCCAGTTGAAGCCGAGGTCGAGCGCGGCGACGCCGCTCAGACCCGGCACCGGCTCGGGCTTCTTCACGTAGGCGGTCGAGCTCGAGTTGATGGTGCCGTTGCCGAGCTGACCGTCGCCGTTGCGGCCCCAGCACGCGACCGTGCCGTCGGTCTTGACGGCGCAGGTGTGGCCGTAGCCGCCGGCGACCTGCTTGACGCCCGCGAAATCGGGGATCGTGAAGGCGTCGGTGACGTCGGTCGTGCCCGAGCTGCCGTTGCCGATCTGGCCGTAGGTGTTCTGACCCCAGCACGCCACCTTGCCGCCGTCGATCACCGCGCAGCTGTGCGAATAGCCCAGCCCCATCCCGGTGATGCCCGAGACGCCCTTGACCTTGACCGAGCTGCTCTTGTTGGTCTTGGTGCCGTCGCCCAGCTGACCGTCGAGGTTGCGGCCCCAACAAGAGGCCGTCTTGTCCGGGTGAATCGCGCAGACGTGGTAGCTGTACGGATGCGCCGCCAGCCGCGTCGCCCAGCCCTTGCTCAGCGGCGTGCAGGTACCGGCCGCGCAGGTCGAAGCGATGCCACAGACGTTGCCGTCGTTGCCCGGCTTGAAGGCGCAGAAGCCGCCCTCGCAGGTATCGGCGGTGCAGGCGTTGCTGTCCGCGCAATCCGCGTCGGCCTTGCACGGGACCTTGCAGTCCTTGATCGCGGTGTGGCTGCACTGCCCGTTCTTGCTGTCGCAGGCGTCGGCGGTGCACGGATCGAAGTCGTCACAGTCGACCTTGCCGGTCTGGCTGCAGATGCCGGCCTCGCACGCCGGCGCCAGGGTGCAGGCGTCGCCGTCGTCGCAATCCTTCGGCTTGCTGGCGCAGGTGCCGTTGCCGTCGCATTTGTCGTCGACGGTGCAGAGGTCGCCGTCGTTGCAGGTCGTGCCCGACGCCGTGCCCTTGAGCACGCAGTTGTTGGTCTGCGTGTCGCAGGTCGCCGTGACGCAGGCGTTGCCGCTCTGGCACTCGGTATCGGCCTTGCAGGCACCGTTCTTGACCGGAGCGACCTCGGCCACGTCGCCGGCGGTGCCGGTCGAGCCGTTGCCGCTCTGGCCGTAGAGGCCGTCGCCGACGCACCAGACCGTGCCGTCCTTGCGTAGGAAGCAGGTGTGGTAGCGACCGGCGGCCACGTCGACCACGTCGCTGATGAAGGGCACGACGAGCGGCTTGGGCTGATCGGTCGTGTCGGCGACGCCCAGCTGCTTGGCCGAGTTGGCGCCCCAACCGCGCACCTTGCCGTCCTGACCGAGCGCGACGACGTGGTAGTAGCCGCCGTCGACCATCACCGCGTTGCTCACGCCGAGTACCTTGGTGACGTCGGCCTTGGCCGTCGACGACGCGACGCCGCTGCCCTGCTCACCGTCGTTGTTGCGGCCGACACAGACGACCGTGCCGGTGTTCTGGCGGACGCAGGTGGTGTAGCTGCCGCAGGTCACCTGCACACCGTACTTCAGGCCCGCGCGCTGCGTCGGCGTCTTCTGGTCGGCGGTGCTGTCGGCGTTGGACTGGTAGTAGGTGTTCTGGCCCCACGCCCAGACGGTTCCGTCCTCGAGCAGCGCGGCGGCGTGGTAGTAGCCGACGCCGATGTCCTTGGCACCGCCGATCACCTTGACCGGGGCGGTCGAGGTCGTCGTCGTGCCGTCGCCGAGCTGGCCGTCGCTGTTGTAGCCCCAGCACCAGACGCTCTTGTCCGTGAGCAGCGCGCAGGTGTGGTAGTAGCCGGCGCGGATCATCACGGCGCTGCCGAGACCGGCGACCTGCACGGGCGTCTTCTGGTCGACCTTGTCGCCGTTGCCGAGCTGCCCGTAGGCGTTGTCGCCCCAGCACCATGCCTTGCCGTCCTCGGTGATGGCGCAGGTGTGGTGGTAGCCCGCGGACATGTCCTTGATGCCCTTGAGATCCTTGACCGCCACCGGCACGCCGCTGTTGGTCGTGGTGCCGTCGCCGAGCTGGCCGTTGCTGTTGTAGCCCCAGCACGAGGCCGAGCCGTCGGCGAGCACCGCGCAGGTGTGGTAGGCGTTGTTGCCCGAGACGATGTTCTTCGCCCAGCCGGCGAGCTTCATCGGCGTGCAGGCCCCCTGCGCGCACGCCGAGGTCTCGGCGCAGACCGTGCCGTCGTTGCCGACCTTGGCCTCGCAGAAGCCGGCGACGCAGCTGTCGGCGGTGCAGGCGATGCCGTCGTTGCAGTCGCCGTCCTGCTTGCACGGCAGCTTGCAGCCCGGGATCGCGGTGTGATTGCAGGCACCGGTCTTGGGATCGCAGGCGTCGGCGGTGCAATCGTTGCCGTCGTCGCAGTCGACCTTGGCGGTCTGTACGCACTTGCCACCCGGCTCGCAGGCCGGCAGCAGGGTGCAGGCGTCGGCGTCGGCGCAATCCTTCGGCTGCGACGCGCAGGCGCCCTTGCCGTCACAAGCGTCCCCGACGGTGCAGTCGTCGCCGTCGTCGCACTTGGTCTTCTCGGCGGCGTCGGTGCCCTTGCAGACGCCCGCGTCGCAGGTCTCGACCACGCAGACGTCGGTGTCGGCGCACTCGCTGTTGGCCTTGCAGGGGCCACCGAAGGCGCGCACGGCGACGGTGGCGTCGACCGTGCTGTCGTTGCCGATCTGTCCGTTGGCGTTGTCGCCCGAGCACCAGACCTGGCCGTCGGCGCGCAGCACGCAGACGTGGTAGCGGCCGGCAGCGACGTCGATCAGGTTGTCGAGGTTGGCACGCAACACCGGCACGTGGCTGTCGGTGGTGGTGCCGACGCCGAGCTGGCCGTAGTAGCCGTCGCCCGCCGTCCAGTTGCGGCCGTCGTTGCGGATCACGCTGGTGTTGTAGTAGCCGACCGAGAGCGCCGCGACGCCGTCGATGCCGAAGATCGCGCCGTCCTTGTTGTCGCCGATGGTCACGTCGCCGTTGCCGAGCTGGCCGTTGCCGTCGTCGCCGACGCAGCGCACGACGCCCGCGCCCGAGAGCGCGCAGATGTCGTTGTAGCCGACGGCGAGGTCGACCGCGATGCCGAGCTCCTTGCGCAGAGTCGGCACCGTCACGTCGGCCGTGCTGCTGACGCCGGTCTCGTAGCTGAGGTTGTAGCCCCAGGTCCAGACCGAGCCGTCCTCGCGCAACACCGCGGTGTTGTAGTAGCCGGCGCGCACGGCGCGGACGCCGGTCAGCCCCTCGACGCGCTTGGGCTTGTCGTAGGTCAGGCTGTCGCCGTGGCCGAGCTCGCCGTCCAGGCCGCGACCCCAGCACCAGAGCGTGCCGTCGATCTTGAGCGCGCAGACGTGACCGTAGCCGACCGCCACCGCCTTGACCGAGTCGATGCCCGGGATCTGCTTGGGCTCCTTGGCGTCGGTCGTGGTGCCGTCGACGAGCTGGTGGTAGTAGTTGTCGCCCCAGCACCAGAGCTTGCCGTCCTTGGTCACGGCGCAGGTGGTGTAGCTGCCGACACCGACCGCGACGACGTCCTTGAGACCCTTGACCACGGCCGGCGTCTTCTGGTCGGTCGTGGTGCCGTTGCCGATCTGTCCGGAGATGTTGTCGCCCCAGCAGGCGACGGTGCCGTCGGTCAGCAGCGCGCAGTTGTGGTAGGCGCCGGCGCTGGTGTGGATCGACGCGGCCCAGCCCTTCGGCGAGATCGGCGAGCAGGCACCGGTCGCGCCGCAGGTCTGCAGGTCCGCGCAGAGCGAACCGGCAGCAAGCGGGGCGTGGCTGCACTTGCCCGTGGCGGTGTCGCAGGTGTCGGCCGTGCAGGGGTTGCCGTCGTCGCAGACCAACGCGTTCTTGCACGGCTGCGAGCAGCCGACGATCGGCTGGAACGAGCACAGACCGGTCTGCACGTCACAGGCGTCGCTGGTGCAGGGGTTGCCGTCGTCGCACGAGAGCGGCTTGCCGGCGTTGCAGACGCCGTCGACGCACGCATCGCCCGCGGTGCACTTGGCGCCGTCGTCACAGCCGCCCTTGTTCGCCTTGACGCTGCACTTGCCGGTCGTCGGTTCGCAGCTGTCGTCGGTGCACGGGTTGTTGTCGTCGCAGACCGCCGGCGTGCCCTTGCAGGTCGCGTCGGCGGTGCAGGCGTCGTTGGCGGTGCAGAAGTTGCCGTCGTCGCAGACCTGACCCTGCTGCGCAGTGTTCTTGCAGGTGCCGGTCGCCTTGTCGCAGGTATCGGCCGTGCAAGCGTTGCCGTCGAAGCATTGCGCGTCGACGGTGCAGCCGGACGCCTCGGCGATCGAGAGCACGTCGATGAACGGACCGGTCCCGCTGTTCGAGATGCAATCGGTGGTCTTGAACTCGAAGCGCAGCAGCACGACCGAGCCGGCATGCGCGGTCAGGTCGTAGCTGTCCGTGCGGTAGGGCGTGGTCGAGTCGAGCGCTGGCGGGACGTCCGCCGCGATGGTCTTCCAGCTCTGGCCCGCGTCGGTGCTGATCAGCACGGCGAGGTTATCCCAAATACCCGACTCGTAGTTGCCGGCCATCTTGTAGGTCAACTTGGGCGCCTTGGCCTTGGTCAAGTCGATCGGCGGCGAGGTCGCGGTGCCCAGCACCTTGGTCGAGCCGGTCTTGCAATCGAAGTTCTTCCCGTCATTGAAGTTGAGTGCACAGGTCGAGGTCGCGGCCCCCGGCAACGCGGGCGTCGCGTCGATCGCCCACCCCGGCGACTGCTGAGCGTTGTCGAATTGCCACAAGAAGGCGCTCTGTGAATTACAGGCGAACCATTCGGTGTAGGGCAGCGCGAGCGGCTTGCCGAGGCCACAGTTGACCACCGGGAAGGTGGCGCAGCCGGCCTTGGCGTCGCAGCTGTCGGTGGTGCAGGGGTTGCCGTCGTCGCAATCCTTCGGCAGCAGCGCGCACTTGCCCGCCTGGCAGGTGCCGACCTGGCAGCTCGTGCCTTCGCAGGCCATCGGCTTGCCGGCGCACTTCTTCGCGGCGCATGCATCCTTCTCGGTGCAGGGATCGCCGTCGTCGCAGAAGACCGTATTCGCGGTCTGCGTGCAGGTGCCGGTCGTCTTGTCGCAGGCGTCGTCGGTGCACGGGTTGCCGTCGTCGCATTTGGCGGCGCCGCCGATGCACTTGCTGTCCTTGCAGACGTCGCCGGTGGTGCAGGCATCGCCGTCGTCGCACGCCGCGATGTTGGCGATGTTGCGGCAGCCGACCTTGTCGTCGCAGCTGTCGGTGGTGCACGGGTTGCTGTCGTCGCAGTTCTTCGACGCACCGGCGCATTTGCCGGCGAGGCAGGCGTCCTTCTCGGTGCAGGCGTCGCCGTCGTTGCACGGGGCAGTGTTGCCGCTGTGCTTGCAGCCGGTCGCCGGATCACAGCTGTCGTCGGTGCAGGGGTCGCCGTCGTCGCAGGTGACCGTCGCACCGCCGCAGAGCGAGAGCGCGCAGGCGTCGTTCTCGGTGCACGCATCCGCGTCGTCGCAGGTCGCCTTGTTCGGCAGGTTCACGCAGCCGGTGGCCGTGTCGCAGCTGTCGTCGGTGCAGGGGTTGCCGTCGTCGCACATGGCGGGCAGGCCGCCGACGCAGGCGCCGCCAGCGCAGGCTTCGCCCTCGGTGCACTTGTCGCCGTCGTCGCAGGTCGCCGTCGTCGGGGTGGCGAGGCAGACGCCGCCGCCGCAGGCGTCGTCGGTGCAGGGGTTGCCGTCGTCGCAGAGCACGCCCTCGCTGGGCAGCTCGTCGGTCTGGCCGTCGCAATCGTCGTCCTTGCCGTTGCAGGCTTCGGCCTGAGCGGCGGCGGCGGCACACGCCTGCAGACCCGCGGCTTCGCAGCCGATGCTCGCAGTGCAGCCGGGCAACCCGCTCGCCCAACAGGTGGTGGTGGTGCCGGCAGCCTTGGCCCAGCCGGAGCAGGTGCAGACGGCCGCGTCCTTCGGCACGCAACCGTCGAGGGTCTTGCCGTCGGCGTCTTGGCCCTGACCGCAGACGTAGCCGTCGGCACAATCGGCGTCCGAGGTGCACGCGCTCGCGCAGAAGGCACCGGCGCCGCCTTGACGCAGGCAGCTCGCGTCGCCGCCCGGCACCGCGCAATCGGCGTCGGTGGCGCAGGGGGCGCAGAGCGAGGCGTCGGCATCGACGCAGACGTCGACGCTGCTGCCAGCGACCTCGACCGCGGCGCAACTCTGGCCCGTGCCGCCGCACGGCGTCGCGGCCGTGCACGGGGTGGCGCAGCTCGAGGTGCCGTCGGCCGCCGGGACGCAGAGCGCGATCTGCGTGCACTCGCTGTCTTCGGTACAGGCGCAGCCCGGCGCGCCCGGACAGGCGCTCGCGTCGGCGGAATCGGCGGTGTCGGCCGCGTCGGTGCCCGCGCCGGAGTCTTCGCCATCGAGCGCGCCGGTGTCGGAGTCTTGGCCATCCGCCGTTTCGACGGTGTCGGCCGCGGCGGTGTCGCCCGCGTCCGTCACGATGCCGTCGTCGTCGACGTCCTGCGCGGTGGCAGTGTCCTTGGCGGGCGCGGTGGAGCCGCCGTCACAGGCCGAGAGGGCAACGAGCAGGCCTAGCATCCAGGCGACTCGGTTCAACGCGACAAAACGACCCGTGAGGATTCGCATGACGTCGTCTCCGTGCGTGGGAGGGCTGAGTTGTAATGGCGCGGTATAGGATTGTTCCCACGCCTGTTTACTTTCCCATATTCCCCGACCGGCTGCCAAGAGACAGCGTCAAGAAAGCGAGCACGCTGGCCACTGCGCTGACGACGAAAAGTGCTTCGGTTCCGAAGGTTGGCAAAACCCAGGCGGCCAGCGGCATGGCCGTCAGCGGACCGGCACCGGCGTTGGTCGCCATGAGCAGCGCCGTGGCCGCGGTGCGTCGACCAGGGGGCGCACGCTCGCCGACGAAGGCCATGGCCGCGACCCAGAACAACCCGAAACTCAAGCCGTGCAGTGATTGGAGGGCGGCGACCCAGACCGGCTCGCGGAGCATCGCGGTGGCCACCCAACGCACGACGCCGACCGCGGCGGCGAAGCCGATCAGGGCCACGGCGCCGAAGCGACCGACCAGCGCCGGCGCGACGGCCATCACCGCGACCTCCAGTGCGACGCCGCCGCCCATCGCGACCGCGGCCAAGCCGGCCGCGCCACCGAGCGCCTCGAGGTGCACGGCGAAGAAGAAGTCGTACATCGAGGTCGCCAAGCCGAGCAGCGTCGCCACCGGCCAGAGCACGCGGAGCGAGGGATCTCGCAGCAATCCGGCCCGGGCGCGCAGGGCTGCGGCGGCTTCGGCCGGCGGCTCTGGCATCGAGAAGGCGAGCAGCGCACAACCCGCCATCAACGCCGCGGTCGTGGCTTGCGGCGCGCGCGGCCAACGCTCGACGGCGGCGCCGACCACCTGCACCGCGACGATGAAGGCGAGCGACCCCCAGAGCCGCAGTTGACCGTAGCGATCGCGCCGCGCTCCGAGCGCTCCGAGGACCAAGGCGTCGACGAGCGGATAGAGCGGCGCACGCAGCAGCGCGAACGCGCCGAGCGCGACGGCGAGTACGACCGGCCCCGGCGCGAGCGCCATCGCGGCCGCCGAGACCGCCGCCAAGATCGCCGCTGCGCGCAGCCACGGACCGGTGCGGCCGCTGCGCTCGGTCAGCGCGGCGAAGAGCGGCCCGGACGCCAGCAATCCAGCGGGGAACAACGCCAACAAAGCCGAGATCGTGGCGGGCGCCATCCCCTCGCGGCCGAGCGCGAGCGCCAGGAAGGGATGCAACGAGCCGAGCGAGCCGATCGCCAGCACGTACCAGAAGCCGAATCGAACGGCATCACGTTGGGAGAGAGAGGAACTCAAGCGCGCCCATCTTATTGGAGCAACGGCTCCAGGAGGTCTTCGGAGCCGATCCCGTCGAGTAGAGACTGCGCGCCCTCGACGTCACCCGCAAGGCCGTGGGCCAACAGCAGCAGCACCGGCGCGATGGGCATCATCGGTGCCAGCGTCATGCCGCGCTGCAGCGGCATCGTCGCCTCGACCGGCTGCCCGGCGAGCAAGAGCTCCCAGCCGAGGCGGATCCAACGACGGGCGTCCTCGGGCCGTGCCAGCGCCGCAGCCCTCGCGTGTAGTGACACCCATCGCGCCTGCAAAAACCCGTACACGCACCTCCGCGACAGGACGTGCATCCCACGAGAGCGCGGGGTGCGCGAGCGAGGGTGCAATGCGTGATGTGACAGGACGTGCTGTGGGGGGCCGGCGGCCGAAGGCGATCATCATCGGGGCAGGGTTCGGAGGCCTCAGCTTGGGCATCCGCCTGGGCGCGATGGGCTTCGACACCACCATCGTCGAGGCCTTGGACAAGCCGGGCGGCCGCGCCTACGTGCGGGAGCAGGACGGCTTCCGCTTCGACATGGGACCGACGGTCATCACCGTGCCGCACTTCATCGAGGAGTTGTTCGCGCTGCAGCGCGACGACCCGCGGCTGGACGCGGCCGATTTCCCGGCGGAGGTGCTCGCGCCGGAAGCCCGCATCCGCGAGGGCGTCTCGGGCGGCCCCGCGACCTCGCGCTATTGCGAGATCGTACCCATCGCGCCGTTCTATCGGATCGCTTGGCAGGACGGCACGATCTTCGACTACGACGGCGACCCCGAGCGGACGCGTGAGCAAATCGCCGCCATCGCGCCCGAGGACCTCGAGGGCTACGAGCGCTTCCACCGCGACGCCGAGGCGATCTTCCGCCGCGGCTTTCTCGAGCTCGGCTACACCCACTTCACCCGTCCGGCGGACATGATGCGCGTGGTCGGCGACCTGCTGAAGCTCGACGCCGTGCGGACCCTGTTCGGCTTTGCGAAGCGCTATTTCCGCAGCGACAAGCTGCGCCAGGTGTTCAGCTTCGAGACGCTGCTCGTCGGCGGCAACCCGCTCTCGGTGCCGGCGATCTACGCGATGATCCACTTCGTCGAGAAGACCTGGGGCATCCACTACGTCAAGGGCGGCACCGGCGCGCTGGTCGAGGGCTTCGCGCGCAAGCACGTCGAGCTCGGCGGCACGCTGCGGCTCTCGACGCCGGTGGAGCGCATCCTGGTCGAGCCGGGCGAGGACGGCCGCCGCCGCGCCGTGGGGATTCGCCTGCAGAGCGGCGAGGAACTGCGCGCGGACATCGTGGTCAGCAACGCCGACTACGCGACCACGTACAAGCGCCTGCTCGGCGACGAGAAGCGCTTCTGGAACAGCGATTTCCGCATCGACCGGATGCGCTGGTCGATGTCGCTCTTCGTGCTCTACTTCGGATTCCGCGCGCGCCCGGGCGAGCAGCTGCCGCTCGCGCACCACAACATCCTGCTCGGGCCGCGCTACGAGGGCTTGCTCGGCGATATCTTCGACCGCCGCGTGCTCGCCGAGGATTTCTCGCAATACCTGCATGTGCCGACGCTGACCGACCCCTCGATGGCGCCCGAAGGCCACCACGCCGCGTACACGCTGCTGCCGGTGCCCAACCAGGGCGGCAAGGGAGCGGAGATC
>JBEARB010000033.1:0-5434 GCA_041163625.1 Pseudomonadota bacterium | reverse complement strand
CCTTGGCGAGCAGCTTCTGCACCTGCTCGTCGCGGATATTGGTCAGCATCGACTTGTCGCCCTTGACCGTCACGTCGACGACGAGCCACTTGCCGTCCTTCTTGATGAGGTCGTAGGTCGCCACGATCTCCTGCTTCTTGACCGGGTGCAGGATCACGATGGTCGAGCCGAGCGTGGCCTTGTCGCCCCGGACCGTCGGCTTGTCGTAGAGGATGGTCTCGAGCTTCTCGAAGTTCTGGCGGATGCGCGGGAACGCGATGCTCGCGAACATCTGATGGAAGAGCGAGACGAACTCGGTCTTCTGCGCGTCGGTCGCCTTGGCCCAGTAGGAACCGGCCAGGAACTCGGCCTGCTCCGCGCCCGCGAAGGTCGAGAGCGCCGTGCTGTCGCGCTTGTAGCGGACCGCGCCGATGAGTCGCTTGATCGTCGACTGCATCTCGGCGGCGTTGGCGTCGGGCGCGGCCGGCGCCGCGGGCTTCTCGGCGCCGGCGGCCGATGCGGCGAGCGGCGTCGCGACCAGGGCCAGCGTCAGGGCGGCGCGACGAAGGGCGAAACGAGGCAGGATGGACATGAAGACTCCTCTGCGAGGCACGGGCTCGGCGTCGGGGCGCAGAGCCTATCCCCTCGCCCGAGGGGCGGCAACCGCGCGTCCGGCGCGCCATCATCGCCGCGCCGCCCTCCTCCAACGCCGCAGCCACGCCGCGCATTCGGACCGCTGCGGCGGTCGGCGCGTTGCCTGTCGAAGCGAGGCGCGCCACCATCCGCGGCATGGCTCGTTCGCGCCGATCGCTGTCGCTGCCCATCGTGCTCTCGAGTGTCGCCGTCGCGTTGTCGATTACGCTGCTGGTGTTCTGGCTGCTGATCGTCGTGCGCGAGTACGAACTCGGTCCCGAGGTCAGCGCGAACACCTGGCTGATCGTGCTCGGCTCGGTCGCCTTCGCCTTCATCATGGTCGTGCTGGTGCTCTTCGCCGTCTTTCTGGTGTCGGAGACGCAGGAGGTGCGACGTCAGGATCGCTTCATCGACTCGGTGACCCACGAGCTGAAGAGCCCGTTGGCGAGCATCCGGCTCGGCCTGGAGACGCTGGGTCGCACGGGCTTGGACGAGACGCGGCGGGAAGGGCTGCGCGGGATGATGCTTGCCGACGTCGAGCGGCTCTCGTTCTTCATCGAGAGCGTCCTCGAGGCGGGCCGCCTGGCGCACGAGCGTGGCGGTCACGACCTTCGGGACGAAGCCTTGCTGCCGATGGTGCAGGAGGTCGCCCGGCGAGTCGCGCACCGACATCGCCTCGAACCCGAGGCCGTCCGCATCGAGATCCCGCCGGACCTCGTGCTACGCACCGAACGGGTCGCGCTCGAGACGATCCTCGGCAACGTGATCGACAACGCCATCAAATATTCCGACCCGCCACCTGAGATCCACGTGCTGGCCACGCCTAAGAGCCAAGAGCGGATCGAGGTGTGCATCCAGGACCGAGGGATCGGCATCGATTCGAGTGAGCTGCCGCGTGTCGTGCAGCGCTTTCACCGCGGCGCCGGCGAGGAGGTCCGCCGCCGCCGCGGCACGGGCTTGGGCCTGTACGTCGTCGCGGCCCTGGTCCAAGAGCTCGGCGGCAAGCTTCGTCTGCATTCGGACGGCCCGGGGCTGGGTACCGAAGTGCGAATCGTGCTACCTGGACGCCGACCGGCACCGGCGCCGGACGAGGAGACCGCGTGAACCAGCCCGTCACCGTCATCGGTTCCGGCGCGCGCCTGCTGGTCGTCGAGGACGAGAAGCACCTCGCCGAAGGCCTACGGCTGAATTTCGAGCTCGAAGGCCTGGAGGTGGACGTCGCGGAGACCTCCCGCGAGGCCGAACAGCTCTTGGCGCGGGTGCGCTACGACGTGATCGTGTTGGACGTCATGCTGCCCGACGCGGACGGGTTCACGCTCTGTCGCCAGCAGCGCGAGGCGGGCAACTTCACGCCTGTGATCATGCTCACCGCTCGCTCGGCCCCGGACGACCGCGTGCGCGGGCTCGAGGCCGGCGCCGACGACTACCTGGTCAAGCCGTTCTCGCTCGACGAACTGCTCGCCCGGGTCCGCAGCCAGCTGCGCCGCATCCAATGGGACCGCCGCAACGAGTCCGGCGGGCCGGCCGCCCCGGACGAGCTGCGCTTCGGCGATGCCGTCATCGATTTTGCGGCGATGGAGGCCGAGATGGGCGGCGAACCCGTGCGCCTTACCCGACTCGAGCTCGATCTGCTCCGCTACTTCGGCCAACACGCCGGACGCGCGCTCTCGCGGCAGGAGCTGCTCGAGAGTGTGTGGGGGCTGGCCAACTATCCGAACACGCGCACCGTCGACAACTTCGTGGTGCGACTGCGCAAGCTCTTCGAGCCCGAGCCGGCGCATCCCCGCTACTTCCTCTCGGTCCGCGGAACGGGGTACAAGTTCGACCCGTCCGCGTCGCGACGGTAGGAGCCTCATTGCCGCCGCTCTCTCCCACCCCCATCGAGTCGCTCGCCGCCGTCCTCTTCGGCCTGGCCGTGCTGCATACGTTTTCCGTCAAGCGGCTCGAGGTGCTCGCGCACCGTCGACCGGACGGCACGCCGTTGCGGAACGTCCTCGAACTGCTCGGCGAGGTCGAAGTCGTCTTCGGCCTCTGGGCCGGCGTGCTGCTCGTCGGACTCGCCTTCCTCGAGCATCCACAGCGCGCGATCGACCTGCTCGAGGGCAAGCTGCCCGACCGGCGGCTGGACTTCACCGAGCCCGCGTTCGTCTTCGCGATCATGACGATGGCGGCGTCGCGCCCGGTCATCGAGGTGGCCACTCGCTTGGTCCGATTCGTGGCGAAGCGGCTGCCCGTCCCCGATCACCTCAGCTTCTTCGCGACCGCCCTGGTGCTCGGACCGTTGCTCGGCGGCTTCATCACCGGCCCGGCGGCGATGACGGTCACCGCGCTGATCCTCAAGCGGCGTTTTTTCGATCACGGCCTCTCGGAGCGCTTCTCCTACGCGATCGTCGGGACGCTCTTCGTCAACGTGAGCATCGGCGGCACCTTGACCAACTTCGCAGCCCCGCCGGTGTTGATGGTCGCGCGCACCTGGAGCTGGGACGTCGGCTTCATGCTCGGCCATTTCGGCTGGAAAGCGGCCATCGCGGTGGTGATCAACGCAGCCACCCTGACCTTCCTGTTCCGCCGCGAACTCGCAGGGCTCGCCGACCGCATGGCCCACACCCACCACCCTGTCGACCCGAGGCCGGTCCCGATTTGGCTCATCGTCGCGCACCTCGCGATCATGGCGGGCGTCGTCTTCTACGCTCACCACATGGTCGTCTTCCTCGGGCTGCTGCTCTTCTTCCTCGGCGTGGTCGACGTCACCGGCGAGTTCCAGGACGAACTCAAGCTGCGCGAGGCGCTGCTGGTCGCGTTCTTCCTCGGCGGGCTGGTCGTGCTCGGCTCGTTCCAGCGTTGGTGGCTACAGCCGCTGATCTCCGGCCTGGACTCGGCGGCGCTCTTCCTCGGCACGGCCTCGTTGACGGCCGTCACGGACAACGCCGCCCTCACCTACCTCGGCAGCCAGGTCGATGGGATGGCGCTCGCCGATCGCTACGCGCTGGTCGCCGGCGCTGTCGCGGGCGGCGGCCTCACCGTCATCGCCAACGCACCGAACCCCGCCGGCTACGGCATCCTGAAGGACAACTTCGGTGCGGACGGCATCTCGCCCATCCAGCTCCTGATCGCCGCGGCGGCACCGACCTTGGTGGTGCTGGCCGCGTTCTGGTTCCTACCGCATTTCGGTAGCTGAGCCCACGGCGGCCGAGACCTCGCCGGCGCTCGCTCAGAGCCAGGCGCGCACGCCGAAGAGGCCGCCGCCGAGGCTGATCTCGTCGACCCAGGCGCCGTCGTAGCCGCCGTAGATCTCGACCCGGCCGACCATGAAGCCAAGGGTGGCGCGCACGCCGCGATAGAGCGCCTGGCCGACGGTGCCGATATCGCCGCTGAGCGAGATGACCAGCGGCTGCACCGGAAAGATGTCCATGCCGTAGGTCAGGTTCACGCCGAGCGTCGTCTCGCCGGCGTCGACCATCGACCGGATACCGCCACCAGAGCGAATCAGCACCGACTCGCCGACCGCGTGCAGCCACGTCACGTTGACGTCGCCGATCCACAGCGCGTCGACCACCCGGCCCGACGCGCGCTCGGCCGGCCCGAGCAGCTCCTGGTAGCCGGACCAGGCGGTCTCGATCTCGAAGCGGTGGTGCCCGGAGATGCGGGCCGAGAGCCCGACACGCTGCATCGTCGGATCCAGCCAGCCGCCTTCGACCGCGGCCTGCATCGCCGCGCCGCGGCCGAGCAGCGAGCGTCCACCGTCGCCGCCCGCCATCGGCGCGCTCTGCCCGGCGACGTGGACGAAGCCGTCGTAGCCGCCGGCGTAGGGGTGCGAGTCGAAGGCGAAGGTGCGGCCGATGCGGTCACCGACGGCCATGTGCGGCAGCCACCAAGGCGAGGCGAGCACCAGCATCGCCATCCCGAACTCGTCGCCACCACCGCCACCGTAGCTCGCGTCACTGCTCGAACGGCCCTTGTGTTTGGACGACGTGGAGCTGCCCTTGGTGCGCTTGCGGACCTTGTCGAGCTTGCCGGCCCAGGCCACGTCGGGGACCGCCAGGGCCAGGGTCGCGAAGACGGCGGCCAGCAGCGAAGCGATGGGGCCGATGCGGCATCGGTGGGTCGAGTCGAGCACGGAAACCTCCGTTCTGCGGCGACGTCACGGTCCGCCGCGCAGGTCTGCCCATCGACCCAACGCGCCGGGCGTCCCCGCGATTCGACCGCACCCAGCAGAGGCGGCTCAGTCCGGCGGTGGCTCGTTCGCGTATCGACTGCGCTCCGCTCCGGCCGCGATCTGCACGACCGCGACGCAGGCCCCCTCGGGCGACCGCAGTCGCCAGCGCCGTCCGGCCGCGGTCGCTCGTGTCACCTGCGACCGCGGCGCCAGGGTCACGCTCTGCAGCACCGCGCCGTCCGGCCCGAATTCGTCGGCGACGAGCGCGGTCGTGCCGCGATGCACCAACTCGAAGACCGTCGCCTCGCCCGCGGTGCCCTGCAGCGGCGCGTCGCAGCCGAGGTCTTGCAGCCACACGCGCTCGTAAGTGCAGCTCGCCTGTTCGGGATCGGGCAGGATTGGCCAGCTCGCCGGCGTCGCCGTCGGCTCGAGGCTGCAGCGCAGCGGCCAGGGCGTCGGGTCGAGGATCGCGGCGACGAAGGCCGCCAGTCCCGGATCGTAGGCGAGCAGCTCGGCGCGCGTGTTCACGTGGTTGTGGATGCCGTTGGGCGGGTCGGCCTCGAGGTTGTCGCCGAGCCAGCTCTGCACGCCCTCGGCCCAGTATTCGGCGTCGGACGAGGCGGCGTAGGTGTTCTGCCAGAAGCCCCCGTTCAGCGCCTTCAATCG